>CANQND010000018.1 GCA_947625115.1 uncultured Clostridia bacterium | reverse complement strand
TCGAACCTGCGACCCCATGGTCCCAAACCATGTGCGCTACCAAACTGCGCTACACCCCGATGTGTCAACATCAGCTTTCTTATAGTACAATATTTTCCGCTTTGTGTCAACTTTTTTACGGATATTTTCGAGAAAAAAATTATTGAACGCCCCTTACCGCCGCTTGCTCGCGACAAAAATCAAATCGACAATATACAGAGCGAAATTACAAAACACTACAAAAACGTAAATGCTTATTGTTCTACCATTATACGCGGAGGAACAATATGGAAGTATACACGGAATCAGAAGGTCAAAACCTCGTTTTTCGTCTTGTGGGAGAGCTGGACGAACACTCCGCCGCTTTCGTCAGAAAAAAGTTGGACGAAAAAATTTGTCAAGGCAACTTCGGCAACGCGGTGCTGGATCTTAGCAGACTTTCCTTTATGGACTCTACGGGAATAGGCGTCGTTATAGGAAGATACAAACTTTTACGCAAGGAAAACAAACGTCTGTTTGTACGAAATCCATCTCCGACTGTGGACAAGATCTTCCGTATGTCGGGTTTGTACGAAATAATTTCGCGCGCTTAAAAAGCAAAAATAAAGAGGTTACAAAATATGTCAACACTTAACAAAATGAAACTCACCATCGAAGCAAAATCTCAAAACGAGTCCTTTGCGCGCTCCGTAGTAGCCGCCTTTTTCGTCCAGATCAACCCAACGTTGGAGCAGGTCGAGGACGTAAAAACAGCCGTTTCCGAAGCGGTGACAAATTGCATAGTACACGCCTACGGCGGCGTTCAGGAGGGCGTGATAGAAATATCCTGCACCCTCGACGAAAACAGCCTTACGGTGGAAATTTGCGATTTCGGCAAAGGGATAGAAAACGTCGAGCAGGCAATGAAACCATTTTTTACCACCGTTTCGACGGGCGAACGCTCGGGAATGGGATTTACCGTTATGCAAGCCTTTTGCGACAGCGTAAAAGTAACTTCCGTAAAGGGACTTACCACGGTCCAACTTGTAAAAAAGGTGGCGTAACGGCAAATGTTATCCCACGAAGAAACAATGGCATTGATAGCCCGAGCGCAACAGGGCGACGAAAACGCCGCCACAGTACTGTTGACGGAAAACGCGCCGCTTTTGAAAAGCATAATAAAGCGTTACCTCGGCAAACACATAGAGTACGACGATTTGTACCAAATAGCGAGTATCGGCTTGCTGAAAAGCATAAAAAACTTTTCGTACGAACACAACGTGAAATTCAGTACCTATGCCGTGCCGATGATTTTGGGCGAAATAAAGAGATATATGCGCGACGACGGGTATCTGAAAGTGTCGCGCTCCATCAAAAGTCTGTCATCGAAAATAACTCGCTACGTAGACGAACAGGTAAAGGAATCGGGCGAAACGCCCACTGTCGAACAAATTGCGCAACAGTTCGGCATAGAACCGACGGAGGTTGTTTTCGCGCTGGACGCAACGCGGCTACCCGTGTCGCTGTACGAAACGGCTAACGACAAGGACGGCAAACAAACGGAACTCATCGAACACTTGCCCACCGACGAGGACAAAAAAATGCTCGACAGGGTGATACTCAAAGATATGCTCGACCAACTCTCCCCACGTGAAAAAAAGATCGTCGTTTTGCGCTATTTCAGAGATATGACGCAGGGAGAAATTGCGCGAAAACTCGGCGTGTCGCAGGTGCAGGTTTCTCGCTTGGAAAGCAAAATACTCAAAAAGTTAAAAGACTTGTACAACGAACAGTAAAGTTTTTACCGCCCAAAACCGCCTCAAAATCAGTGTTTTGAGGCTGTTTTTGATAGTATGTTTGTAATAGTATATCACAAAACTGCAAAATTCGATATTGTTGAACACCAAACAAGGCACTTTCGGAAAAGAAAGTGCCTTGTACGTACAGGAGGGCTTTTGTAGTTACAGTATCAGGCAGAACAAACCGCCGCGGTTTTCGTTTACTATTCTGTTGACTGTTTTGGCAAGTTTTTGTTTTATCTCGGGAGGCATCGCAACGCATTTCCCTTCCAAACCTTCGCGCGCCAGCCCCGCCATTGTTTTCCCGAACATATTCGTGTTCCAGATCGCTTCGGGGTTTTGCTTGTACTCGGCAAGCAGGTACTGACTTTGCTGTTCCGTCCCCACCATCGGGCTTACTTCTGTGGAAACGTTTACCCTTATTATATGATAGCTCGGCGAAACGGCTTTGAGGCGAACGCCGTAAATATTTCCCTGCTTGACGATTTGCGGTTCGTCCAACGTCATATTTTCCGTCTTTGGGTACACAATGCCGTAGCCGTTGCTGTCCGCTTCGTCGAGGGCGTCCTTTATTTCTTCGAAACGCTTTTTTGCGTAAGCCGCGCCCGTCACGAAACTCATAAGGCTGTATTCGTCCGTTATGTCCATTTGCGCCTCTTCGGAAAGGATTCGGAAGAACAAATCGGCTTTGGGCGTAAAACCGTATTGCGCTACGCCGCTACCCATATTCAGATCTTCTATTTCGATGTTTTCCGCAAAGTCGCACCCGTCGAAAGCCGTCAAAAGTTTTTCGGCGTCTTTCATTTTGCACACGTCGCCGCAACGCTGTTTGATTCTTTCGAGTATTTCCGAAATAAATTTGTTGTCGTTTTCGAGAGCGCGCAACCACTTGGGCAGATTTACCGCAATGCGCCTTACGGGGAACTCTTTGAGTACGCTTTGCAAAACGTTTTCAAATTCCGCCGAACCCGCGTTTTGCACGTTCAGCGGCAACACGCCCACTCCGTATTTTTCCTGCAAGGCGTTTGCCAAATCGGCGGACTTGTCGCTGTTGGGCTTTTTGCAATTGAGTACCACCACAAAGGGTTTTCCCGCATTTTTCAATTCGCGCACGACGCGTTCTTCCGCCGCGACATAGTTTTGACGGGGTATATCTCCGATACTTCCGTCTGTCGTAACCACCACCGCGACCGTCGAGTGTTCGGTAGCGACCTTTTGCGTGCCGATTTCGGCGGCTCTTTCAAAGGGAATGGGTTCGGTAGACCACGGCGTACTGACAAGGCGCATTCTGTCCCCTTCGAGATGTCCCTCCGCTCCGTCCACCAAGTACCCTACGCAATCTATCAGGCGGACGTTTGCCGTTGCCTTGTCGCTCAGCGTAAGCCTTATCGCGTTGTTGGGTACAAAGTTGGGCTGCGTTGTCATTATCGTTTTGCCGTCCGCCGATTGCGGCAATTCGTCCGTGGCGCGGGCGCGCTCGTTGGGGTCGCTTATGTTGGGCAAAATCAACTTTGTCATAAAGTTACTGACAAACGTCGATTTGCCGCTGCGCACGGGACCGACAACGCCGATATATATATCGCCGTTTGTGCGTTCCGAAATATCCTGATAAATATTGTTCATACCTGCCTCCAAAATACGTTTGGTAAAGTATATGAGCAATACTCCCCATATAGAACACGGCAAAAAAAACGCGCCCTCGCGCCTCGACAAACGGGGAATAGCTTTCGTCGATTTTACAACGTGTTTCGCTTCTATTATATAAAATGATTAGTTAAAAAGACAAAATAATAGCGGAAACTTCGAGTTTGTGTGCAAAGGGAAATTGTCACGCCGCATTGTCGAATGTGAAAATGAGGAAAGCAGGTTGCAAGATTAGACCCATTCAATAAAACAAAAGCGTTGCCCCCGTGTCCGGGTGCCCCACTCCGGCGGACAAGCCTCGGCAGGGTAAAGACAATGCTTTTCTTTTATTAGTATATAACGGAATTAAAAAAGAGTCAACATCTATTCAAAAAATTGGAAAAAAGAACACAGAAATTATTGACGGAATTTTGACCTTTGATGAAATCTTGGAGGACGACCATTATCGGGAGGAATTTGAGAAGCGGATACAGCAAAGGTTAGATGAATATAGCCACAATCAAAAAATAAGCACCGCTTAAATGCGACGCTTATTCTGCTTCGGGTAGACGCAAATCTTCTCAAAGGAAGCACCCCACCATACTTAGATACAGCCAATGCGATTTTCTGTATGTCGAAGTCGCTATTATTATAAGCAATGATTGAGAGAAAGTCAACAAATTTCTAAAAAGAAAACTAAAATGCAGACGAACTCAACGAAGAGTTCATATCTCACAAAACGCAATCTAAATTATTGCAACGTTTGGTAAATTTTCACCGACCCGTACGACAAAGCGGAATTTAACAAAAATCGCCGAAGCGTTAAATACGGATAGTCGCTCATACACTAAAATAATAAAAAAGCATTGGACGACCTTGATCAAAAAACGACGGTTAAAACAGAAAGCCGCAGGAACAAAAAGCCGACGGAAACGTGAAACTCCCGACGTGAACGGACGGGAGCGAAAACAACGGAAAGAACAATTTTCAAAGAAAATAACGGGCGACAATTTGCCGCCCGCACAATATAACCGACAGATACCGCCTGCTAAATTTACTTATTCAAAAGTTCAAACAACGTTTGGTGAAAACCGTACTTTTCCAACAGCGATCGAATTGCGGCGGCGTTTTTTCGGGAAGTCTTGCCCGTTTTTACGCAACGCAACATTATGTTCTTGGGAGAGTGAGCCAAATCGACAAATTCCATTACGTCCACTTTGTAGCCCTCGTCCTCCAACGTCATTGCGCGTATCGCGTCGGTAAGCAATGCGGAAACGCGCTCTTTGACAATGCCGTACCTCAAAAGAACGTCCAAGTCGCCCTGCCCTGCGGAAATGCTGTTGTTTACCTCGTGTTGACAGCACGGAACGGAAAAAATATACTTTACGTTGTGCCTGACGGCGTAGTGCAGAGCGTAGTCGGTTGCCGTGTCGCACGCGTGTAACGAAATAACCGCGTCTATATGCTCGTCGCTTAGCTTGTCCTTGCTTACGTCCGCCGCCTCGAAGCGCAGATTGCGGTAGCCGTACTTAGCCGCCAATGCGTTGCAGTTTGCCACCACGTCCTTTTTTACGTCGTAACCGATTATTTGCGCGTCTATATGGCGCAACTCGGTCAGATAGTAGTAGACGACAAAAGTCAAATAGGATTTGCTGCACCCGAAGTCCAACACGGTCAACTTGCCCGTATGAGATTTGAAAACGTCGTCCAAAATTTCCACAAAACGGTTTATTTGCTTAAACTTGTCGTACATTCCCGCAACGACCTTTCCGTCTTGGGTAAACACTCCCAAGTCCGCCAATGCGGGGACGGGTTTCCCGACGTTGAGAATGTACTTCTTTTGTCTGTCGTTGCCGTCGCGTACTGCCTCGTGCGCGGCAGGCTTTTCCAAGCGGGTAACTTTACCCTTAGAGGAGGTAAGATACGTCACTTCCCTGTCCGTCATTACAAACAGCGTTTGTTTGTAAACGCCTTGTACGTACGAGGCTATCCAATCGCTAAGTTCTTCGGGCGGAATGTTTTGGTGAAACGCCTGCGCGCCCTTGAACATTTCCGCCTGAAAACACGCTTTGCCCTTAATGGAAACGGGACGTACCACAATGCGGGAAAACTCGCAATCGGTTCTTACGGGATTGCTGGCGGAAATTTTCACTATGTCGTTTGTTTGAGCGGCTTCTTTCATTTTTTCAGAACACTATTTATCGGTTGACTGCGACGAATCGGCGTTTGTTGCGGCAAAATCTTCGGCGGCTTTTTTGCCGACTATCTTATCCGATTTGCCGCGCAACGCTTTGCGTATGCCCGTGCGGTTTTCCGTACCTTTGCAAATTCTTACAATATTGTTGCGGTGCGCGTAAATAACCAACGCAAACATCAACGTGTTGCACAGGCAACAAAAAGCGTCTACGTTGACGTACATTACCTGCCAATCGTATCTGTACGAGTAAAACACCCAACACCACACTATCTCCACCGCCGACAAAAACAGGCTGACGATGGACGTCCTGTCGGAAACAAGCAATATTACTACGCAGGGTAACACCAAGCACAGCGACAGCATAGGCTGCAAAGAAAAGCTAACGCCTATCGCCGTAGCGACGCCTTTGCCGCCCCTGAACTTGTAGAACACGGGGAAAATGTGTCCCACCACGGCAAAAAGCCCCGCAACGTATCCTGCGGTTGTGGCGACGTCCCAACCGAGATGGCGGAAAATCGCGTATTTTGCAAGCACGCAGGGCAAAACTCCTTTGAGTACGTCGCAGACAAAGGTAATTGCGCCCATTCTCAAACCGTACACGCGAAACATATTGGCGGCACCCGCATTGCCGCTTCCGTAATCTCTCACGTCGCCCTTTTTGAACAGCTTGGAGAAGAGTACGGCAAAGTTGACGTTAGCCAAAAAATAGCTTCCGACCGCAAGTAACAATAGTTGCCACCAATATTGTGCAAAAATATCAAACATTTTCAATCCTTTTCGCTTCCGTCGCGAAATATAAGTTTTAGGGGAGTGCCGTCCAACGCAAAAGCTCTGCGAATGTAGTTTTCGAGGTATCTGCGGTAGGAGAAATGCACCAAATCGGCGTTGTTGGTGAAGAACACGAACGTGGGCGGTTGCGTGGAGGGCTGCGTTGCATATTTTATTTTGGCGCGCCTGCCGTTATGCGACGGCGGCTCCACTGCGCGAACGGCGTCCGTTACGACGTCGTTCAACATACCCGTACTGCAACGGAAAGTCGATTTGGCGTACACGTAGTTTACCTCTTCCATAAGTTTGCCTACGCGCTGACCCGTCAAAGCCGAAACAGTTATGTAACGGAAGTAATCCATAAAGGCAAGGTCGCAGGACAACTTCTTTTTGAAAGTTTCCACGGTGTGCGAGTCCTTTTCTATCAAGTCCCACTTGTTTATCACCACCACCGACGGTTTTCCCTCGTCGTGAATGAACCCCGCAATCTTGACGTCCTGCTCGGACAGCCCCTCCTGCGCGTCCATAACTATCAAACACACGTCCGAACGCCGCACGGCATTGAGAGAACGCGCAACGCTGTACTGCTCTACCGAATCGGAGGCAATGGAACGTTTTTTGCGCATACCCGCCGTGTCGATTACCACGTATTTTCGCCCGTTGTAGGTAAAGGGAGTATCTACCGCGTCGCGAGTTGTCCCCGCCACGTCGGACACGATAGTACGGTCGTAACCGAGAATTTTGTTTACTAACGAAGATTTGCCCGCATTGGGCTTGCCCACGACGGCAATCTTTATCGCGTCGTCCTCCTCAACGGGGGCTTGTTCGGGGAAGAAAGACACCACACGGTCGAGCAAATCACCCACTCCCTGTTTTTGCTCCGCCGAAACGGCAAAAAAGTCGCCGAAACCCAACGAATAGAAATCCGTCAAGTCCGCCTCGCGGAAGTTGTCCACCTTGTTTACCACCAAAAGGACGGGCTTGCTTGTCTTGCGCAACAGGGACGCCACGTCCCAATCTTCCGCTGTCAAGCCGCTTTTGTAATCGCAAAAGAACAGGATAACGTCGGCGAGGTCCAAAGCGATCTGCGCCTGTTGCTTGATATGGCGGAACATAACGTCGTCGCTTTTCAGCTGTATGCCGCCCGTGTCGATAAGGGTAAATTCCTTACCGAGCCATTCCGCGTCGGCGTAGATCCTGTCCCGAGTGACCCCGGGCATATCGGACACAATCGATATTCTGCCGCCGCAAACTTTATTGAAAAATGTAGATTTGCCAACGTTGGGTTTACCCACTATGGCAACAAGAGGTTTTGCCATTACTCGCACTCCAAAATAGCTTGACACAACTCGTAACCGTCTGCGGTAACTACTATATTTTTACCCGTTGTACGTTTGAGTTCGTCCAATGTCATTCCGTCCAAAAAAACGTCCTCCGTTTCGCGCAACATAACGCGCGGCAACAACAGCGTGTCGCCCACGTCCTTTCTGTCGCGCAAAGCGTCGGCGATGTCTTTGCCCACAATCAACCCCGCCACCGTAACTGTTTCGCCGAAAAACTTGTTTACCACCGTTACCACGTTGACGGTAACAGCGGGAAAGCGTTGCCTTGCCATTTCCAATACCTGCTCGATGTAGGGCGTGGCGGCAACTCCCGTTACGACGGTGAAACTACCGCTCTTGGCGGCAACCGCGTCGCGCAAAGCCAAACAAAATTGATAACGCATATCCGCAATCAAGCCCACGCCGTTTTCCAACTGTTCGAAATCGCCGTAGTATTCGTAGGGAGGAAGTTCTCTCTGCGCGTACACGTACATCTCGTCCGAGCAGTAAACAAAGTGCTTGCCGATACGCTCGTAACACTGCGCGTCAAAACGCTCCACTTCATCAATAGTACTGTTCGCCAATTGCTTGTTTACAGGTCGTATGTCCTGCAAGCCGCAACGATATTTTGTCAACCCGACGGGTACCACGGCGAGATTTTGCACTGCGGGGTACAGCGAAAACAAATCTTTCATTGTTTTGGCGAGAACTTCGCCGTCGTTCAGATCGGGACACATCACAACCTGCGTGTACATAGTTATGCCGCTGTCGGCAAGCTCTTTCAATAACGGCATTATCGGTCGCGCCTTGGGATTGCCGAGCAGTTTACGCCGTAAAACGTCGTCGGTGGCGTGTACGGATATGTACAGCGGCGAAAACTTTTTGCTCTTGATACGCGCGATTTCCTCGTCGGACACGTTTGTCAAAGTGACGAAATTGCCCGAAACAAAGGACAAACGCCAATCGTCGTCCTTTACGTACAGCGTTTTGCGTTGACCTTTCGGCAACTGATCCACGAAACAAAACACGCATTTGTTGGCGCACCAACGCGGCTCGATGTAGCTTTCGTCGTCGAAATCCCAGCCCATTGCTTGGTTGGCGTCTTTTTCCACGTTGAAAGTAAGACTTTTTCCGTTGCGCGTTACGGTAACGGAAAACACCGACTGCGAGTCGAAATAAGCCACGTCCAGCATATCTTTTGCTTCTTCGCCGTTAAACGCGGAGATAATATCGCCGCGTTTCAGACCGATCCGCTGAGCGGGAGATTTTTTGTCGAGTTTAGTGATAACTAACATAACTTACAAAAAGGCAACCGATCGGTTGCCTCGATTGACTTTGTTGCCTACTGACCTATCTTAGGCAAAGCGGACCAATCGTAATCGCCCAATATCTCGATGTGTACTTTTACCCTGTTCGACTCCGACAAAAGAGATACGCTTGTCGAATTCGTTTCCGAATCGTCGTCGTACACAGTGTAGGACGTCTTGCTTGTTTTTGTGAGAATGGAATTTACGTCAGAGGGCAAATTCGAGTGCGAAGTCGCCTCCTTGTCGCCGTATTTAACGGTTATCGAATTTACTGTGGCAAACACGGCGTAGTTATCGGAATTGAGCGTTTGGTTTGCCATTGCCATAATAAGATAACCGTTCGCGCTGTCGAAAGTGTTGTTGCTCTCCGTCCAAGCGTCGTGGTACATAGCCAAAGAAAGCAAACTGAATTGCGCGTAGCCCTCCTTGGGTTGACGGTATCCGTTGCTCTTGAACTCGCCCTTGAAAGTTACGTCCATTGGGTTTTTGAGATACACGTTTTTGCTTTCGTTTTGCTTGCTTTGCACGTAGACGTATCTTCCGAAAGTGAGATATTTGTTTGTACTGTCGTAGTTATCCATAAAGGTACTTTCGTAGAAACCGTCGTTTACCAATTGGATAAATCTCACCGTGGCAATAGGCGTTTGCGAAAGCAACAGATCGTACACCACCTTGACTTCCACGTCCGTACCGCCCGTGCGATAGTTGAGAGTGAGTTCCGCTTGGGGTTTGTCGTACTTTTTTGTCAATGCGTTTACCTGAGCGGAGGACATAAATCTTGTGGACGGAACGTAGTTGCACGCGCACAGCGTTGCCAACAACGCCACCGACAACAAAACTATCAATAACTTTTTCATAATTACCTCTGATTTACTTCTTGTAGTACTGCGTTAAATCTATATTAAGCACAACGCTCTTGCCGTCGAGATACCTCAGCGTACCCTGTTTGAAATGGAAAGTTATCTTGGTACAGCAAAGCAGTTGCGTTTTTACCCTGTATTTGCGGTTTATTTTGTTTATTCCGTACTTGCCGTCCCCCAAAATGGGAATTTTGAGATAGGCAAGGTGGGCGCGTATCTGGTGAGTGCGACCCGTTATGGGTTTGACTTCCAATAACGCAAGTTCGCCCAACTTTTTCAACATATTGTAGTAGGTTTCAATCGGAACGTAACCCGTCTTGGGCGTTTCCGAAATGTAGACAAGGCTTTTCTTGGCGTCCTTGAACAAAAAGGCTTTGAACTTGCCCGCCGGTTTGGGCGGCGCGCCCACCACGATACAATTGTAAGTTTTGTCTATCTCGCGCTCTTTGAAAGAGTCCAACAGTTCGTTTTCCGCCGTTTTGTTGAGCGCGAAAACCACCAAACCCATAGTGTTGCGATCCAATCTATGCACGGGAACGGCAACCGCGTCGGTGAGAATATCGTTGATTTGTTCCGTCAAAGAACCCTCGCCCTGCACCTCTATGCCCGCGTTTTTGTTGACGACGAGAATGTTGTCGTCGCGATATACCACTTCGATGCCGTTTTTTTCACGGTCGGCAAGATACACGTAAACAACGTCGCCCGCGCTTACGTTCATATCCACGCCTACACGAACGCCGTTTATTTTGACGCTTTTCGATTTGATCAACTTTTGTATTCGGTAGTAACCGAGATCGGCGTTTTCGCCAATCAAATCGGAAAGCAATTGCTTTGATTTTACTTGAATTTCTTGAAGCATAAAGTAATTATATCAAATACACCGAAAAAAAGCAAATATTTGATATAAAATATATAGTTAAATCAACGGCGGGGAAAAGGAAAACTTTCACCCCGCGTCAAAATCAAAGAAAGTCGTCCTGCGGCTTGCCGTCGCCAACGCCGTCCATATGCATTTCCGCGCTGCGAGTTACGCCCGTAAGGGAGCTTACGTCCAACGACACGAGAATAACGTCGTTGCCTATCTTAGAGATGTTGCACCACGGCACAAAAATATCTTCGGCGGGCTTGAACAGCTTTTTTACCCCGGGAACAACCACTCCCAAAACGTTCTTTCCGTTGCTGTCGATGATCATATCGATGATTTTGCCCATTCGCGCGCCGTTTTGCAAATTTACCACTTCCTTAGTGCGCAATTCGCTGTAACTGAGTTCCATAATGCTCTCCGAATGTATTATAGAACAACAACAAAGAGCAAATGACCCAATTCGACAAAAAAGTACAAGCCTAAGCCATTTCCGAACGCAGACGGTTCATCGCGTTCTTTTCCAGACGGGAAACCTGCGCTTGGCTTAACCCCACCTCGCGGGAAACTTCCACCTGCGTTTTGCCCTCGAAATATCTTTTGAGAAGAATACCGCGCTCCTTGTCGTCCAGCGAAGCCAACGCGTCAAACAGAGTGACGTTTTCCGCCCAGATATTTTCCGAACACTTTGAGTCGGAAATGTGGTCCTGCAAAGTCAGGCTGTCCTCTTCGTCCGAGTAGATTGCCTCCGAAAGGGAGATCGGCTCGGAAATGGCGTCAAGACAGTACAGCACCTTGTAGACGGGCAAGTGCATTTCATCGGCGATTTGCTGAATGGACGCTTCGTCCACGCTTTCGCTTTCGATCCTTTCGCGCGTTTGCAATGCCTGATAGGCAACGTCGCGAATACCGCGGCTGACGCGTATGGAACCCTCGCGCAAGTAACGGCGTATTTCTCCCACTATCATCGGCACGGCGTAGGTGGAAAAACAAACGCCTACGTCCACCTTGAAGTTGTCCACCGCCTTGATAAGCCCCACGCAACCTATCTGAAAAAGATCGTCGGGGTTATCCACACGGTAGCTGTAACGTTGAACGATGGACAAAACCAAACGCAAATTGCAATTGATAAAATAATTGCGCGCGTTGCCGTCGCCCTTTGATATAGCGGTCAGCAGTTCGGCAGACTGCTTTTGCGACAGTTTGGGGAGCGCGGAGGTATCCACGCCGCAGATTACAACTTTTTTACTCATTTTTCCCTACCCCATTTACCGTTTTTTAGTTATTTTGAGCTTTGGACGGAATAATTATACGAATTTGCCTTTCGCCTTGCTCGACATCTCGATTTTCCGCAAGGCGAAAGCAAGACAAAAAATTTTGCAAGGCGCAAGCAACGGCTGTTGACAACGCGCCCGTAAAGAGTTAAAATATTTTCGAGGTAAAATATGCTTAAAGAATTCATCGATCAATTGGACAAACTGCCCCAACGGACGTTGACAAACTGTCTGGAAATAGACGTTGCGCGCCCTCTTATCGGCGTGATATGCGCTCAGAACGAAACGGCGGCAGCCGAGAGCGAGTTGGATACGCTTTGCACCCGCGTCAAAGAGGGAATAGTCGCCGCGGGAGCCACTGCCAAAACCTGCTACGTTGCCTCTGCGGACGCAACGGCTATGCACGGCACGCCCTCCACAAAGTACGATTTGCCCTCTCGCGACTTGACGGCAAACGCCGTGGAATTGCTTTGTTCGCACGAATTTTTCGACGGGTTGGTTTTCGTCGCAAGCGAGCCTAACACAGTTTGCGGAATGTTGTTGGGCGCGATACGCCTCAACCTGCCCTGCGCGTTTGTTTGTCAAGGCACGATGATGCCCATTTCGGACGGCAAAGCCGAACACGGTTTCGTTTACGTTTACGAACAGATCTCCCGCATAAAAACGGGAAAGACTTCCTACGAAGAGATAGAAGAGTTAGAAAGAAATCTTCCCCTCACTCTCGGCACGGACTGCGACCGTTACGGAGCGAACAGCTTCAACTGCCTACTCGAAGCCACGGGTTTAGCCGTGAAAGGCAACGGAACGGCACCTGCGGGGTCGGTGGAACGCAAGAAGATCGCCTTTGAAACGGGCAAACTCGCCGTCAAACTTGCCAACGACAAGTGGACCCCAAAACGCGCGCTCACTTCCAAAACGATGAATAACCTTGTCGTCCTCGACTTGGCTTGCGGCGGCAGTTCCACCACTATGCTCAACCTCATTGCCCTTTCGCGCGAGGTGGGAGTGAGAAACGTCAATTTCAAGACGATAGGCGACGCGGCAAAATCCACTCCGCTGTTGCTGTCCAAAGAGGACGCGAACAAATGCTTAATGCCGCAATTCCACAAAGCGGGAGGCGTGTTTGCAATGCTCAAACAACTGCGCTCCGCCGAATTGATAAATAACGTTGCCATAGACAGCAAAACGGATCTTGACGAACTGCTCGGGGATGTTTACGTTGTCAACAACAAGGTAGTACGCGACGTAGACAACAAAGTTGCGCCGTCGGCGCGCCTGCGCACCATTTACGGTAACATAGCGGAAAACGGAGCGTTTGTGCATTACGGTTGCAAAGGAAACGCTTTTGTCGGTCCCGCGAGAGTCTATCAAAACGAAGAAACCGCGATAGACGCGCTGTTGCACCGCGAAATAAAGGCGGGCGACGTTGTGGTTATTCGCGGAGAGGGTCCCAAGAGCGGACCCGGAATGAGAGAGATATTCTTTTCCCTCGCTTTGCTGAAAGGTTACGACCTCGAACAAAAAGTTGCCGTCATTACCGACGGACGGATAGCCGACTTCTACAACGGCTTTGTTGTGGGACACATAACGCCCGAAACGGGAGAGCAAAACCTGTTCAGCGTGTTGCAAGACGGCGACGAAATAGAGATCAGCCTTACCAAGGGCAAAATCGGTTTGGACATAAAAGCGAAAGATCTTAATATGCGCTACCGTCAACACGAAGCGACAAACGGCAACTACGGTAATTTCTTTTTGAAAAATTGGGCGAAAACCTGCTCGACCGCCGCGGAGGGGTGCGTTTACAAGCCGCAGAAATAATTTTTAACAAAAGGGGATCTGCAAAACGCAAATCCCCATTTTTTTACAAACTAATGTTTATGTAACTCTTCCTGCCAACACCAATAGCACATACTTTCGTAGGACTCGTCGCCGCCGATCAATATCGTCGGACCGTCCTCTACGCATTTGCCGTTTACAAAACGCGCGTTGACGGAAGATTTGCGCCCGCAACGACACACCGATTTGATTTCCTGCATAGAATCGGCAAGCTCCACCAGACGTTTGCTCCCCTCGAACAGGTGACAGGTAAAGTCCAACAATAAGCCGTAGCACAGCACGCTTACGCTCTTTGTCAATTCTTTAAGTTGGTTTACCTGCTCGGTGGTACAAAATTGGGCTTCGTCCACTATCACTATATCTATCGGCGAAACCTTGTTGACGCGCTCGAATAGTTCCGTAAAACTCTCCGTCGGCTCTATCGTGTAGCAGTTTGCCGTCAACCCGATACGAGAACGCACCATTCTCTCCTTCTCGTCGTCGCGAGTGTCCAACGAGGGTTTGACAAGCATTACGTTCATTCCTTTCTGCTCGTAGTTGAACTTGCACATCAACGCTTGCGCGGATTTACTGCTGTTCATCGTTCCGTACTTGAAATACAATTTCGGCATAATCGTTTCCTTCATATTTTTATCCTTTGAAGCAAAAAATTTTTTACGGCAAGATTCTCTGCTGACCGTAATTTACCTAATCAATACAGCCCGTCTATATTTCCGTCGTCGTCTATCGTCATATTGACGGCGTTAGGCTTTGCGGACAAGCCCGGCATAAGCAACATATTCCCTGCCAACGCCACAAGGAACCCCGCGCCGCCGCGATATTCCACGTTACGTATGCGCAAAGTAAACCCCGACGGCGCGCCGAGCAACTTTGGGTCGTCCGAAAAACTGTACTGTGTTTTTGCAATGACGACGGGCAATGCGTCAACGGCGCAAACGTCGGCTAACGCGCGTATGCTCTCCTCCGCTTCGGGAGAGAAAGCAACGTCCTGCGCGCCGTAAATTTTTTGAGCGATTTTGCGAATTTTGTCCGCAACGGGGTCGCGCGTTTCGTAGGCAAAGGTAAACTCGGAGTCAGGTTCGTTGCAAAGCTCCGTTACGCGGCGGGCAAGCTCTTTCGCGCCTCTGCCGCCTTTGCCCCAGACATCGCACACAACCGCCTCAACGCCCAACTGCCGCGTCGCGCTTTTTATTGCGGAAATTTCCCTCTCGGTATCGGCTGTAAAGCGGTTTATCGCCACAATTACGGGCAGGCGATACACGTCGCGAATGTTTGTAACGTGTCTGACGAGGTTGCACATACCCCTTTGGAGCGACTCTACGTCCTCGCGCGAAAGGTCGTCTTTTTGCGCGCCGCCGTGCAATTTCAATGCGCGAACGGTTGCGACGACCACCACCGCATTGGGGCACAATCCCGAAACGCGGCATTTTACGTCAAGAAACTTTTCCGCGCCGAGATCCGCGCCGAAACCCGCTTCCGTAACAGTGTAGTCGGCAAAGGTCATTGCAAGTTTCGTCGCCGAAACGCTGTTGCAACCGTGAGCGATGTTCGCAAAGGGTCCGCAATGCACAAAAGCGGGCGTTTTGCCCAACGTTTGCACCAAATTGGGTTTCAGAGCGTCTTTGAGCAGGATCGTCATTGCGTCTTGCGCGTGCAAATCGGAAGCGAACACGGGCTTACCGTCGTAGGTGTAGGCGACGAGAATTTTTCCTAAACGCCTTTTCAAATCGGGCAGATCCGAGGCAAGTGCCAAAATAGCCATAATTTCGCACGCGGCGGTTATGTTGAATTTTTCGCTATGCTCCGTTGCGTCCTTTACGCCGCGGTTGACGGTAACGCCTCTCAACGCCCTATCGTTTACGTCCAAAGTGCGGTTGAACAAAATTTTGTTCGGGTCTATGTTGAGGGGATTGCCCTGAAACACGCTGTTGTCCACAAGGGCGCACAGCAAATTGTTCGCGGCCGTTATCGCGTGGAAATCGCCCGTAAAATGTAAATTTATGTCCTCCATAGGCACGATCTGCGAATATCCGCCGCCCGTTGCGCCGCCCTTTACCCCGAAAACGGGTCCGAGAGAGGGTTCGCGCAACGCAAGACAGGTCTTTGCGCCGATGAGATTGAGCGCGTCAGCCAAACCTATGGATACGGTCGTTTTGCCCTCGCCTGCCGCCGTCGGGTTGATCGCCGTCACCAAAATGAGCTTTGCGTCCTTTTTGACGTTGGGACGTGCGGCAACTTTCGCTTTGTACTTTCCGTATCTTTCCAAATCGCAACTCGGCACGCCCAACTTGCGGGCGATAACGCCTATGTCGCTCATTTTGCGGCTGCGGGCAATTTCTATATCCGTCATTTGCCATACCTCCTCGTTTCGTCAAAACAGCGTAAAAACAATTACCCGTATAGTATAGCAAAAAAAAATATTGTTTGCAATTGTTAAGTCCCAAATTGACGGCGGCGACAGCATAAAAATATTTTGCCCTTTAACAGAGCTAATCAAATTATTTTATTTGACGTAAATTTTTGCGTTAGGGGCGCGAGCAAAATATTAGCGGAGCAACCAAGACACGCTTAATTGACAAGTAACGGACGTCGCACGGCAAATGAACTTGAAGAATTTCACGAAAGCGGACTGCAAAAGCACGGAAATTGCGGTTGTTCATAAATTTTCCGTTTGGTAAAATCTCGTATGCGATAACGCCTTTTTTGATAGGTTACGAAGTTATCTGTATAAGTTTGCGCGCATACAATTTCCCCGACTACCGCTATTCTGAGATTTGTATGAATTTTATATTGTAAACAAAAATATTCGCCGCACAAAAAAGAAACCCGAAAAATTTCGAGTTTCTTTGTGTTTGGGTTTTTCGTAAAAGATTTATTTGTCGATGTCTATGATTTCGTACTCGCGATTGCCCAGACCGATTTCGCTTGCCCACTCCACGGTGTGTATGCCGTGGCGGCTGTCCATTCTTTCGATAAGCGACGCTTTGCCCGCGTCGGGAGAATTTTTCACCTGATCGTAGCAACATTGGTCTATCGCAACGGGGTCGAGCGAGGCAAATATGCCTATATCCGCCATTTCGGGTTCGTGCGGGTTGCTGTCGCAGTCGCAATCGACGGACAAACGGTTGGCAACGTTGATGTAGACGACGTTTTCCCGTCCCAAGTAGTCCATAACGGACTTGCACGCCTCCGCCATACTTTCGAGGAAGCCGTCCTGATCATCGACAAAATTCCACAGCTCGTCGGGGTCTTTGGTTCTGCCCACGGTGTGTATCCACGCCTTACCGTGCGACGAAGCTACGCCGATAGACATATTTTTGAGCGCGCCGCCGAAGCCGCCCATTTGGTGTCCCTTGAAGTGGCTCAACATTAACATACTGTTATAGTTGGCAAGGTGACTGCCCACGATGTTGTAACCGTCCATATGCTTGCCGCCGTTTATGGGAATTTCCATTTCGCCCTCTTCGTCCATAATGTCGCAGGGCGCGATGTCGTAAAAGCCGTGATCTTTTACCGTTTGCCAATGTACTTTGGGTTCGCAACGCTTGCCGCCGTAGGCGGTACAGCACTCTACTATCGTCCCGTTGAGCAACGACACCAACGGTTGGATAAGTTTCGGGTTGAGAAAATTATGTCCGCCCGGTTCGCCCGTGGAGATCTTCACGGCAACTTTGCCTTTGAGTTCGACGTTCAACGCCTTGTAGATATCGACAAGCCCCTCGGGGGTAATTCTGCGAGTAAAGTATACTTTCGATTTCATTTCGCCACCTCTCTTTTTGTAGTTATTCTAACAAATTTTCCCCGTCAAGTCAACGGTACAATATGTATTTTGAGGGTAAAATAGCGCGTTTTTGACTTCAAAGGCATATTATTACTGTAATAGTATTATGTAAATTAGCAAAAACGATAATTGTTTGGGCTGAATTTACCGCTATCGGAGGGCGCAGAGAAAGTTTGTTTTCAAGCTAAAAAACCCATTGTAAAAAAATGTCCGAAATTGGCGCGAAATAAACCGTTTTGTGTATTCGGATTAGTTGCTTTGTGCAAAACGAAGTGCTATAATTTGTAATGTTTTTGTAAATCGATATGGTAAAAACAAAGATTGATATGACCTCCGACAAGGGAATGGTCAAAAACTTAATAAAATTTGTTGCGCCGATAATGCTTTCGGGCATACTGCAACTGCTTTTTACCGCAAGCGATTTGATTGTTTGCGGGCTGTTCGGCTCGGAACACTCCGTCGGAGCAATCTCCTCCACCAACGCTTTAATAAACTTGATAGTCAACCTGTTTATGGGGTTGTCTATCGGCGCAAACATCTTGATGGCGCGCTGTTACGGGCAACAGGACGCGGTAAAGGGTCAGCGCGTTGCCGACACGGCTTTTTTGCTATCGGTTTTGATGGGGTTAGCCGTCGGAATTATCGGCGTGACCTGTTCGCGCTACTTCTTGATATGGATGGGTACGAACGCCGAATTGATAGACCTATCAACGCAGTATCTGGCAATCTACTTTATCGGCGTACCGTTTTCTATGGTTTACAATTTCTGCGCGGCGTTGTTGCGCGCCGTGGGAGATACGCAACGTCCGTTTTACTTTTTGACGGGATCGGGGATATTCAACGTTGCGTTGAATTTGTTGCTGGTTATTGTGTTCAAACTTGACGTTGCGGGGGTTGCCATTGCCACCGCCACATCTCAGGCACTTTCCTGCATAGCGGTAATTTTGTATACGCGCTTTTCCAAAAAATGCTTTTTTAAGTTGCGTTTCAAAACAATGCGTATGCACAAAACCGAAGCTAAGGAAATTACCCGTTTGGGACTACCCGCAGGTTTGCAAAGCGCGCTGTTCAGCATTTCCAACGTTATGATCCAAACAAGCGTAAACGATTTGAGTTACACGTTGGGAGCTGCCGCAGTGGACGGAAACGGCGCGGCGGCAAGCCTCGAAGGCTTTGTTTACACCTCTATGAACAGTTGTGCGCAAGGGATAGTTACTTTCGGCTCGGCTAACTTCGCGATAAAAAACAAAGCCAACATACGGCGCGTTATTTTGCGTACCGTTATGTTGGTGTGCATTTCTTGGTTGATTACGGGGTCGATCGTGCTTGTTTTTGCCCAACAGCTGTTGGGGCTGTACGCTCACGGTAACGAACAAGCCGTTGGCTTTGCCCTGCAACGCATTTACATAACCGTCGGAACATACGTTTTGTGCGGTCTTATGGACAGTTTCGCGTTCGCGTTGCGCGCAATCGGATACTCCGTTTTGCCCACCGTCATTTCCACGTGCGGCGCGTGCGGGTTCCGACTGCTGTGGATATTTTTCGTTTTCCCGATAGACTACTTTCACAACATAACGTGGCTGGCTATTTCCTACCCGATAAGTTGGTTTTTGACGGCGTTGGTACACCTCATTTGCTTTGCGGTTCTCTTCCGAAAAATGCCCTCGCCGCCCACCGACGAATCGTCGCCTAGGGACGGCGCAACGCAAACGGAACGTAGCAAAACAGCAACGGGCGACGACGTTTGCAAACAGAATTAAAAAACTACGCCTGTGAGAATGTGATATGGAAGAAAAGCGAACTAAAAAACGACTTCTGTGTCAAATAAAAATTTTCGCGGAGATGTCGAAGTGTTAGAAAAGCCCCAACTTGCCCGCGCCCACGGCAAAGTGTCCACAGGACACGTTTGCTTTGCGTGGCGCGCTCTTGCGTCGTCAAGAGAAGCCTTATAAGCAGTTGTAGACCTGCTCACTTTGGACAAAATATATCATAATATTAAGTTCTCATACACAGTAACTCACTTTATCCTTGCGGACAGGGGTGGGCGGTCGGGGAGTGGAATGGAGGGGGCTATTGCCCCGTCCTTAACTTGCGGCAACGCCGCAAACTTCACACGCCGCGAGGCGTACTTCACTGTGCGACTGCACAACTTCACTTGCCGCACAGCGGCAAACTTAACTTCACTCAGGGGTGGGCGGTCGGGGACCTTGTAACACAGGGAGCGAGGGTGCTCGACCAAAAATAATCTGCAACGAGGGCGGCGCGAGTTTATCTTTTTGTTGGGGCTGGTGAGCGTGTTTGCCGCAAAATAATCTGCAACGAGGGTACATCGTACCCGAAGCGAAGCCTTTTTGCGGCGAATACGCGAGAACCGTAGCCCCTCTCACACAACTTAACGCCGACCGAAGCGAAGCCTTTTTTGGGCGAACGCCCGAGCGACGAAGAACCTATACGTCAATGTACGTCGCCCACTTCCGCGATGATCTCCGCCAATTGTTTTGTGTCAAAAAGTTTCGGAACGGGATAGAGAGGATTTGCCTCCGACTCGGCGGTCTTTGCAAGGGCGGGGATATCCTCCTTGACAATGCAGTCCAATGTCGTTTTGATATTCATAGCGGAATTGAGCCGCTCTATCTGTTGTACAAAAATTGCCGCGCCCTCCGCCTTGGAGAGGGTCTTGTCGAACAGACCGACGCTCACGCCGAGTTTCCACAGCTTTTTGTGGGCGGCTTTGCCGTACCTTTTCAGGACGTGCGGCAAAATGACGGCGTTGGCAAGTCCGTGCGCAACGTTGTACTTGCCTCCGAGCGCGTGTGCGATTGCGTGAACGTAGCCCACGTAACTCTTGGTAAAGGCAAGCCCCGCCAAATAGGAAGCGTACAACATTTCGCCCCGAGCCACACCGTCACTACCGTCGTTGTACGCCGCAAGTAAATTGTCGAAAATCAATTTGGTTGCCCAAACGGCGTTTTTGCGCGTTTCGCGCGTGGTACTTTTTCCTATATATGCCTCCACCGCATGCGTCAAGGCGTCCATTCCCGTAGCTGCGGTTACGCCTTGTGGAAGCCCCAAAGTAAGCGAACTGTCCAACAGAGCGTACTCGGGAATGAGCGAAAAATCGTTGATAGCGTACTTGTGGCGCGTTTCGCTGTCCGTTATCACCGCGGCAACGGTCGTTTCGCTACCCGTCCCCGCCGTTGTGGGTACGGCGATGAGCAACGGGAGTTTTTTGCGTACTTTCATCAATCCTTTCATTTGCGCAAGCGTTTTTTCGGGGCGTACCAACTGCGCGCCCACCGCTTTGGCGCAATCCATTGCCGAGCCGCCGCCTATCGCCACAAGTGCTTCGCATTTGTTTTGACGGTACGTTTCCACCGCTTCCGCAACGTTTTGAGTGGTTGGATTGGCAACCGTTCCGTCGTAAACGACGTATTTTATATTTGCGGCGGAAAGGGCTTTTTCCAATTGCGAACAAATACCAAGCTCGTGAATAACCTTGTCGGTGACGATCAAAACGCATTGCGCGCCCCTGTCGGACAACGTTTTTGCCAAATCATCGTTGTCGGCTAACAGCTTGGGCGTTCGATACGGCAAAAAAGGAATGGCAACTTTACAAAAAAATTGATAAACGCGACAGTAAATTTTGTAGAATATATTCATATTTTCTCCGTTTGAAATTCAGATAACACAAGTATACGATATTTTTCACTCGATTTCAACACTTAACGCGCAAAAAGCAACTTGCTCGGCAAAAAATAGTTTCATCTTCAATTCATTGCACAAAAACAACGCCCGCGCCCGACAAATGCGTAAAAAAATATCCGAACCGCTCGCTCGTTGCAAGTATCGGGTTCGGATAATGGCTCGGCACACGTCTGAAAACAATGTTTAACTTCCTGCGCAAACACCCCGCGGGATATACGAAAGTTATAAGCAAAGCGCAATAAGTATAATGTTGACCTGTTGCATAGAGGCGCGGCGTCCGCGTCGGTAAAATAAGATTTACCGCTGTTTCATTTTCGGCATTGGCAGGTCGTCATACATTGCCTCAAACAATCCTGTCAAAAACGCCTTATCGTCCACATTGTCCACAAGTAACATTTCCTTTGCGCCCTCATATGGCAAGGAGTACTCTGCTCGGGGCAAATAGGATAGGGCGGATTTCACGGGTTTTACGAGCAATCTGTTGTCGTAGATACCGCCGACAAGTTTGTCGCGATAGTAAATCAGAAATTCACCCATCATAGGCTTGTAGTTTATGTCCTGTAAGCCCGAAAGTTGCTCTAAAATAAAATTCAAATATTCCCTGCTTGACGGCATAATTTCTCCATTAAATCGTAATCTATTCCTCTGATTTTTTCAAAACAAACGAAAAACTGCCGTCGCTGCATTTGCCGTCCGATTCAATTATTATGTAAATCGTTTTATTGCCTGTAAAAGTTTCGGTTTTTCCGTCAACAGAACCAGCGGTTTCAATGTCAATTAGGTTCAGCTTTTCATCATTAAAATCATAGTAAACTTTTATATTTCCTTCTCCCAACGTCCCTTCATAATCAACAAATACCTCGTTTGCGCTCTTGTTTTTCAACTTCATTACGAGCGTTCCGCTAAAACTATCAAATGAAACCGAGGCTTTATCTGAGGTATTTGTCCTTACCATCAACATAGCATTATACCGGCTTACATATTTATTATCGCAAGCAGATAATGTAAAACATAATACCAATGTTACCACTGCAATGATTACACTTGCAAATTTTTTCATAATAAACTTCTCCTACAAATTACTGTTTATCATTTCAATTATACCATAAAAACAGGAGAAACGCAAGTAGCAAGCGGCACTCATAAATAAGAAGTAAATCCGAACCACTCACTCGTTACGAGTATTTGGTTCGGATTATACTGACTTGGTGCCCGCAATCGGACTTGAACCGATACAACCTTTTGGGTCGAGGGATTTTAAGTCCCTTGCGTCTGCCTATTCCGCCATGCGGGCGTATAATACAACTGCGAAGCATAAGCGGCTTCGCAGTTGGTGTTTGGAGGCACCACCCAGACTCGGACTGGGGGTGGAGCTTTTGCAGAGCTCTGCCTTACCACTTGGCTATGGTGCCGTCAACCTTTATTATTCTATCAAACAAATACAAAAAAATCAACCTTTTAAGCACAATTTGTAAGGAGATATTATTTTGCGCCCCGCTCGAAGCCCATTTTGCAAAAATTGTTTTGCTCCGTAACGTTCGGTTTTGCCTTTTTGTTGAATTGCGCGCCAACTTGTGGTATAATACATTAAACGATTTTACAACGTTATCCCTTATCGCGGCAAACGCAGGCAAGCTCTGCGGGCGCACCGCCGCCGAAATATTGACGAGGACGTTCGTAAAAAAATATCTTCTTACGTTGCCGCAAAAATCTTGCGAACGCACCACTGCAAAAAAATGACAAAACACAACGGAGCAACAAGACAAGACGTACTTGACTACGCCGCAAATCAATACGGCACTCAACCCGAATATCTTTGGGCGGACGTACCCGACTACGCCGTTCTGCGCAGAACGGAAACGCGCAAATGGTACGGGATAATTATGGACGTTCCGCGTAGCCGTTTGGGGCTTTCGGGAGAGGGGACGGTGGACATTTTCGACATAAAATGCGAACCCTTTGCGCACGAGGTTTTGCTTTCTCAAAAGGGATTTGTACCCTGCTACCACCTCAACAAACTGCATTGGATAGGCGTTTTGTTGGACGGTTCGGCGGAAAAAAGTTTGGTTTTTCAAACGCTGAACGACAGCTACGCCCTTGTCGGACCGAAAAAGAGAAAAAAGTAGCTTTTGTACGCCGTTACGACACCAACACATTTTGTCAACCGCGCAACATAGCTAACGATGAGCGCAACGCCCTGTTGCATATAAAATTTATACAAAAACCGACTTTTTGCAGTCGGTTTTCTTTGAATTTCGTTGCCGCAAACAGGCTACGAGCAATATTTCGGTTTCGGGCGGTTGGCTTTACGCTCTGCCGTCGGAAATTTGCCGATCTTTATCCTCAGATAAATTTTGCCGTTTGGGCGTTATGTAATTTAATTTACGTTGGATCTACCGCCCTTTGTCGCGCATTGTTATTCCACGCTAAGCACGTAGTAGTACAAAGGTTGTCCGCCGTAGTGAAGAATAAATTCTATATCGGGGTGCTTGGCTTGCAGTTTTGCAACAAATGCGTCTGCCTTTTCTTCGGGGACGTCCTGACCGTAGTACAAAGTTACCACTTCCTTGTCCTCGTTCAACATTCCCTCGATGAGTTTGGTTGTAACGGCTTCGACGTCTTTGCCGCTTGTGACGATACTGCCCTTATCCAAACCGATAATATCGCCCTTTTTGATTTTGAATTTGTCTATTACGGTGTCGCGCACGGCATAAGTTACTTGTCCCGCGTCGATGTCCACAAAGCCCGCCGTCATATTTTCCAAGTTTTCCGATAGGCTCAACTCGGGGCTGAAATTGAGTACCGCGGCAAGTCCTTGCGGAATATCCTTGGTTTGCAAAACGAATATGTTGCGGTGTTGCACCAACGTTCTCGATTGCTCCGCCGACAAAATTATGTTTTTGTTGTTGGGCAAAATGATTATGTTTTCGGCGTTTATCTTGCGCGCCGCGGAAGCTATGTCCTCGGCGGAGGGGTTCATTGTCTGACCGCCCTCTATTACCTGATCCACAAGCAGATCTTTGAATATTGCGGCAAAACCGTCGCCCGAACAAACGGCAAGCAAACCTATCGGCTTGCGCTCCGCCTCGTAACGGGCTTTGAGCTTTCTGTTCTGCTCCATCATATTTTCTATCTTTACCTTGTCCAATTCGCCCAACGTTAACGCCTTGGTAAGTGCTTTGCCCGGGTTGTTGGTGTGTACGTGGACTTTTACAAGATTGAGGTCGCCTATACAAATGACGGAGTTTCCTATCTCGTTGAGATATTCGCGCAATTTGTCTATGTCCGTTACGGTGGTACGCTTTTTTATGTTGGTGATAAAGAACTCCGTGCAGTAACCGAAATCCAACTCTCCGAGAGATTCGTAGTCTACCACCAATTCGCTGTCGTCGGGGAAAGCCGAGTCGATGGTTACCGTCTTGTTGGAACTGTCGGGAGCGGCATATTCTTCCGCGCCCGTGATCTCCTGATCGAGATAACCCATAATCAAGCCCTTGAACAGCGTAACAAGACCAAATCCGCCGCTATCCACAACGCCCGCGCGTTTGAGTACGTCCAACATATCGGGAGTTTTTGCCAGCGTTTCTTCGCCCTTTTCCAACACGGCGTTGAGCAATTTTTGTATGTCGCCGCTGCGCTTGGCGGTGTCGATAGCCTCTTCCGCCATAGCTCTCAAAACAGTCAATATCGTGCCTTCCTTGGGTTTGGACACGGCGCGATAAGCGAGTTCCGCACCCTCGCGCAAACCCTTTGCAAAAGTGCGGGCGTCACATTCGTCGTTTTGAGCTATTATGTTGCTGAATCCTTTCAATATTTGGGAAAGTATCACGCCCGAGTTACCGCGCGCTCCGCGCAACGCGCCCTTGCTCAACCTCTCGGCAAGTTCGGACATCGACGTGCTGTTGATTGCGTTGATTTCCTTTACGGCGGAAATCATTGTTAAAGACATATTTGTTCCCGTGTCGCCGTCGGGGACGGGGAAAACGTTGAGAGCGTCCACCTGAGCCTTGTTTACTTCCAGCATTTTTCCGCCGGCAATAAACATTCTTTTCATTACGGACGCGGTTATATGAGTTTTTATCGTATGAGCAGCAGCCATTATTTGTTATCCTCGCGATTTCGAAAAGTAAAATGTTTGTTACAGCTTGACGCCGACTACGTGTACGTCGATAGAATCGACTATCATTCCCGTAAAGCGTTCCAAACCGTATTTTACCGTGTTTTTCAAACTTGACGAAACTGCGGAAACAGGCAAACCGTATTTGATTTTTACGTACAAATCGACAAAAATTCGGTCGCCTTTGGTAGAGATCCTCACGCCGCGGCTTTTTCCGTTTCGTTTGAACAAATCGGTAAAAGAATCGGAGAAGCCAAAAGGCACTATCTCCACCACGCCGTAGCACTCCACGGCAAGGTGTCCGGCAAGAGACGCTATCACGTCGTCGGAAACGGTTATCAAACCGTATGAATTTCTTGTGCGTAATGCCATTCGACATTCCTCCAATATATAAGTAATATAATTTTACTACAAAATACATTATTTCACAAGTGTTTCACGGCTAATTTTGGCATATTTCGTTGATATTGAGGCTATTTGAGCAAATATAATTGCCAAAATCAAAAAAAGTGTCTTATTCGCTTGCCAAACAACGGCAAAAATGATATTATATTAAAGCGTGAAATCACAGCACAGCAATTCGACCCACGGAGGTGTAGATATGTCCAGAGTATGCGCTATATGCGGAAAGGGTAAAATGTCCGGTAACAAAGTTTCCCACTCCAACAGAAAAACTCCCAAAACTTACAGTGCCAATTTGCAAAAAGTTAAAGTGGAAATAGACGGGAAAGAATCTACCGAGTACGTTTGCACGCGTTGCATAAGAACCGCAAACAAAGAGCAGCACTAACCGCAGTTTGCAAGCCTCACCTTGTGGGGCTTTCTTTTTTACACGAACAAAGGGGAAAATATGATACAACTACTATCCGCCGCTATCGGCAACACTTGGTTTGTAGCGGGCGAAAACGAATTTATTTTGTGGTTGCAAAACCTTGCGGGCAAGGGCAGTTTTTTGTACTACCTTATGAATTTCTTTTCCGTTTTGGGAGAGGAAACGGTTCTTGTCGCCGTTGTCGGTTTGATTTATTGGGGGTTCGACAAGAGGCGCGGCGAACAAATAGGCTTTACTATGATCGCCACCACCGTCGTTTGTCCGCTGATAAAAAACGTCGTTTGCCGAACAAGACCTTTTGACGCAAACGCCGAAATACAAAACTTTCGCGATGTGGACGGCTACTCCTTTCCGTCGGGACACTCCGCAAATTCTTGCGCGACCTACTTCGGCACCGCGCTTGCCTACCGAGAAAAACGCTTCAAATGGCTGACGGCGATTGCCGTTGTTCTGCCGTTGCTTGTGGCTGTTTCGCGCAACTATCTCGGCGCGCACTACCCCACGGACGTCATCTGCGGCTTGTGCGTGGGTACGGCTATCGTTGTGCTTTGCCACTTTTTGTTTTCGGTTGTAAAAAACAAATTTTGGATCTACGGCGGAATGGCGATCGTGGGTTTGGCGGGCTTTTTCTACTGCACCACGTCGGATTTCTACACCGCTTACGGGCTGTTGGCGGGCTTCGCTTTCGGCATACTGTTTGAAAAGAAAGTGACGAACTTCCAAAACACGCGCGTTTGGTGGCGAATACTTTTGCGCGTGGCTTTCGGAGGAGGAGTATTTCTCGGCTTGAACGAATTGCTGAAACTGATCGTGGGCGGTATCTACCCCGATTACGCGCAAAACGTGTGGTTTGAAAGAATTTTCCGCACGGTTAGATACGCTATCGTCACCTTTATAGCGATAGGCGTGTACCCGCTGTTGTTTGCCCAAACGGAAAAACTTTGGAAAAAATGGGGTTGGCTGAAAGCCGAACAAAACGAAAACGTACGGGAGGCTGTACAAAATGTCGAGTAATAAATCTCAAAACAAAGAACCCGTACCCGCATTGCTTGCCGACGACGTTCCCAACGCCAAACGAAAAGTTATTTGGTTGCTTGTTTGCGAAACGCTTGTCGCTTTGGGAATGGTTTTGGCTGTGTTCTTCTTTGACAGGCTGGGTTGGGGCTTGGGCGTCAAACTGCCCGCAGTAGCCCTTTGGGCGGTAAACGACGTGCTTGCTTGGCAACTGTGGAAAAGTTGGGCTTACCGCCTCACCGTTACGCACGAAGAAATTGTTTTGCAACTATTTTGCCGCAAAAAGAAAATGCCCCTTGCCGAAATCCAATCCTTTACCGTTGAGGAATGCGGCAACTCCTTTGCTCGGTTTGTGATAACGGGCGAAAAAGCAACGCTGACAACGGAAACGCGCTACGTAAAAGAAATGACGGAAATATTGCAAAACGCCATTGCCGCGCGGGAAACGGTTCCGTCAAACTAAGTCAAAAAGCAGGTTTGAACAAAAAACCTGCTTTATTGTTT
>CANQND010000017.1 GCA_947625115.1 uncultured Clostridia bacterium | reverse complement strand
TCAGTACCGCAAAGCGTCTGCTCTGCGTGCTTACAATAATTGCGTATTATTGCAGTGAATTTGTACACGGGCTCCTCCGAAAACCAAAGTAACAAATCGGTTTGCGCGTTCCTTACACAATGCTATTGTATCACACGGAGTTATCGGTGTCAAGAGAGTTTGGGCAAATTGTTTAGCGTTATTTTGCCTTTATTCGACGGCTTGCGCCCTGCCTGCGCAGGCGCGTTGCTACACTATATTATATGAGCCGATGACGGAATTGACAACATCGAAATCGTAGCCGCGGCTAAGCAAATACCGTTGCAAACGCTGCAAAGTTTTTACGTCTACGGGCTTGTTGCGCATATACTTTTCCGCAAGGCGAGAGGCGTTGCAAAGGGCTTGCTCGGGGTCCTGCGGAGAGCTTTGCTCGGCAAGCGTTACGGAAATGCCCTTGGCGACAAGTTCCTGCCTGATACGGCGACTGCCCTTATCCGAGCGATTTTGCTCCGCGTACATTTGCGCGTACGCCGCGTCGTCCACGTAGCGGTAGTCTTTGAGTTTGCGCACCACGTAGTCTACCGCGTCAGCGTCGTAGCCGCGTTTGGAAAGATAGTCGCGCATTTGCTTTTCCGTCTTGTACCCGCGCGAAAGGTAGCCCAAGGCTTTGTCCATAGCTACGGAGCGTTCGCTGTCGCGCGCCGCCTCCGAAAGTTGCTCGGGAGTTATCTCCTGGCCTATCTTCAAGCCCAACTTCATAACCGTCAACACTTCCAACGCACAGGCAAATTCGCCGTCGATAAACACGTTGGCGCGGGTCTTGTTGCTCTTTTGAATTTGCAAATCGGTGATAACGGACATATCGCTATGATAACACGCCCAAAAAAAATTGTCAACGGTAACGCGGCGAGGCTACTTGTGCAACGAACGGTACTTTTCCACGGCGGCGCGGTACTTTGCCGCAAGCCTTGCAAGATAGCTTTGCCGCTCGGACGGATCGAGTTGGGAAAGGTAGTCGGGGTCGGCAAGTCGCATAATGGGGTTGGAAATAAGCTCGTCGCTCTCGATGATCTCCACCACTTTGTTGTAGAATTCCTGCTCTTCGCAAAAGCCGTTGTAGTCGTAAATTTTACGTTCGAGCATACGCTTGCCCTCTTCGCCCACTTTGCGCGCGTTCAAGCCCAGCGTTGCCGCCACTTGCTGTTCCGTTTTTATGTTTTGGCGGGCTTGTTCCCAAAAGCCGCTCTTCAAACGCTGTTTGGCGCGCTTGGCGTAGTCTTTCAAAGTAGACATTGTTCCTCCTGCAAAACCGTTGCCGTTATTTGACGTATCGTTGCGAATTTTGACATAATATCGCGTAAAATACAAACTGCTTACCGAAATTTCGGTAAGCAGTTTCGCTTTGGTAAAAATTGTCAGGATCTGCTGCGTTTACGGGCAGCTTCCGCTTTCTTTTTGCGGCGTACGCTCGGTTTTTCGTACTGTTCCTTTTTGCGGAGGTCGCCGATGATACCGTCGCGGGCGCAACGCCTCTTAAAACGGCGCAATGCGCTGTCCAGAGTTTCGTTTTCTCCAACCTTGATAGTAGCCATACTTTCGCCTCCTTTCGGCAATGCCGCTTTAATGCTGTTTTATTATCTCACATCGATGTGGGATTTGTCAAACGTTACAGCGCAAGTTTTTTGCAAATTTCCGCCAAGTTTTGCTCTTGCGTTCCCTGCAAGGGCCACATATGCAAGCCGTCGCCCGCTTTGCGCGGCACAATGTGGAAATGCAAGTGGAACACCGATTGCTCGGCGCAACTTCCGCTGGCGTTAAGCACGTTTACCCCCTCGAAGCCGCAATCTTCCACGTAGTGGCGCGAAATGAGTTGCACCGCCTCGATAACGGCGTCAAGATACTCCTTGTCGCAGTCCAACACGTTTGTGCAGTGCTTTTTGGGGACGACGAGAGTGTGTCCCACCGCGTCGCACGCAATATCCAAAAAGGCGTACACCTTGTCGTTTTCGTAGATGGCGTAACTTGGAATTTCTCCCTTGATTATCTTACAAAAAATACATTCGTTCATAAAATTTCTCCTTTTGCGCCGTCCTTGAACGGCTCCTTTATTTGCACGTTGACTATCTCGCCGACGGCGGCATTTCCCTCGAAATACACGCGCAGGTAATGCTCGGTGTAGCCCTCCCACAGCCCGCCGCGCTTGCGCTCGGCAAGAACCCGTTGCGTTGTGCCTGCAAAACTTTGGGCAAATTCTCTCTTCAAACGCTCCTTTATCGCCCCCAAACGCTCGGCTCGGCGCAACTTTGTTTCGCGGTCTACGTCCTCCCAGCCGTAGGCGACGGTACCCTCGCGCGGAGAATAGGGAAAAACGTGTATATCCGCAAAACGAACTTTGTCCACAAACGCTTCCGTTTGGGCGAACTCCTCTTCCGTTTCGCCGCAAAAGCCGACGATGATATCCGTTGTGATAGCCGCTTGCGGAAAGACTTTGCGAATTTTGCACACTGCGTCGTAGTACTCGCTTGTTGTGTACTTGCGGTTCATTCGCCTAAGCACGCTGTCGCAACCCGATTGCAAACTCAAATGGAAGTGCGGACAAAAGTTCGACTCGGCAAGGGCGGTCAACAATTCGTCGGTGACGACGCGCGCTTCTAAACTGCCCAAGCGCAAACGCGTGTTTATCCCGCGCAACGCGTAAAACAGTTGCGGCAAACTTTCGCCCGTGTCTTTGCCGAATTGCGACACGTCTATGCCGATAAGCACCGTTTCGGCGCGGCGCGCCTCGGCAACTTCCTTTACCACGTCGGCAATGCGGCGACTGCGACTGCGACCCCGCAAATAGGGTACGATACAGTAACTGCAAAAGTTGTTGCAACCGTCCTGAATTTTGACAAAAGCGCGGGCGCGTTCCTGCGCGGCAAACACGCTCTCCGTCATTTGCGTAGGAAGCTGTTCCACGCCTATGCCAACGCGTTCTATTTCCTTTACTATCGCCACCTTGTCGGCAACGCCCTTTACAAACGTAACGTTGCCCAAACGCGCAAATTGCTCGGCGTTTTTCTGCGCGGCGCAACCCACCACGACCACTTTGCAAAGAGGATTGAGCTTGCGGGCGCGCTCCACCGCCTGACGTGATTTGCGCTCCGCCTCGCCCGTGACGGCGCAGGTGTTGAGGACAAATACGTCCGCCCAAACAAGCCCCTGACTCGCTTGGTAGCCCTTGTCGCACAGCGCGGTCACTATCTGACCGCTTTCGTAAAGGTTGGTTTTGCAACCCAATGTAAAAACGGACACTTTCATTTTGCTTCCAACAACGCCGCGCGCCACTCTCCCTTGCAAAGGATTTGCTTTACGTAAAACTTTGGGCTGTACGTTTCGAGAACGGTTGGCAATTTTACGTCCAATATGCCCGAAACGACTACCGCCGCGCCGCTGACGATCACGCGGGAAAGGTCCTTGTACAGCAATTGCAACACGTCCGCCGTGAGGTTGGCGAACACCACGTCGAACGCGCCGTCCACGCCGTGGGTGAGGTTGCCCGTTTTTACGACAGCTCTGTCGCCAAGACCGTTGATACGCGCGTTGTGCAAAGCCACTTCCGTAGCTTGCGCGTCTATATCCGTGAGATACGCGCTTTTTGCGCCGAGCAACAGGGCGCACAAGCCCAAAATGCCGCTTCCGCAACCGACGTCCAACACAGTTTTGCCGCAAAGGGGCAATTGCTCGGCTATCTGCAAGCACATAGAAGTAGTTTCGTGCTGACCCGTGCCGAACGCCACGCCGCTATCCATCAAAAACACTTTTTTGGAAGTAACAACGGTTTGCCACTCGGGACAGATAACCAACTTGTCCGTTTCTATCGGGCGAAAAGTTTCTTTCCACTTTTCCACCCACGCGTCGCCGTCCACGCGGTTTACCTCTATGCGCAAACTGCCCGCGTTGGCGATCAAAGGGAAATTTTGACGTAAAAAACAGAGAACACGGTCGGTGTCCTCCACATTGCAGTAACCCTTTACCGCAACCTCGCTGCCGTAACCGAGTTCGATATTGTCCTCTTTGTAGTCCCAACTCGGGTTGTCGTAAAGGTCTTTCGGGTCTGATATACTCACGCCGTCCATACACACTTCCGCAAGATAGTAGGCAACTACGTCTGCCGCCTCGCTTGTTGTGTAAACGGTAATTTCACTGAAATACATATTACTTTATCAAGATGTCTATCAACAACTTTGCGTTTTCCCACTCGCGCCTGTTTACCGCGTACATATTGCGCCCTTTTTCCGTTATCGTGTAGTACTTGCGCATTGCTCCGACGTTTTCGCCCCAATAGCCCTTGATACACTCCATATCCTCCAAGCGGTGATATGCCGAGTACAAACTTTGCTCGTTGGGAACGTACAAATTGTTGGTTTTTTGAGCGATAAATTTACGGATCTCGTTACCGTACTTTGTGCCGTCCAGCAAAGCGGACAAAACAAACGTGTCGATGTGACCTCGCAACAGATCGCTGGAAATAACTTTCATCTTTTGCTCTCCATACTATGTGTGTAATATAGATTATCAAAATTGCAAAAAATTGTAAAGCAACGAAAGGGCATTTTTTGAAAAATAAAATTTATATTTTTTTTGTCGCAAATATGAAACAACGTGAAACAATTTTTTCGGAAAAATAGCCGAAAAACACCTATATCGCGCAACAAAAAAACGCTTTGAAAGCGTTGACATTCGGGAGTAAAATACAAAGCCCACTTCCGCGTCCGCACGGCGTTTTCGTAAAAAAACCGTTGCAAGCGGCTGTCTGCGCGGCGTTTGCCGAACGATCTTTTTTACCCCGACGTTTGCGCCGCAGAGCCGACAAAAAACCCTCCCGAAACGCTTCGGGAGGGGATCGTGATTACTTTTTGGGATAGGTTTTGGCTATTTCGTCGAGGAACGCCTTGCGCTTGGAGTAGTTTTTGAGGTTGTTGTCCCCCTCAAATTGTTCCAAAGCGCGTTTTTGCGCGCGGCTTACGCCCTTGGGAACTTCCACGCTGACGGTTACGAACAGGTCGCCCGCCACTCCGCGTTGAGAGCGTACGCCCTTACCGCGGAAACGCAACGTTTCGCCGTTTGCCGTTCCCTCCGACAAATTGTAGATGAACACTCCCTCCGGCGAGGGAATTTCTATCTGTCCGCCGCACACCGCCGTGTAGTAGCTTATCGGCACGGTCGTGTACAGGTTGTAGCCGTCCCGTTTGAACAGCGCACTGGGTTTTACCGAGATTTCCAACAGCAAATTGCCGTTGCGACCGCTTCCGCCCGCGGGAGCGTTGCCCTCGCCCGTCAGTTGCAAAACGGAGCCGTTTTCCACCCCTGCGGGTATGGTTACGTTCATAACCTTGTTTTTCATAACCGCGCCCTTGCCGCCGCACGTCTTGCAGGCGTCCGTTACGATACGCCCGCGCCCGCCGCATTTATCGCAGGGGACAACGGTCACTTGCTGACCGAATATTGTGTTTTGTACTCGCCGCAACTGACCCGAACCGCCGCATTTGTCGCAAGGCTTTATGTGAGAGGGGTCTTTCGCGCCCGATCCGCCGCAAGAGGGACACTTTTCCATACGGGAAAACGTTATCGGCTTGGTGCAGCCCAACACCGCTTCCATAAACGTCAACTCCACGCGGTAGGTTATGTCGCTACCCACCGAAGAAGCCGCGCTCCTGCGCCGAGTGCCGCCGCCGAAACCGAACGCGTCGCTGAACATATCGAAAATGTCGTCGAAGCCCGTAGCGGTAAAACCGCTCTTTCCGCCAAAGGGGTTGTAGCCCGCGCCGCCCATATCCGAATCCAACTCGCCGCGGTCGTATTTGGCGCGCTTTTCGGCGTCGCCCACGACGGAATACGCTTCGTTTATCTCTTTGAACTTTTCCGCCGCGTCGTTATCGCCGGGGTGCAGGTCGGGGTGGTACTGCTTGGCAAGACGACGGTAGGCAGATTTGATTTCGTCTGCGGACGCGCCCTTTTCCACGCCAAGTATTTTGTAGTAGTCTTTTGTCGGCATTGTTACCTCTGAAATTCAGCACAAAGTCCTGCAAAACTGCAAGACTTTGAGCCGATTTTTGTTTTGAAATGAGTTTGGTTTACTTCTTGTCGTTGTCCGCGTCGTGAACGTCGTAGTTTACTTCGCTACCGTCCTGTTGCTCGGACGAAGACTGTTGCGCCTGTTGATACATACGTTGGAACACGGGCGCGCAGGCTTGCGCAAGACGATCCGTTTCCGCTTTCAATTCCTCTGTGGTCGCGCCTTGCTTGTCCAAAACTTCTTTGCTCTTTTTGACTTCCTCTTCGAGGATCTTTTTGTCCTCGTCGGTGAGCTTGGCGTTCGTATCGCGCAAAACGTTCTCTACGGAGAGGATCATCTGGTCCAAACCGTTACGCGCTTCTACCGCTTCGCGGCGTTTCTTGTCCTCTTCGGCGTATTTCTCGGCGTCCCTTACAGCCTTGTCGATATCCGCTTCGGAAAGGTTCGTGCTGGAAGTTATCGTTACCGATTGCTCCTTTTGCGTGCCGAGATCCTTTGCCGTTACGTGTACGATACCGTTGGCGTCGATGTCGAACTTGACTTCGATTTGCGGTATTCCGCGCGGCGCGGGCGCAATGCCCGTGAGGCTGAAACGTCCCAACGTCTTGTTGTCCGCAGCCATTTCGCGCTCGCCTTGCAACACGTGAATATCAACGCTCGTTTGGTTGTCCGCCGCGGTGGAGAATATCTGCGATTTGCTGGTGGGTATGGTTGTGTTGCGCTCGATGAGCTTTGCCGTTACGCCGCCCAACACCTCGATACCGAGAGAAAGCGGAGTTACGTCCAACAACAGCACGTCCTTTACTTCGCCGCCGAGTACGCCGCCCTGAATGGCTGCGCCGATAGCGACGCATTCGTCGGGGTTGATTCCCTTGTAGGGGTCCTTGCCGCAGTAGTTTTTGACAGCTTCCACAACGGCGGGTATACGCGTGGAACCGCCGACAAGAATGATACGGTTGAGGTCGCCGCTCTTTACGCCTGCGTCCTCCATTGCCTTGCGCATAGGTTCGATGGTCTTTTTGATTATGCCGTCGATGAGGCTTTCAAACTTGGCGCGGGTAATTTCCACTTCGAGGTGCTTGGGACCCGATTGATCCGCCGTGATGAAAGGCAGAGAAACGGTTGTTTTGAGTGTGGAGGACAACTCGATCTTAGCCTTTTCGGCGGCTTCTTTCAAACGTTGCAACGCTTGCTTGTCGTTGCTCAGGTCGATACCGCTGGTCTTTTTGAACTCGGCGATGAGGTAGTCCATAACTATCTTATCTATATCGTCGCCGCCCAAGCGGTTGTTGCCGTTGGTGGCAAGCACTTCAAATACGCCGTCGCCGATTTCCAATATGGACACGTCGAACGTGCCGCCGCCGAGGTCGTAAATGAGGATTTTTTGGTTTTTGTTTTCGCCCTTATCCAAGCCGTATGCAAGAGCGGCTGCGGTAGGCTCGTTGATGATACGCAGTACTTCCAAGCCCGCGATCTTGCCCGCGTCCTTGGTTGCCTGACGTTGCGCGTCGCTGAAATACGCGGGGACGGTGATGACCGCTTGCGTTACCTTTTCGCCAAGGTAAGCCTCCGCGTCGGCTTTCAACTTGCTCAAAATGATGGCGGATATTTCCTGCGGGGAATATTTTTTGCCGTCGATGTTGACGGTGTAGTTCGTTCCCATTTCACGCTTGATGGAAAGCACCGTTCTGTCGGCGTTTACCACCGCCTGACGCTTTGCGACTTGACCGACAAGACGTTCGCCGTCTTTGGTGAAGCCCACAATGGAGGGCGTTGTGCGGTTGCCCTCCGCATTGGTGATGACGACGGGTTCGCCGCCTTCAAGCACTGCCACGCAACTATTTGTTGTGCCAAGGTCTATTCCGATAATTTTTCCCATAATGTATATCTCCTTTGATTATTTTAGATTTATTTGTTTCGGAATATGTTTTTTGTACCCCATATCCCGTTTTTAACTGTTTTTTCTTACATTCCGACAATCACTTCGGCGTACCTGAGTACCTTTTCGCCCAAGGTGTAGCCTTTTTTGTACACTTCCACAACCTTGTCGCGGTTCTCTTCGCCTCTGTCCGCTTTGGACAGCGCGTTCATTTTCAACGGGTCGAACGGTTGCCCCAAAACGTCCATTTCCTGCACGCCGAACTCGTTCAATATCTGCAAAAACTGTCCGTACACCATCTCAAACGCTTTGAGATTGTCGCCGTCGAGGTGCTGCTTGGCAAGCTCGAAGTTGTCGCACACGGCTATCAACTTGACTATCACCGAGCCGATACCCTCCGTCTTTGCCTGATCGGCGTTGAACTTCATTCTGCGCTTGTAACTTTCAAAATCGTTTTTGATAGCGACAAGCTGATTGAGATAACCGTCGGATTTGTCCGCCGCGCTTTGCAGTTGCTTCACCGTTTTGTGCAGCTTGGCTATCTCCTCTTCGAGACGTTCGTTTTCCTTTATCAACTTTTCGTTTTCTTCCGTCAACGCCTTTTCCATATCCGTCTGAACGGGTTTTTCGGGCGTGGGCGGCGTTTGCGGCGCGTGTTCCTTTTGCGTTGCCGCGTTTTCGCTGTGTTTTTTGTTGCTCATTTATTCTCCTCTCCCACCAAATTGATGATGATTTCGCTTATTTTGTCCAAAACCGCAAGCACTTTGCGGTAGTTCATTCTTATCGGTCCGATAACTCCGATACTGCCGCTTACGTTGTCGCCCAAACTTACCCGAGTGGTTACCACCGCGCAACCCTCGGGAGCGTTCTCCTCCGCGCCTATCTTTACCGTAAGACTTCCGTTTTCGCCGCCGTCGTTGGTGAGTATCTCCGCAATCTTCTCCTTGTTTTCCATTTGATGAAGAATTTTGCGCGCGTCCTCGACGTTGGTGTACTCGGTGTGTTGCAACATATTGTTTTCGCCGTACATCTCCACGTCCATTCCGTTCATTAACGACACCTTTTTGAGAACGTCGATTATCTTTTTGAACAGCGCGTTGTACTGCGCAAACTCGTCGTTGACCAACGCGAACGGATAGTCGAAATCGATAAATTCTCTTACGTGCTTGCCGCAGAATATCTTGTTGAGCCAAAGTTGCGCCCGCATTATCATCTGTTCGCCGAAACCGTCGGGCAGATCCACCATTCCGTCTTTGAGAACGCGGCTGTCCGTCACTATCACCACCAACAGCTTGCCGTTACTCAGATCCAACAACTTTATCGCCGTTATCGTGTCGGACATATCCTCTTTGACAGCAACGGACGTGTAGTTGGTTAAATCGGCTATTATGCGCGTTACCGCCGTCATAACCTCTTCCAACGAGCCAATTTTGCGATTGAGCAGCTTTTCGATTACGTCTGCCTCTATCGGCGTGACATCGCTTTCGGAAATGAGCTTGTTCACGTAGAACCGAAAGGCTTTTTCCGACGGAATACGCCCCGCTGAAACGTGCGGTTGAATGAGGTAACCCATACTCTCCAACGTGCTTAACTCGTTGCGTATGGTAGCCGACGAACAATCCGACAAGTACTCCGCCTGAATATCTTTGCTGGCAACGGGAGCCGCCGTTTCTATGTAGCTGTCTACAACGGCGCACAGTATTTTCTTTTTTCTTTCACTGAGCATTTCTCCCTACCTCCTGTCACCGATTTTTGCGGAGTGTTAGCACTCTTTTGGTTGGACTGCTAACTTCTGCTACTAATATACTACGATATTCGCCCTTTGTCAATAATATTATTCATTTTTTTGAAAATTTTTTTGCACCGACCAAATCATTTATTTATTGATAAATATAAATAGACAATAAAACATTAAATACTCCACTCCGCAACAAATTCTCTGCAACTAAATGCAAAAGGGGATCGCCGCAAGACGTGTTCCCCAAAGACCGTCCCCGTCGGCGAGCAACGCGAAACTACGGGGAAGGGGGACCGCCGTTAGGCGGTGGAAGAGGAATACCCGAAACCAACCACTTTATACGCAACAAGCAAACGACCTCTCCCTCACAGATTACTTTTTTACACAAAAAAATACAGTAGTAATTTTCCGAACACTGCCATATAGTTGACATATTTGGCTTGGTATAATGGTTTCAGATAAATATCTTGTGGCAGGCATTATTCTGTCTGCAAACCAACTACTATTCAACAAAAAAGGAGCAAATTATGAACAAAAAATTGCATCGCGAAAGTACACTAATTTACAGAAGCATTTACAACGTTATCAAAAAACTGCCGCAGGAACAACAATTGAAATCATATAATGCAATTCTCTCTTACGGCTTCGACGGCAAGATTTTGAGAGTAAGCGGTATGACAAAATCCGTTTTTGAGCTTGCAAAACCCCTTATTGACGCAAATAACCGCAAATATTTTAACAGAAAAGGCAAAAAAGCATATTGTGAAGATACTGTTTATGAAAGCGAAATTGCAGGAACAAATGAGGAACAAACAAGGAACAAAAAAGAACAAACGAAGAACAAACGCGGAACAAAACAGGAACAAACGAGGAACAAAACGTGTTCTAATGTAAATGTCAATGTAAAGGAAAACGTAAATGCAAATGCTAATGAGAGAGAGTATAGAGAGAACGCAAGCGTTCGACTCTCTCGCTTTGTTGAGCCGAGTGTGGAGGAGGTACAAAGCTACTGTGAAAGAGAAAACATTCAAGTAGACCCAAAACGCTTTTGCGCGTACTACGCCGCAAAGGGCTGGCGTATAGGCAACAGCCCAATGCGAGATTGGCAAGCGGCTATTCGCGGTTGGGAACGATTGAAAAGTTTCAATACACCCGAACAACCCCAAGCGATCGTTGGCGGTACGAAAATTGACCGCCGCGAGTACTCCGACGAACAACTGCAAGCACTGTTTACAAAGTTAGAAGAAGAATAGTTTCCGACCACACGTGCGGCGGTCGGAACAATCTAACGGGCGTCCTCGATTGCCTGTGCGGTGCCGAAGTACACCATACTGCCCTCTTTCTTTAACCGAAAGTCGGCGGTATCTTTGTACTCGTCTTTGAGATCGTCAAGTTGCTCTTGGTTGGAGTTCCAAAATTTGTTGGCTACGTCGCCGTCCTTGAAAAAGTAGATATAGATAAAGTCCGTTACGTCGTCGGTTTCGTTACTCTTGGTGGCGGCAATCAACGCCACAAGTTCGCTTGCGGTCAGGCTCATTTCGTCGCTCATACTATCCAGCTCCGCCTGCGCTTCGAGGTCGTTGTCGCCTATTACCGCCTCTACCTCGTAACCCTTTTCTTCCAAAGCGGCTTGCGTTTTTTTGGGATTGTTGGACATTCCGCATGCCGCAAGCAAAGTCAACGTCAACATCGCCGCAAGGGCGAGGGTCAACAATTTTGCGTATTTTTTCATAAAAAAACTACCTCCGAATACTGTTTGGAGGTAGTTTGCGCTATTACGTGGATTATATTCCGTTTTTCTTGTCGGAGCGGCGTGCCGCGGCGCAGTTCAATGCGTCCACAAGATACAACAGCAAGATAACGGGGAGCAACGCAACGATGGCGACGCACACGGCTATCACTTCGAGGGAAGTACCCCACTGCTCAAAGCCGTTCAGCTTTGTTTTGCGGTTGAGAGTGACCCCGAGCGCGGTCAGCAACTGCGCAAGCAAAGCCGCTCCCGCGCCGCCGTAAATAAAATAGCTTGCCGTAGGAAAACGGGATAGCAAACAGCTTGCGGTAACTACGCAAGCCGTCATCGCCACAAAAAACAGGTAAAATACCGTTCTCAACCAAATTTGTTTGTTCATAACAGCCTCGTCAATAATAGACTCGTTCCAACGTCAAACCCTTTGCGGGCATTGTTCTGAATTTCAATTTTACGCCGTTCAACATTGCCGTCACGTCCTCCGAGCGGAATTTGCCTTTGCCCACTTCCACCAACAAACCGCACATAAGGCGTACCTGATTGTACAAAAAGGCGTTGCCGTTTACGGTGAACCAAATCGTTCCGTCGCCGTTGTCCGTCACGTCAAAGCTGTTTACCGTGCGCACGGTACCTTTGAGATTGCTACCCGTCTTTTGAAAGGCGGCAAAATCGTGCGTACCCACAAGCAATCGCGCCGCTTGACGCATTGCCTCCACATCGAGGGGTTTGTACACCTGCGCGTGATTTACGTCCAAAGAGGGTCGGCGCGTGGGAGAAACGTACACGCGGTAACGATAGGTCTTGGACAGGGCGGAAAAGCGAGCGTCGAAATCGTCGCAAACTTCCTCCGCATTTGTTACGGCAACGCTATCAGACAACGCTGTGTTTACGCCCAGACAAAGTTTGTAGCAATTGACGGGTTTGTCGGTGACGAAATGCGCCACCTGTCCGTTGGCGTGGACTCCCACGTCGGTGCGCCCTGCGGCATACACACGCACAAAGTCGCAACCGAAGTACTTGCCCAACGCGCGTTCCACCGCGTCCTGAACGGAGTTGCCGTTCTTTTGACTTTGCCAACCGCAAAAGTCCGTGCCGACATATTCGATTGTAAGTTTTATTTTGGTCATAGTTTGTTATCCGACAAATGAAAACGGGCGGCTCAATAGTACAGCCACAAAACGTTGCCCCACTTGTCCGCCATACCGTACAGCAAAAACACTCCCGTAAAGAACAGCACCACCGCAACCGTGGCGATAGCGTCGCGCCAAGTGGGTTTCATAACGCGCATACGGGTACGTTTTGTCGCGCCCTCGTAGCAACGGCTGTTCATTGCGTTGGCGAGTTCCTCCGCGCGGCGAAATCCGCCCACGAGCAACGGAATGAGTATCGGAACAAACGCCTTGGCGCGCTTTACAAGTCCGCCCGTGTCGAAATCGGCTCCGCGCGCTTTTTGCGCGCGTATAATTCTATCCGTTTCGTCGATGAGGCTGGGAATAAAGCTCAACGTCAGGCTCATAATAAGGGCAAATTCGTGTACGGGAAATTTGAATATGCGCAGGGGTTTGAGCAGACTTTCCACCGCGTGAGTCAAATCCACGGGCGTTGTGGTGAGGGTAAGCACCGACGAACCGACCACAAGGTACACCAAGCGCAGGAATATCTTGCCCGCCTGTTTTAGCCCCGTTACGTAAATTTCTATTTTCCACCAACTCCACAACGGAGCCTCGCCCTCTTCACCGTCGGCGAAAAACACGTTGATGACCGCCGTGAGTACCAACAGCACGATTATCCCTTTGACGGATTTAAGAATGGATCTGAGGGGGACCTTGGACAACGCGATGACCGTCAGCAAAAACACCGTCACAAAGCCGAACACCGCAAAACTGCGCACAAAGAATATGCCCACCATAAACAGCAACGTAAGCACAAGTTTGAAGCGTGCGTCCATCTTGTGGACGAAAGAATCGGCGGGATAGTACTGACCGAACGTTACGTCCCTAAACATCGCGCGCCTCCCTCAACGCCGCAACGGCGGCAAACACTTCCTCTACGCTTTTGCTTTCGCCCACGTCCAAGCCGTGACGTTCCAATTCGTTGCAGAACGCCGCCATAGCGGGGACTTCGAGGTTCATAGAGGTCAACTCCTCTTCCAGACGGAAAAGCGCGCGCGGAGCCATATCGTAGGCGATACTCCCCTCGCGGAACACCAACACTCGGTCGGCGTTTTCGTACACTTCGTTCATATCGTGCGACACCATTAGCACCGTTACGCCCTCTTCCCTGTTGAGTTTGTGTACAAGCGAAAGTATCTCCGCTTTGCCGCGCGGATCCAAACCTGCGGTGGGTTCGTCCAAAACGAGGATTTGCGGTTTCATCGCAAGCACTCCCGCCAACGCGACGCGACGTTTTTCGCCGCCGCTGAGGTCGAATGGAGATTTCTCCTTTACTTTGTCGAAATCCAAGCCGACAAGTTCCAACGCGTCTTTCGCCATTTGTTCGCGCCGTTCCTTTTCTATGCCGAAATTTTTAAGACCGAAACACACGTCGGCAAAGACGGTATCGGCAAAAAGTTGATACTCGGGGTACTGAAACACCATTCCCACCTGTCGGCGCAACGCTTTGAGGTCGGGCTTTTTGGCAGAAAGATCGTGTCCGAGTACGTTTAGATAGCCGCTTTGCACGCGAATAAGCGCGTTGAGGTGCTGTACAAAGGTGGTTTTGCCGCTACCCGTGTGTCCGACGATGGCGACGAACTCACCTTTTGTTACCGTGAGATCGACGTTACTTAGCGCGCGTTTGGCGAAAGTAGACTTGGGGTTGTAGATGAAATTGAGGTCTTTGGCAAAAACCGCCGCGTTCTCCGCCACGGAAACGGGCGTTGCCTTTACTTTGTCAGCTCTCGACATACGTCCCCTCCCAATTTTTTTGGGTCGCGTTCCCTTTCGGACACGTCGAAACCCGCCTGTTTGAGTTTTTGCGCAAGTTGATAGATACGCGGTGCTTTCAGTCCGACGCTTTCCAAAAACGCCGCGTCGGCAAAAATTTCGTCGGGAACGCCCGTGCGCACCACGTGACCGTCGCTCATAACGACAACTTTGTCGCAGTCCAAAACTTCCTCGGGGAAATGGGTGATAAGCACCACCGTCATTCCCTGCGCGTTGAGTTTGTGAGCCACTTCCAACACTTCTTTGCGCCCGAGAGGGTCCAACATCGCGGTGGATTCGTCCAAGACAAGCATTTTGGGACGGATAGCCAACGCGCCCGCAATGGCAATGCGCTGTTTTTGTCCGCCGCTAAGACGGTGAGGCGAATTTTTGGCAAATTCCGCCATACCCACCTGTTCCAACGCGCCGTACACCCGTTCGGCGATCTCGTTTGGCTCCACGCCCAAATTTTCGGGACCGAACGCCACGTCCTCCTCCACAATGCTCGCCACCATCTGGTTGTCGGGATTTTGAAACACCATACCGACGTTTTTGCGTATTTCGAAAATATTTTCCTTGTCGGCAGTGTTAAGTCCGTTTACCGTAACGACGCCGCTCTTGGGCAGGAGCAAGCCGTTCATTAACTTTGCCAACGTGCTTTTGCCGCAACCGTTGCGCCCGACAAGCGCGACGAAAGAACCCTCCTCCACGGAGAGCGTTACGCCCTCGACGCCCATTGCGGAACCCACGGTGCCGTCGTCGTTGTACGCCTTGTAGTAGTAACTTACGTTGTCGAAAGAAATAATTTCCATAGTTTACTGTATTGTACCAAATAAACGTTTTTTTTGCAACAAAATACGCGCCCCGACGTAACGGGATCTCTTATGCTTGACAATCGTATGCAAAGAAGTTATAATTATGCTGTAAAAATTCATCTTACGCACACGGTGACTATGAAAAAAATTTCTACCGAACAAATGAGATACAGCGTACCCAAGGTAAAAAATCGCTTTCTGCAAGTACACGGAAAGTTGATTGCCTTGTGCGCGGTGATATGTCTGCTGGCGATAACCGTTTCGCTGTGCTTTGTTACGGTCAGACAGGCGTATACTTTGGAACCGAAAAACAACCTGATTTTCTACGGCACGGTGGAAAATGAAGAGGAAGCTCGCGCGCTGATACGCAAGTACTTTGACAGAATACACATTGTGCTGTTTATGTACGAGGACAACGCGGGCAAAAGCGAGCTTGTAAATAGCTACGGCAGTACCGTCAGTTACTACTACACCAAAAACAGATTTTCCTCCGACGAGTACTACATAGCCGCCGTATTCGGGCGGAACGGCACAAAGGGAAAGGTGTACACCGTATCAAACAAAGACAAGGCATTGATGGACGCGGAATCCTTTGAAAAATTGATAAACAAGGTGCTTGACGATCTATGAAAAACATTTCGGTATTTGTATCCAGCACGTTCAACGATATGCAGAGCGAACGCGACCTGATAAGGGACAGCATTGCTCCCGAATTGCAAAACATCGTACGCAAATACGGTTGCAACCTTGACTTTGTGGATCTGCGTTGGGGTATAAACACAAAGGATATGTCGGAAACGGAAGCGAACCGTAAGATATTGCAGACCTGTTTCGACGAGATACACAATTCCCGCCCGTTTTTTGTTGCGTTCATTGCCGAACGCTACGGCTGGGTGCCAGACGGCGAGGACGTAAAAGAAGCCTTTCGCAACGACAATCAACAGCTTACGGACGAGGACTTGGAAAAGAGCATAACGGAATTGGAAATCGACTGCGCGCTGAAATCTTTCCCCAACCCCGAGCATTGCCTGTTCTTCTTCCGCAAGCCGATAGACTACGGCAACGACAAAGCCGCCGAAAACAGTTTTGTTTCGCGCGGTAAAGACAGGCGCAAATTGGAACTGCTCAAAGAACGCATACTTCGCCTGTACCCGCAAAACGTAACGGAATACGACGGCGTTTGGAACGAAAAGACACAGCGCATAGAGGGCTTGGAAGAGTTGGAAACATTGCTCGGACAGCGCGTCGGCAAAACGCTGGAAGAGGAACTTTCCAAAGACAAAACTCCCTCCGACCCCACGGAAGAGTGCGTAAATTTCACCGAAAGTCTTGTTTCCGCCTACAACGCTTCTTTTGCGGGAAGAGAAAGGGAAATAGAAGAAATTTTCCGATTTCTGCACGGTTCCGACAGCCGCTTAGCCACTCTCGTGGGCGACTCGGGTTGCGGCAAAAGCGCGCTTTTGTCCCGAGTGACCGTGTTGGCTGAAAAGGAGGGTTACGCCGTGTTGCCCTTTTTTGCGGGTTGCCACGAATATGCGCAAAGCGCGGAAAACCTTATGACCGCAATTGCCTACGAAGCCTGCAAAATATCCGACACGAATTGTACCGACGGCGACAGGGCAAGCAGGTACTACCGCGCCGTGAACAGCCTTGCGCTGAAACGCAAAACACTGCTGGTAATAGACGCGGTAAATCAACTTACGCCCTCCGCTTCGGAAGAAAAGATGGTGTGGCTAAACACCTTTGCTCTGCACCCGTCCGTCAAAATTCTGCTGTCCGCCACGAGCGACTACGGTAAAATGAAACAGCTTGTAGCGCGCAACAGCGAAATTATCAACGTAAACTACTTTTCCGACGAGGACGCGGCAAGCGTTTCGGAAAAATTTTTCCGTTCCAACCACCGCCAGATAAACGACGCGTTGCTTTCGGCAATAGTGAACAAGCAGGATAACGCCTGCAACAACCCCGTGTACCTCATAACGCTGTTGACGCGACTCAACAATATCGGCAAAGATGACTTTGCCGCCATACACCGCAGGGAAAAGGAACTTAACGAAACGCCCATAGACGCGATATTCAACTATCTTATATCCGAAGTGGAAGCGGCACCTGCCGATTTCTCGCTGTTGCTGAACGATTTTCTGCAAAGCATTGCGGCACGATTGGGAGATATTTGCTACGTGTTCACTGCCGCCATATCGGGTAGCAGACGGGGAATAAACGAAAGGTTTTTGGAAAAAATCTGCAACGGCTTGGGTTATACGTACCGCACGGCGGACTTTTCCTACTACCGCAAATTGTTGGGCGCGCACGTAACTCAACGGGAAAACGGCGCGTGGGATATTTCTCACCTGTTGGTAAAACAGTTGTTTAACAAATGCGTTCCCGAACAGCTCGCCCGTAGCGTAACGGAGAAGATAGCGGAGTGTCTGGAAGAGGAAGAAAGCGACTTCAAACAGACGGAATACGCCTACTACCTGCGTTTAACGGACGAACTTGTACGTTTTGCGCCCTATTTGACAACACATCGCAACGACGCTGTTGTTTCCTCGCTGGTTACGCAAATAAACGAGGACGGTAACTTGTCTGCAACGGCACGTCTGTTCGAGGACGAACAAAACTTGTTTTCCGTATGCAAGTTCGTGAGCGACACCGTTGCCGAAAACCGCTACTCCGCCGCTACCGCCGAGAAATTGACGCAACTCGCGCTAAACGCCGTGTACCGCAACGACGGCTATCAAAGCGATCCTGCCGCGCTTGCCGTAATAGCAGACCTCTACTGCGCATTGGGCAGGACGGCAATGTACGGCGGGTACAACTCCGCCGCCAAAGACTATCTGTTGATGGCGGTTGGCTTGCAAAAGAAATTGAATTCCGACTGCGCGGAAAACTACCGTCTTTTGGCGGAGATAAGCCGCAAAACGGGCAACATCGTCGCAGAAGCACGTTACAACTTGCTATACAAAAAAAATATGGACCCCGCCTCCTCGGCGGAGCAAATATTTAACTTGCTGTACGAAAAGGCAATGGGTTGTACCGAATACGTCACGCGCAAGCGCGCCGCAGGCAGGTTGTTGGACAAAATGCGCAAACTGTTGCCCGAAACGCCCGACGCAATGCACTGCGCAAAACTGCTGACGGTATGCGCCCGCGCAAACATTCCGCTTTCGCCCCGTGAGAGGCAAATATGCGAGGAGTTTGCAACTACTCAACCCGACGGCTACGAAAAAGCGTATGTGCTGTACACGCTGGCTTTTGCCTGCCCTACCGACAACGTAATCAGGGCGGAAGAGGCTTACCGCATAGCGAAAGAACTGTTGGCGGCTACTGCCGACGCCGACGCGCTCAAACTGTCCGCCGACATAGCCGAGTTGCTGTGCGCTCTGTACAAAGAGGAACGGCTTGTTGCGCAAATGAAAACGGAACGGTTGGAATGTCTTGCGCAACTCAACGCGCTCTCGCCCCGTTACGACGCTCTTACGGAGTATATGCTGTCCGCGCCCAAAAACACGCCCGCCTACCGCGACGCGCGCAAACGTTGGCACGAGGCGGCGCGCGGCGTAACCAAGAAAGAATATCTCATAGCGGATAAGGTTATGGCTCTCATAACCATCTGCGTGTGCGCGGTGTTCTTGGTGCTTATGCCCGTATTCGCGCTGTTCCACGGGATAAACTACATACTTGACGACTTGTCGAATTCTCCGATGAAAATATTTACGACTTTCTACGTAAACGCCCTCTTCGAGTCTTTCTACAATGTAACTTTCTGTTTTGGAATGTACGCTTTGATACAGGTAGTACGACCGCAGACGGACTACGCCTCGCGTAAACGTTGGGGAATACGTTGCGCCGCCTACTTCGGCGCGGCAGGGCTGTTGGTGTTGCTGTTTTCCGTCGTTTATAAATACCTCGACGAAGAGCTGTTTTCTTTGCCGCCTTTTGTCGGTTACGAACTGCCCGTGGTGCTGTTGCTGTCGTCGGAATTGGCAATACTTATGCTTGGTATGCAGGAAGTGCTTAATCTTTGTATGAGAGAAGCGTACCTGTACCCCGCCGTACGCAGTCGCAGACGTTTTGTTACGGAATACCGCGCGCGTGCTGGCGAATTTGCGGTAAACGTTTTGCTGTTGATACTCTTTTCGACGGCGTATCTGTTGTTGTGCAACGGTCAGATATACGGTTCTCAAAAAATAAACAATTGGACGAGCGACGTAGTTATGGCGTTACCGAAAATGATATTTGTTATTTGCGCGGCGACGCTAATGGCGTTTATGACTGTGAGGTTTACGCGCTTGACGGTGCTGCACGTCAAACTCGGACGCAAAGGGGGCGAAAGAAAATGAGCGGAAAACGAGTTTGCTGTATTTTGATAGTATCTCTGTTCGTTTTGGTAACCGTTTGCGCCGTCGTGTTGATATTTACCTCCGCAAGCGGCAACGAGTTGAGCGCGCTTTCAAACGGGAGCGGAACGGAGCAGGACCCCTACCGCATAAGCACGTCCGACCAACTGAACAATTTGCAAGAGCTTTCGACGGGAGCATACGCCAAAGAATTTACGGCGAACAAATACTTTGTAATAACGCGCGATTTGACAACTTACGCCTACCCCCTCTCCTCGCCCTACGGCTTCGGCGGACATCTTGACGGACAGGGACACACCGTAACCGTCAAAGGACAGGGGTTGTTTTACCGAATGACAAGCAATTCGGTTTTGACAAATCTGAACATAAAAGCCGATCTGCGCCTTACTCACACCAGCAAATACGGGGTATGCTACTATCTGGAATCCAACGCGACAATATCTCACTGCACCGTTACGGGGGATATGATATTGGACACAAACAAGATAAACGACAACACAAATTCGCCCTACTTGTCCGCAAGTCCGTTTGTCATTTGCAACAACGGGCTTATCTCCGAGTGTAACTACGTAGGCAAAATATATATGAGCGGCAAAGGGTTGAGCGTTGCGCCGAAAAGTTTCTTTTTGGGGTGTTTTTCCGCAACGGATTCCAACAAGATCTACAACGGCAACGATTCGGGCAAAGTCGTCAACTGCACGGCGAAAGCCGACGTTACGGTAGATTACGTGCCGATAGCGGAAGATTCCAACTCCTTTTTCTATATGGTGGGCGGCATAAGCGTTCAAAGTCAAACGGACAATTGCCTCTTTGAGGGGAATATCCGCCTGAATGTGCCTGCAAACTGCGAAAAGGACCCGAATTTTACGATATACCTGCTTAGCCCCTACGCCCAAAACAGCAAGTTCGAGGGCGACGCGATATGCGACTACAACGGCAATGCCGCGTCGGGAACAATAAAGTTGAGTTCCTACGACAACTGCACGCACGAAGGGGAAATCAAGCTACTCAACGGTTTGCGCTGAGTTACGGCAAAAGTAAAAAAAACAGCGAGGGGTTTCCTCGCTGTTTTTTTAACTCGTGTACAGGCGCGTCGGGATAAACAAAACGCACCGACGTAGAGAAATATTCGTTTTTGCAAGAGTTCAGTCTGTAAGCCGAGTTCTGTATTAGACGGTTATCTGTCTAGCACTATCGTTACCGATAGCGTCAAGCGAATTTGTCGAGATGCCGAGCAAGCATTTTATCTCATTTCTTGCACCGAGTGGGGTTTACATGTACGCGTTGTCACCAAAACGTATGTAGGCTCTTACCCTGCATTTCCACCCTTACAGCGTTGCCGCTGCGGTATATTTCTGTTGCACTTTCCTTGAAGTCGCCTCCACAGGCCGTTAGCCTGCACTCTGCTCTGCGGTGTTCGGACTTTCCTCGTGAGTTGCCCCACGCAACCGTCCGACTGTCTCTTGCCTGACAATTGTAACGCAATCGGCGGCTTTTGTCAAACGGAACTGCGGTTACAAGGAAAACTTTTCCCCTGCTATCCCGTCGAGGAAATCGTCCGCGCAAATTTCGTCGGCGAAAGAGGCGAGCTTGACTATACGATAGTCACCCGTCAGTCCGTGCGCTTTGAGCAAATGCAACACAAGTCGGTCGGGGCGAAGATTGTCGTTGCCCGTAGCCAAAGTAACGAGGGCGCAGTCGGAATTGACGCGTTCGACGGCGAATATCTTGGACGAAACGTCTTTGACGACGGGTTTGCCGCGGTCGTCGTAGGCAATGCAATATCCCGACGCGGTTATTTCCCCTATCACGTCACCCAAGCCTGCCGATTCCAGACGATAACGCGCTCGGTTGAACGTCGCCGCGAGATTCAGAGAAGCGTTCCACTGCCGCACAAAGGACATTCCATCGGGACACGCGGCGTTCAGCGCGCCCAAAAGGTTTTCCGTCTGAGAAGTTTTTACCGAAACGTACTCCGCAACGCTTTCCACCCCGAGAGGTATGGGGGAGGTAAAGCCCAACTCCATATGAGGGTTGAACCCCTGCGAATAGTCCGCGCGTACGCCCGCTCTGCGCATAAGATAGGTTACGGCGCGCAAACTGTCTACGTGCGCCGCCAACGCAGCCGATTTTGTTTTGGTAAATTTGAATATCAACATATAATGTTTTGCGGTGAAACTTCACCCGTTTGCCGCGTTTCCGTGGCTGTCTTTGCAATATCCGCGCCCTTTAAGTCCGCAACCGTTGCACTGCTTTGTGCAAGAGGGAGTGACCTCGCCGCGCAATGCCTTTTCGTATTCGCTTTGGAAGTACCGCTTGGTAACTCCTATGTCCACAAAGTCCCAAGGCAACGCGTCCGTCAAAGATTTGGCTCCCACTATTTGCGCAATATCCGTGCCGCACTGCTCAAACGCCTTGCGATAATGCTCGAAATCGAACATCTCGCCCCACGCGTCGAAACGCGCGCCGTCCTTGTAGGCGAGATACAGCGCGTCCGCAATGCTCCTGCCGCCCCGAGCCAACACCGCTTCCAACAGGGAGCCGTCGTACCCGTTGTAGGAAAAATCTATGCCGCTCTTTTTGCAGGACTCGGACAGGTAACGCTGTTTTGCAACGACGTCCTCCCTTTCGGCAAAGGCGCACCACTGAAAGGGCGTGAACGGCTTGGGAATGAACGTCGAAGTGGACACGTACAGCCGCAACGGCTTTGCGGAGGCGCGCGTACGCTTGTACAACGCCTTTATGCGGCAGGCGAGGTCGTAAATTCCCTCTATATCCTGCCACGTTTCCGTGGGAAGCCCCAACATAAAGTACAGCTTGACGGAGGAGTAGCCCTCGGCAAAGGCTTCGGAAAGGGTGCCGAAAATGTTGTCCTCGGTTATGTTTTTGTTGATAACGTCCCTCAGCCGTTGAGTACCCGCCTCGGGCGCGAAAGTGAGGCTGCTCTTGCGGTTGCCGCGCGCCATTTGCCCCTTGAAACTGTCTAAACGCAGGCTGGGCAGGTTGAGTTGAACGTGATTTTGCTCGGCGTAGGGGTACAGCTTTTGCAACAGCGCGCCAAGCCCGCTGTAATCGCTTGTGGACAGGCTGTTGAGGGACAGTTCGTCGTAGCCTGTACTTTCCAACAACGCCTTGCACAGTTCAAAGGCGTTATCCGCCGTGCGCTCTCTCACGGGGCGGTAGATGAACCCCGCCTGACAAAACCTGCAACCGTTTGCGCACCCGCGAAACAGCTCCGCCACGGCTCTGTCGTGAACTATCTCCATAGACGGCACAAGTTGCGTGCGCGGGGTGAACGTCTTGTTCATATCCCATTCTATGTTGCGCCACACTTTGCGTTGCGGCGCGAGCGTCACCCTGTCGCCGCAGTACTTGGCATTGTGCAAGCTCGGCACGTAGATACATTCGTAGTGTTCGTCAACGTAGCGCAAAAAGTCCTTTTTTGCCACCCCATTGTGTGTTTTTTGCTTTCGGTAATCTTCTATTATCTCTTTCCAAGGCGTTTCGCCCTCTCCCACGAAAAAGAAATCGAAGTACTTGTACATCGGTTCGGGGTTTACCGTACACGGTCCGCCGCCCACGATGAAAGGCATATCGTCGCCGCGTTCCTCTGCAAGGACGGGTATGCCCGCCAGCTCCAACATATAAAAGACGTTGCTGTAACACATCTCGTACTGCATTGAAAAGCCCACAAAGTCGAACTGCGCAAGCGGACGTTGCGTTTCCAGACTTGCAAGCGGCAAGCCGCGCTCTGATAGATAGCGTTCGTAGTCGGCAAATGGCGCGTAGCACCGCTCGCACACCACGCCCTCCAAAGAGTTGAACAGATAGTACAATATCCTCACGCCCAAGTTGGACATACCCACCTCGTAGCTGTCCGCCACGCACATACAAAAACGCACGTCGCAACTTTTGGACATATCGGGTGTGTTAAATTCGCCGCCGAAATAACGGTACGGCTTTTGTACGCTGTCGGTTAGTTTTGTCACTTTTTGCTCCTATCTCAACGCCATTGTAGCCATCAATGTTCCCACAAGGTTGAGTTCTTCGCCCTGAACGATTTGGAAAGTTATTCCGCAACCGCCGAAAATTTCCGCGAGATAACGCTCAAAAAAGCTCCTGTAAAAGGGCAGTTTGTTGAAAGTGGTACCCTCTGCCACTATCGCCACGGGCAGAGTTTTGTCTTGGCAGGAAGCCGTTGCCAACGCTCCGTTCACCAACGCTCCCAACTTGGCGGCGCGTTGCGTGAGAGCTACGCAAATTTCCTTGGCCACGGGTACGTCATTTTCGTCGAACATTCCGCGCAAGCCCTCGCCCGCCACAAATTCGCTTACGTCTTTCAAGTTGAAAGGTTGCGTACGCGCCGAAAGCAAAAGTCCCTCCCGCTTGGCGGCGGAAAACGCTTCGCCTATTATTTCGGCAAGATATTTGCCGCTCGTCATCTTTTCAAAGGGCTGACGGTCGGGATTGTCGGTGCGCAACGCCGCGGCGCGGTCGAAATCGCCCCGTTCAAAGCCGTCAAAGGAGCCGCACTCGGTGTTGACTATCATCTTGCCGCGCCTGCCGCCGCCGAGTTTGACAATGTTAGCCGCCTCCTCTTGGTAGCACACGTTGGTACCCGTGCCGTAGATGTACCCGAGATACGCCGAATACTTTTTGTCCGAAACCGCCATTCCCCCCAACATCGTGGCAACGGTGTCGTTGAGTATCACAATGCGCCTGTTTTTGCCGTCCAGCTTTTTGCAGGCGGCAACCGTTTCCGCGCCCACTTTGCTACCCACCACCTCGGGGGCTTTGACCTCTTTGGTAAAGGGTTGCACCGTTCCGTCAATATCCGCACCCATCTCAACGGGGTAGGAAAAGCAAAAGCCTATCTTGTCCGAACGGGGCAACAGCGGGCTTAGGTTGCGCGCTATCTGCGCGTAGAACTCTTCCTTAGACAAATACCCGTCGGAAGCGGGCATACGCGTTTTGACGAGTTCTTCCAAATGCGCTACGCCGTTTTTGTCAAAGTAGCCCAACGCGCTACGAAAGTTGGTACCGCCCGCGTCGATGAGTATGCGGGGAGAATCGGGCGAGATAATGCCGCGATCCACGTCGGACAGATAAGTGGGTATCATCGGCATACCGCCGCGACCCTCCAAGCCCAAGCGCATACTTTGATTAAATTTTTGCAACGAAACGTCAACGTCAACGTTATCCGCACTTTGCCCGTGAGCAAACAAAAATTCTCTTACCGTCATAGTCTTTCCTCCAAAACGTCATTTACCGACACCTTTTTCATCAAGCCCTGCGCCGCAAGTTCCTCCACGCGCTTTTCGCGCATTACGTCCGTAGGCGTGGGTTGCGGCGAAAGAACGTAGTAGTTGCCTTTGAGCAGTTTGGACGAGTACCGTCCGCCGCAACGCGCTATCTTTTGCAACAACGCGTTCAACTGCTGTCCTCCGCCGAGTTCCAACGAACGCGCCAAGCAGAAAACTTTGTCCTTAAACAAATCGTTTTCCATTTTTACCGTTGCAAAGTACCGCTTTATGCCGTCGATAGCCCGCCGAGTGAGGTTTTTGTCCCCTTGCCCGTCCAACGACGCGGGGCGAGTCAACTCCATACCTATGTTAGAGCCGTACCTCACGTGATATTTTTCCATCAAGCCCGCTACCGAAAGACCGCTCTGCTCCACAAGATATTTCAACGTCATCAACGAGGCGTACGCGTCCTCTTCGGAGTTGTGTTGGGTGAAAGTAAAACCTATTTCCTCGGCGATCTTGCCCAAAGCCTTTACTTCCTTTTCGCCTTTGTACAGCTTGTACAGCAGTTGAGTGCAGACAAAGGAGAAATCTATGCCTTTGAGGCGGTAGCGCAGGCAAGCCTTGTTGAGCATACGCACGTCGCTGTCCGCCGCGTGTCCCACCACCACGTACTGCGGATCGGTGAGCAACGCTTTCAGGCGCGGATAGACGCGCTTGAAATCGGGCGAAGCGGAAAGAAGTTTTGGATCGAGATGTAAATTTATCCCCACGTTGGGGCGAGTGCCGTTGAGATTGTACTCGGTGCGGGGGTTGATCCAAATGTTTTCTCTGCTTACGATGTCGAAACGTTCGTCGGCGATCACAACGCCTACACTGCAAATGCTGGAAAGCATATAGCCGTTTGCCGCCTCTATGTCGAATGCCAAATATTTCATTGAAAAATTACCCTGCCAATATGTTACCATTTCGGCGGGGATTTTGCAAGAAAATAGATAAAATTAGTGCAAAGCGCGTTTTTTTGCGGCGAAACGAATGGCGACGGTCAACTGCCAAACTCCCACTCCCGTCAAAAACGCGGCAAAACAGTAGCGCAAAACCTTGTCGGGAACTTTGTCCGCGACAAACGCGCCTATCGCCGCGCATATCACGGCGGGGACGGTGAGCCAAGCTATATTGTCCGTTTTGAGCAGTTTGTTCTTTGCGTGCAACGCAAGAGCCACGCAACACATTGGCAAAAAGCTCACGAGGTTAGCCGCCTGCACCGTTTTTTGCGAAAGGTCGAGGAAACTCAACAGCGGCACGAGCAGAGTGCCTCCGCCCATACCCATTCCGCCGAGAATACCCGCGAGAAATCCGAAAAATATCAACAGAAAAATTTGCATAGTCCTCTAAAAAAACATTTTTATCCCGCCGAGGATAAGAGTTACGGCAAAGACAATCTTAGCCGCGTTGCCCTTTATCTTGTTGAGCAACAACGCGCCGACGGCTCCGCCCGCCGCAACGCCCAAGCTCGTCCACAAAGTGGGTACCCACTGCACGTTGCCGCTCCAAATGTACACCGCCGCGCTTACCGCCGTTAGAGGCAGTACCGTCAATAACGCCGTTGCCTGAGCGTATTTTTGGTGCAGTTTGAGTACGGCGAGCAACAGCGCAACCACTATCACGCCCCCTCCGCCGCCGAGAAATCCGTTCACAAAGCCCGCAGCCGCGCCGAATACTACCAAAATTATTTTGTCCTTTGCCGTCGGTTCCATAATTTTTTCCATTTTATTCTTAGTTTTGAGTGAATTTGATTGATTTTTATTTTAGTTTGTATTAAAATAGATGTACGTATGTATCGGAGAAGCTCCGAATACAAAAAAGAACCAAAAAAGAAAAAAGGTACAAATACGACTATGAGCAAGAAAACACAAAAAGCAGTTCAACCGTTATCGGAGAATACGCGCAGGGCGATAATAATCACCGCCATCATCGTGGTTGCGGTCATCATCTTGTCCGTCGCGCTGGCTCTGATACTCAAACCTGTGCCGATAACCCCGCCCGCAAACGATCCGAGCAGTTCGGGGTCATCTTCGCTTACCATAAGGAACGGCGATTTCTTCTACACGAGTTCGGACGACACCGCTTACCCCAAGACCGCGCAGAATTGGACGAAGTACGGCTACAAGGAAGCGACGAGTTCTTCGCACGGTTTTGAAGAAATTTCCACCAACGAAAAAGTTCTTATGGGCATTGTTACCACCGCCACCGAGGGCGACGGCGACACTTGGGCGGACGTACAACAAGACCTTACCGAGGACGGCGTTACCGTTGCCAACCCCGGCAAACACAACAGCGAGTTGGAGGACGACCAAGTTTATATGATCGCCGCCAAAGAACCTGTTGCCGCAAGTATCTTGTCGGACAGTTTCAGCGTGTCCAGCGGCAAATCGGTAAAGATAACCGTTTGGCTCAACACCAAGTACATCTCCGCAGACAGCCAAGCCGTGGTAATGTTGCAAAAGTCTACCGTTTCCGCCGAGGCGGAAAATTGGTACGCCTACAACTTTAACGTCGGTCACGAGGGCGAGGACGAACAGGGTTGGCAATCGCTGGTGTTCCACATCTTCAACCGCGAAACAAGCACCAAGTACATTCGTTTGAGCGTTGGTCTTGGCAACGTGTACTCGGGTGAAAAGGACGGCGACGTGGAACTCGGACAAAAAGATGAAAACGACAAAGTGCAACCCGTAACGGGCGAGGGCGTTTTGTTTGTGGACGACATAACCTACGAAGAAGTTACCGCCAACGACTATCGCGAAACCGTTGATGGCGACGACGTTCAACCCAACTCTTTCAAAGTTATCGAAAACGAGGACATCGGCGACGAATCCAAGTACTTCGAGTGGAAAGCTCTTGACGGAACGGAATTTACTTCGGACAATAAATTTACCGAAAGCCAACAAGTAGCCGACGAAATGGGCGGATACTCTCCCTTTACCAACAAAGACGACTTCTACAAAGAGGATAAGGAAACCGAAAC
>CANQND010000016.1 GCA_947625115.1 uncultured Clostridia bacterium | reverse complement strand
AGTTGCGAACGCCACGGAGCGAAGCGGAGTATTAGCTCAATTGGATAGAGCAACGCTCTGCAAAAAAATTTAATTTGCGCCCTCAGCCGAGCAACGGAGTTGCGAACGCCACGGAGCGAAGCGGAGTATTAGCTCAATTGGATAGAGCAACGCTCTGCAAAAAAATTTAATTTGCGCCCTCAGCCGAGCAACGGAGTTGCGAACGCCACGGAGCGAAGCGGAGTATTAGCTCAATTGGATAGAGCAACGCTCTGCAAAAAAATTTAATTTGCGCCATTAGCTCAATTGGATAGAGCGTTGGTCTACGGAACCAAAGGTTAGGGATTCGAGCTCCTTATGGCGCGCCAACGAAGGCGACCCCGCAATAGCAGGGTCGCTTGTTCGTACTGCGCGCCATAAGGAGAGTCTGAAATATATTACGGGATTGACGCAATGCGTAGCAATCCCTAGTGACTACGCTACGCTCCGTCAGCGAGCTTGGCAATCCGCGCCAACGAAGGCGACCCCGCAATAGCAGGGTCGCTTGTTCGTACTGCGCGCCATAAGGAGAGTCTGAAATACATTACGGGATTGACGCAATGCGTAGCAATCCCTAGTGACTGCGCTACGCTCCGTCAGCGAGCTTGGCAATTCGCGATAGCGACAGCCGACTCGGATAAATTTCAGGCCGCTTTTTGTTTTCAGTGGATATGCGCCCTCAACCGAGGAGCGATAGCGACAGCCGACCCGTTCAAGGCAAGCTCCAACCGTGAGTCGGTTCTTTTCGACCCGTTCAAACTTGATTTAGTTGCGGTTCTCTGTTATAATAATCACAAGATAGCTTGAAAATATGGATATAGTATCATAAAATCTGGAAATTTGCGGAGAGAATTATGACCAAGACCGAAATAGCAAAAACGATAGTGGAAATTTGTCAAACGGACGCGTCGTTTTGTAAGGACATAAAGGGCGGCGACCCCAATGCTTTTTTGTCGCAAATCACCGACGATATGCCCGAAAAGGAATTTTTGTTTTCGGTAGAACGCTATTTGGCGAGTTTCAAGGTGTGGGGACATCTCTATTTTTACAAAAAGCGGTATTGCCCGTACGTTGGTTTTAACGTCAGAAGATACGGCGACAGTTTGTTTGTTACTTATGCGGAAAAGGACTTGCCCTTTTCAAAGGGAGATGAGATTGTCGCCATCGACGGAGCAAACATTCCGCAAACCGCCGAAAAGTTTGCCGTGTTTTTCGACGGCGATCCGCCCGACCGTCAAGGCGAACGTTGGGAAACTGTGATTGCCCACGCCGAAACGGTTACCGTCCGTTCCGCAAACACCTTTGAATATCCTGTCCGCACCGACATCAACAGGGGCGAGGGCGAACCCTCTTGCGCGCACAGGTTTGTCAACAAAGAAGTTTACTACATAAAACTTACCAATTTTTTCGACGAGCAAGATATTGCCGAGATAACGGAATATGCCTCAAAGGATATAACTTGCACGCCAAATTTAGTAATAGATCTCCGAAACAACTGCGGCGGAAGCGATACCGAATTCCTGCCTCTTCTCAAATTTTTGCTTGCGGAAAAGGACGCGATGTGCGGCAAGCCCGTCTTTACCGATGAGGAAGAAGTTCTTTACACCGACCGTAATGCGGAGGAACGAATAAAATATTACAAGGAGTACCTTGCGGGAACCGTTTCCAACGAAGTGCGCAGTTATTTGATTGAGCAAATAGAGGAGCAGACAAAAAACAAAGGAAAAGGGTTTTTGCCTGCAAAGCCCGATAAATTTTTGTTCCCCAACTGCGGCACGCGCTATCCCGAAAAGGTCGTTGTCCTTACCGATTGTTACTGCGCCTCTTCGGCGGAAAGTTTTGTGGAAATTGCCTCTCGGTTGCGCAAAGTTACGGTTATCGGACGTCCCACAATGGGCGTTTGCGACTATTCCAACCTTGCAAGGTTTGATTTCGGCGATTACGTTTTGCATTACCCCACATCGCGCAACAAGGCGATAGACAGCGGCAACGGCACAAGGGGCAAAGGGCTTCAACCCGATATTTACGTCCCGTGGAAGCCCCAACACCTGTTTGAAGACGTTGATTTGTCTGTCGCGGTAAATCGGTTAAAAAATAAATAGGGCAACAAATTTCATTTTTTGTGAAAATTAACTTTATGGGTACATTTGGAAGTAATTTGCAGTAAATGACGGCATAATGAAATCAGCTTTACGTATCAAGTAAATCGGGTATTTAATAACGCCGTCAAGGAAAATTTAACGCAACGGGAGAGTAGCAACAACAATGACTATTGCCGAACTGAATAATATCACAAAATTAACTAATAAACGCAAAATCGCCAAAACGCTCCGCGCGGCGGGTTTCTTTGACTGCTCCAAACACAAGCAATTGCGTCATTTGAGTCTAATCGAACTTGCCAATGCCGAAAGTCAAAATGGGGCAGAGTATCCGACCATCAACGGGAAACAACTTTTTGACGGACAAATTATTTCTCGCGTAAACGCTGCCGAGCAGTATGAGTTTGTGATTATCAATATTTATCGAATGCCGCGCGATCCCGACGGAGAGGCAATGCAAACGGACATTCTTATTTGGGCGCGCCTCAAACAAGCGGAAAAGGAGAACCAAAACGGCAATTGAATCCAACAACCCAATTTTGTTACAGCCGAAAAAGTTTGTGTTTTAGTTCGGTTGGAGCAATAGCGAAAGCGACTTGGAAAATATTCAAGCCGCATTTTGTTCTCGGGGGATATGGCAAAAGAGTCAATGCACGCAGGCTAAAAGCAAACAAAAACCACCAAAGTCATAGTAGACAATGGTGGTTTATCAAATTTTACTTTAATTTTAACAGATAACTATAATATCGCTATCAAATTTTACCGAGTATCTTCAATACTCCTAAAATTATTAACCCGACAACTCCAACCCCTAAAAGGATAAAGATTAAACTTTTTTTCGTATCGGACATCGGAGGGAAAAAGTCTTTGTGGAATTCATCATCAACCAAATAGCCTATTTTGTATTTATCTAATTTGACCAAAGTATATTTTTTATAAGTTTTAGGTTCGCTAATATATTCGTATTGAGATTTTGTAAAGACAATATCGGAACAGTAATGCTCTAAGCGACTCTCTTCATATTGAACTTTCTCTAACGCGTCTTTTTTTGCAATGTCATATGTTACCCAACCGACTTTTGCGCCGCCAAGTCTGGCAACGCCCTCGTCATCGCATACCTCTTTTGTATCTTTTTCAATTAAAACTTCGAATGCCGGGCTTTTATAATCATACGCCTTTGTGTATTTAATCGCACTTTCGCTTTTTCCATATGCACAATGCGCCGTAACGTCTGCAACAATTTGCGCTTTTACTTTTCCGTAACTGCCTAAATATTCACATTTAAGATAATCGCAGATACGACTGCTTTCAAATATTTTTCTAAACTTTCTGTTTTTGTTGATTTTAGTTTTTTCTTCGGCATTAAGTTTGTTTCTGAACGCATTTATTATTTCCATTTTTTGCTCATTAGTAAATTCCACTGTAAACTCCTCCTTTTTTTGCTATTATACCCCCCCCCGATTTTTTGTCAAATAATTTGCAAAGGAATTATGAAGAAAACCAAATAAAGTTATAAATTAAATACAACATTAACATTGCATTGCAAATTTATGGAGTTTTAGATATTTTAGACACCAAAAGTTCGATAGATGTTTGTGAGGGAACGCTTACTTTTGTCTTTACGCCGTGCGTCGTTTTTTTTAGGGAATGCGTCAAACCAATTGCGGCGCATATGTTATAAAGTGAAAATATTCGCTATTGATATTTATTTTAGCAACTGCTATAATTATAGTAACGGTTGTTCTGCAAAAATGCGGCAAAAACCGCGTATGAACAGCCGAACACAACGAGTCGAATGCGTCTTTCGTGTCCCCTTACAAGTTCTGTTGTATTATGTCGCTTGAATTCGCATTCGTTTTATATTTCAAAATTTATTTTTAACGTAATCAATTGGATAAACAATTGTTTAATACGTAAATTATATTACGTTCGCAGATATAACTCTCTTAAAAATTGCAAAAGAGCATATTTTTGCGATTCGGAAAACATACGTATGATGTTAAAAACTTCCTTTTCTACGGCATTGAAATTGCTGTTCGCCGATGATGTTGGTACACGCCCAAACAACTCGTCAATGGATATATCGAAAATTTCTGCCAACATAAGTATGCTTTTGCAATCAGGTTCACTTGCGCCACTCTCCCAATTACTAATATTACGTTGAGCGTTTCCTATTTTTTCAGCAAGCTCTTTCTGTGTGATTTGCATTTCTTCGCGAAATTCTTTTATCAACAATTTCATTACTATTTCCTCCATTTAGTCTAATTATCCCAAAATTTTTCTAAAATATCTTGACAGGGTAAAATTATTTCTATATAATATGCTCAAATAGCAATATAATTGCTAAATTTGCAACAAGGAGAATTTTATGAAAGAACAAACAAGCAGTTTTATCAAACTTAGTAGAGAAAAATCCAAGATGTATGTTAACGCATTGCATTATCTGCCTTGGATTTTGGCAGGCGTACTGTTTTTGCTTTTTTTTGTGTGGGCAATAGTCGATCCTTGCGTTTTTTCTGATGAAGGGATGTGGACGTCCACATATGGTGTAATGGCATTGCCCAGCGGTTTTTTGTGTTGGTTTATATGGGTTGTTGTTGGTGCGGTTGTTGCTATAATAACTTTTTTTGTGACTCGTTTGATAACAGCGCGAATCTTGCTACAACTTTACTATCTGCAAAAAATAGTCAACGACAACGATACGGTTTTTGGAGATGAAAACCGATATGAAACGCCGCTACAACAATAAATCAAAAGCGGGAATCTGATAAAATAAGGAGAACGTTATGAAACACAAGATAAAAATTACTTTTGCTTTGTTAATGGCAATAATGGTGTTTTGCTGTTTGTTTTTAAGTGGTTGCCACCGCTGCGAGCAACATGTAGGTGTGGGAAAATGCACAGAATGCGGAGCCGATTTCTTCAAACTGCTTAAAGATCATTGTATAAAAAACGGCGATTTGAAATCGGGTAATTATTCTATTGTGTATACCACATCGACATCATCGGGAGAAAAGATGTATTTTATATTGTCTTATAGCAAATCCGACGATGTAATAGATATGTATATGCAGTACGACAATACAGACATAATCATTTCTATGGAAGAAATAGATAGCGGATATTCTTATATTTTTGATTATACAAATACTAGCGGTTCGGAATATACAATGAGAGGAACCCTAAACGCTTCGCTTTTGAGCGGACGTACAAGTTTATCGTATACATATTCTTCTGCAAGTAGTTATTTGAATTCATTGTTGGCTCAACTTGCATGCAATGCGGCAAAATTGCTTGTAAGTTGTGCAGATCTCTATTTTACCGAAAATGATATGCCGATAAGATGCGCCAACCTTGGGTTTGACTAATACTGAAATTTTTTTCAATACGCCACTATGGAAATCAGTCTGTATATTAGTGTGTTTTGTGTTGAAAAAATAGCTCTAAACGGGACTAAGAATTTATTACAAGTGTCGTTCCTCCCACAAACAAGCACCCAATCGAACACAAGCGGTTCGTGTTGGGTGTTTTTCTTTATTTGTGTTTTTTGCTTTCTCAAACTTTTTGTCAACGGTACTAAACATCTCGATTATGCGGCGGGCATAGCGAATGAACGGAATGCGTCAAACCAATTGCGGCGCATATGTTATAAAGCGAAAATATTTGCTATTGATATTTATTTTAGCAACTGCTATAATTATAGTAACGGTTGTTCTGCAAAAATACGGCAAAAGCCGCACTTGAACAGCCGAACACAACGAGGGCGTTATGAATTTTGAAAAAATCGTAAAACAGGTACGGAAAAAGTACAAAACGGAAGTCGCCGTCCGCGAGGACGAACGAAGCGTTTTTCTTACGGGTGAGTGCGACAATTGGGCGGACGTCGTTGCCATAGGCAAAATGTTCGTCACGGAGGGAAAACACGTAGTCAACGACATTCGGCTCAAAGGGTATGTCGAAAAACCCGAACGTTTGCCTAAGGTCAGCGACAACTCCTTGGACGGCACCGATTGGGACGTGGTTGTTATCGGCGGAGGCATAAGCGGTTGCGCCGTCGCGCGCGAACTGACTCGCAACAAGTTGCGGGTTCTCTTGGTAGAAAAACACAGCGACGTGGCGCGCGGAGCAAGCGGAGCAAACAACGGAATGGTGCATGCGGGTATCGACCTCAAACATCAATGCCTCAAATTGAAGTACGGGGTTGCGGGCAACGCAATTTACGGCGACGTATGCAAGGAATTGGGCGTTGATTTCCGCCGCTCGGGGCAGTACGTCATTTTTGATAGTAGACTTATTCGCTTTTTTGCAAAGGGGACGGTCAAACGCGCCGAAAAACACGGCATACCGGGCGTGCGTATCGTGGGCAAAAAGGAAATTGCCGAAATAGAACCTCGCGTAAAAGATTTTGCCGTAGGCGCGTTGTACGCCCCCTCAACGGGGTACGTGTCGCCCTATCAACTTACCATAGCCTATGCGGAAAACGCCGTGCAAAACGGCGCGAAAGTCAGCCTCAATACCGCCGTTACGGCGTTGGAAACGGAAAACGGCAACGTAACTCGCGTAAAAACCAATCGCGGCACCGTTACCGCGCGTTGCGTTGTTAATTGCGCGGGCGTTTTTGCCGACAGAATAGCCGATATGGCGGGGGACAGATATTTTTCAATTCACCCGAGGCGCGGTACCGATTTAATGTTGGACCCAAAGGCGCAGGGCGTTCCGACCCAAACGATAAGTATGGGACCCACGCTCAAATCCGTGTCTAAGTTCGGTAGCGGCTCCACAAAGGGCGGCGGCGTTATTCGCACGGCGGACGGCAACTACTTGCTCGGACCCGACGCGGTGGAGATACCCGACAGAGAGGACGTTTCCACCAATCAAGACAGCGTAAACAACGTTTTCGGCAAACACAGTCAAGTTTGTCCCACATTGCGGCGCGGGGATATTATCGCTTACTTTTCGGGAGTGCGCGCCCCCACCTACGAGGAAGATTTTATCATCGAGCGCAGTGCTAAGGTGGCAAACCTCGTCCACGTTGCGGGCATACAGTCCCCGGGTATCACAGCCGCGCCCGCTTTTGCAAAAGACGTTGCCAAGATCGTTGCCGACTATCTTGCTTCTGTCGGCGTTGAGGTTCTGCCCAACGAGCGGTTCGATCCCGTTCGTCCGCGCCCCGTCAAGGCAAAGTATCTAAACGACGAGGAACGCGACAAACTTATAAAACAAGACCCCGATTTCGGCAAAATTATTTGCCGTTGCGAAGAGATTTCTCTCGGAGAAATAAAGCGTGCGATACACAATCCGCTCGGCGTGGCTACCGTAGACGGTGTAAAACGGCGCGTTCGCGCGGGAATGGGGCGTTGTCAGGGCGGATTTTGTATGCCGCTCGTTACGGACATAATCGCCAAAGAAACGGGCGTTGACGTAACGGAAGTTACCAAAGACGACGTTGGAAGCAACATTGTCGTCGGCAAATTAAAAGAGGTGCAACAATGAAATACGACGTAGCGGTTATAGGCGGCGGTCCCGCAGGGCTTGCCGCGGCGATAAAGGCGTCGCTTAGTGGCGCAAGCGTTATTTTAATCGAGCGCGAAGCGCGTCTTGGGGGCATATTGAAACAGTGCATACACGACGGTTTCGGCGTGGTTCGTTTCGGCGAAAAACTTTCCGGTCCCGAGTATGCCGACAGGTTCATAAAGCAACTGCGACAAACAAACGTACAAGTAAGCCTGTTCAGCTTTGTTACAAGTACTGTTCAGGACGGCGACTTGTACAAAATTACTTACGTTTGCAAAGACGGCGTGCAACACGTCGAGTGTGACAACATTATTCTTGCCACGGGTTGCAGAGAGCGTACTCGTAACGGAATATTTATCCACGGGGATAGGTGCGCGGGCGTTTATACGGCGGGCGCGGCGCAAAATCTCGTAAACATTCTCGGCGCGGTTCCGGGCAAAAAGGTCGTCATCTTGGGCAGCGGCGACATAGGTCTTATTATGGCGCGCCGCCTCACCCTCGAAGGCGCAAAGGTGGTGGGCGTTTACGAAGCCAAACCCACTCCCAGCGGACTTACCCGCAACATTCACCAATGTCTGAACGATTTCGACATTCCGCTGCACCTTTCCTCTACCGTTACAAAAGTGCTCGGCACAACGCGCTTGGAGCGGGTGGAAATAAGCCGCGTAGACGAACAAATGCGCCCCATTGCGGGTACGGAACAAATCGTCGATTGCGACTGTCTGGTGTTGGCTGTCGGGCTTATTCCCGAAAACGAGATTGCGCGCGGTTTGAAAGTGCCTCTCGACCCAAAAACCAAGGGCGCGATAGTAGACCAGAATTGTCAAACGTTGCGAAATGGCATTTACGCCTGCGGCAACGCGTTGCACGTCAACGACCTTGTGGACTACGTATCCGAAAGCGGCGAAACGGCAGGCGGAGCGGTGCAAAGCCGCGACAAGCGCGTACTGCGCAAAATAGAAACGGAGGGTAAGTTGTTGTACGTTGTGCCACAGCGGCTGGACGTAAACGCGCCGTTGGACAAAGTGGTGATGTACTTCCGCGCAAGCGAAGAGCTTACCGATCAAAGATTGACGGTGACTGCGGGCGACGAAGTGGTGTTTACCAAAAATTACGCCAAACTTTTACCTCCCGAGATGGAGCGCGTCGTAGTCAACTTTAACAAAGCCCACACTTTGGACGATTTCGTTGTCAGATTGGAGGACAAGTAGTATGGAAATGGTGTGTATTGTGTGTCCAAACGGTTGCAGACTGAACGTGACCGAGCAAGACGGACGGGTTTCCGTTTCGGGGAACAAATGCAAAAGAGGCGAAACTTTCGCCGTGGCGGAGTTGACCAACCCCACGCGTAGCGTTACCACTTCGGTAAAGACCACCGTTGCGGGTTACCCCGTGGTTTCGGTAAAGACGGACGGAGAGATCCCCAAGAGCAAAATTTTCGATTTAATGGAATTGTGCGGCAAAATAATTGTCACAAAGCCCCTCCCGATAGGCTCGGTAGTAGCCGAAGATTTATTCGGGACGGGCGTGAACCTAATAACAACAACGGATATGGAGGAAACAAATGAGTAAAGTTTTGATTATCGACGTAGGCACTCAAAGTATGCGCGGCATAATCTTTGACGAAAAAGGCAATTTGCTTGTAAAAGAGCAGGTCAAGTACAAACCCTACATAAGCAAAGAAAACGGTTATATGGAGCAAACCGCGGAAATGTATTGGAGCGTTTTGTGCGGCATAACCCAAAAGTTGGTTGCCGAACACGCCGACTTGATGAAAGACGTAGTTGCAATGAGCGTGGACACTTTCCGCGACACAGCGGTGCTTTTGGACGAAAACAACAACGTTTTGCGCGATTTGATATTGTGGAGCGACCAACGTACGGCGGATACGTCCGATCCGCTTCCCAAAAAGAACGCGTTTATATTCAAAATCGCAAATATGACGCGTACGGTAAACGCCATTCGCAGTAAGGTCAAAACTCGTTGGATAATGCAACACGAACCCGAACTGTGGGCAAAAGTGCGCAAAGTGGTGCATATTTCCGCTTATTTCAATTGGTTGCTTACGGGAAATCTTGTGGACAGCTACGCCTCCACGATAGGACACTTTCCGTTTGACCACAAAAACAAGCGTTATCTCAGCGAAAAGGACCTTGTTTTCCCCGTTTACGAACTCGACCTCAAATATATGATTCCCGTTTGCGCCCCCGGCGACGTTATGGGGACGATCACAGCCGAATGCGCTTTGCAAACGGGATTGCCCGTTGGTTTGAAAGTCATTGCCTCAGGTTCGGACAAGGGGTGCGAAACCGTCGGCGTGGGTTGTGTGGGAACAAACGTCGCGTCGGTCAGCTTCGGGACGACAAGTACGGTTCAATTTTCCACCAAAAAGTACTTTGAACCGGAAAAGTTTATGCCCGCATATCCCGCCGTACTCAAAGACTACTACAACCCCGAAGTGCAGATTTTCCGCGGCTATTGGATGATAAGTTGGTTCAAACAAAATTTTGCTCGTCATCTGGAAAAACGCGCGGAAGAAATGGGTAAATCGGTAGAGGAAGTTATGAACGAGGAGATAGAGGCTATTCCGCCGGGGTGCGACGGTTTGCTTTTGCAACCGTTCTGGCAAGCGGGGCTAACCACGCCCGAGGCGCGCGGAGCAATTATCGGTTTTTCCGACTATCACACCCGTGCGCACGTTTATCGCGCCATTATCGAGGGCATAGATTTCGCTCTGCGCGAGGGCTTGGAAAGAATGGAAAAGCGCGGCAAGCAAAAAATCGACTATATCGCGGTTTCGGGCGGCGGCTCTCAAAGCGATTTGATTTGTCAGATAGCCGCAAATATTTTCAACAAACCCGTCAAACGCGTGCAAACATATGAAACAAGCGCGTTGGGCGCGGCGGTGGTTGCGTTTACCTCTTGCGGAGTGTACACGAACGCACAGGAAGCCATCGAAAATATGGTACACTACACCGACGTGTTTATGCCCGAACCCACAGCGGTTGTTGTTTACGAACACATTTACAGCAACATTTATCTCAAATTGTATGCCAAACTGCAAAGTTTCTACAAATATCTTGAAAAGGAGTAAGAAAGATGAGCAAACCGTATAAAGGATTTGAACCCAAGTGGTACAAAGAAGTTGCGCCTCGCGGCAGCTACCGTTCCATTTACAAATGGGGCGACCCCGCGTTCAACAAAGTACCGAAAGAAGCGTTGTACAAAATGATGAAAGAAGTCTTTCATCTCACCGATGACGATTTCACAAACTACGCCGAACCGCTCGGTTTGGAAATTGTAAAATTGGATAAACCCTGTTCTCTTACGGAACAGCAGTTGGACGAATTGCGCCTGATTGTGGGCGACGACAACGTTTCCACCGACGACTACGACAGGCTTTCCGTCGCGTACGGCAAAACGATGTTCGATTTGCTCAGATTGAGGCAACACATCGCGGACAACGTTCCCGACGCGGTTGTCTATCCCGAGAACAAAGACCACGTTGAAAAACTTGTGGCTTTCTGCGTAAAACATAAAGTGCCTCTCTATGTCTATGGGGGCGGTTCGTCCGTCACGCGCGGCGTGGAACCCATTTGCGGCGGCATTACGCTGGATATGCGCCGTCACTTCAACAAAGTGGTGGAGTTTAACGAAACGGACCAGACCATAACCGTCGAGGCGGGTATGAGCGGCCCCAAATTGGAAGAAACTTTGCGCAACGCGGTAAAATTGTTGGGGGCAAAACGCGCCTACACCTGCGGACATTTTCCGCAATCGTTCGAGTACAGCTCGGTGGGCGGTTGGACTGTTACGCGCGGCGCGGGACAAAACAGCACCTACTACGGCAAGATCGAGGACATCGTTATCGCGCAGGAATATGCCACTCCCACAGGAATTATTAAAACGGAAGCGTTCCCCGCGCGCGCAACGGGACCCGACGTAAACCAAATAATGATGGGTAGCGAGGGGACGTTCGGCGTGCTTACGCACGTCACCTTGAAAATTTTCCGTTGGATGCCCGAAAATCACTACAAATTCAGCTTTATGTTCAAGGATTGGCACTCCGCAATGGAAGCCGCACGCGAAATTATGCAATGCGAATGCGGCAAACCCAGCGTATTCCGCCTTTCCGACCCCGAAGAAACGGACATAACAATGCGTATGTATGGCGTGGACGAAAGTCCGCTCAACGGCTTGCTCAAATCTTTCGGTTACAAACCGGGAGAGCGTTGTCTGTTTCTCGGCTTTACCGACGGCGAAAAGGGCTTTTGCAAAAACGTGGCGAAAAACGTAAAACGCATTTGCAAAAAGTACAAGGCTATGTCCTTGACGGGTGCCGTCACTTCCGCGTGGGAAAAGGGACGTTTCAACGACCCCTATATGAGAGATAGTATGCAGGACTTCGGCATAATGACGGACACGTTGGAGTGTTCGGTGCGTTGGAGCCAAATGGAAGAAGTACACAAAATGGTACGCGACTACTGTCACAGCCGTCCCGACACTATCTGTATGACGCATATGTCGCACTGCTATCCGCAGGGAGCCAACTTGTACTTTATCTTTATCGCCCGTATGACCGAGCTGGACGATTTCGTCAAATATTGGAGCGGCATACTCGATCACATTCAAAAGAGCGGCGCGGCAATCAGCCACCACCACGGCATAGGCAAATTTTTCGCGCCTTGGTTGGAGGGGCAGATCGGCAGCCGTCAGTTGGAAATTTACAAAGCACTCAAAAAGCATTTCGACCCCGACAACCTTATGAACCCGGGCGGAACGCTCGCGCTGGATCTGCCCGAAAGCGAAAAGAGGTTTTTGCGCGACAAGTGGTAAAGCCAACGCGGCTTGAAAACGCGGTAAAACAAATCGAAAAAAGTTTCAAACGATTGCAATCGTTTGAAACTTTTGTTTTGCCAAACTTTTTGCGCAAATGCCGCGCGTTTGGTTTTGGAATAAACTTTTTGCCCAACGTTTGTACCCGCGTGCGGTTGTGCAAAATCGCGCCGAGCAAAGCGTATTCTGCCTGCGCCTTTTCGTTGGTACTTTTTGGACGGTTATTGTTGAAAACCGCCGCGAAATATGGTATAATAAATTTATGAACGGCTACGATTTCGACGACACGATCTTTCGCGGCAACAGTATGCGCCGCTTTTCTCTTTTTTGTACGCTAAGGCTACCCTATCTTTTGCTGTACTTGCCCGTGTTGCTTGTCGCGTTTCTGCTGAGGGGTCTGCGCATATTGAACAAAAACGCCTATCTGCTGTTGTTGGAGGGTTTTGTGCTGTTCGTCCCCAATGTCGAAAAGTTTGCCGCAAAGTTTTGGGATAAAAACTTGTGCCGTATCAAAAGTTGGTATCTTGCACAAAAGCGCGACGACGACGTTATCGTTTCGGCAACGCCCTCTTTCGTCGTGGGAGAGGCGTGTCGCAGGCTGGGCGTAAGATGTATCGCTACCGATTTCAGCCCAAAGGGCAAGTTGACGGGCAAGCACTGCCACGGCAAGTACAAGGTACAGTACTTTTGCGAACAAACGGGTAACGCGCATTTGGCGTCCTTTTACTCAGATTCCGCAAGCGACAAGCCTATGTGGCTCTACGCCGAAAAGGGCTATCGCGTCAAGGGCGACAAAATTACGCTTATTTACGAAAACGGAGTAAAAATTATTTAACCCCATATTGCGTTTTTGGGGTTGGCTATTGACATAATAAACGCGATTGTTGTACAATACTTGTAGTTGTTGTACACAAAGGAGGCGCAAAGGTGAAAACATACAAGGTGGATTTGGGCGGCATTGTGGCCGAACTCCCGATCATTCCGCTCCCGAGCGGAGTAAATATCGCCTTTTTCAATTTGCACGGCAACGTTGAACTGACGGAACATTGCGGCAAACTTTTGAGCAAATCGGTTGCCGATTGCGACGTGCTACTCACTGCGGAGAGCAAGGGATTGCAACTTACTCACGTCATTGCGAGAGAGTTGGGTCACGCCTACTACGCCGTGGCGCGCAAATCGAAAAAATTGTATATGCAAGACGGTTTGGAAGTAACCATCAACAGCAGTATCACCACGGGGCGCGAGCAAAAGTTGTACATCTCCCGCCACGACGCGGAACTTATGCGCGGGAAAAAGGTGGGCATAATAGACGACGTTGTGTCCACGGGCAACAGCCTTGTCGGTTTGGAAAAATTGGTGGAAATGAGCGGCGGTACAATATGCAAAAAGGCTTTCGTCCTTGCGGAGGGCAAGGCGGCGGAACGCGATGATATTTGTTATCTCGGCGTTATTCCGTTGTTGTAAAATTTTTTGCCGCCGCGCTTTTTGCGGCGGTTTTTTTGTGCTTATTATCGTTGCAAACGGGCATAATTGTTGCATTTTGCGGCGCGTTTTGGTATACTTATTGCAATGACTTGTTACGAACTTTTACAAAAAGGCGTCGATAAAGACGGATATATCGTGTACTACGGCTACAAACTGCCAATGCGCAGATTTCTTGCGGACGTGGAACGCGCGGCAAGCGGTTTGAAACAATCGGGTTTTGCACGCGGCGACGCGGTAACTTTGCAATTGCCCACGTGTCCGCAGGCACTCGCGCTGTTTTACGCTTGCAGTAAACTCGGCATTGTGGCTAACGTGGTCCACCCGCTCGTTCCTGTCAATTTGCTTTCCGAAAACATTCGCAAAACTCGTTCAAAAGCGTTGTTTTTTTACGACGCAACGCTCAAAGACGAACGTCCGCTTGTTGCGTTGGGGCAAAAACTCGTGCGTTGCAGTATATCCGACTACGTAACTTTGCGCAAACCCGTCTACAAACTGTACTCGGTGGTAAGCGGCAAACGTCTTGCGGGTATCGACACCTACGCGCGATTGCTAAAACGGGGCAACGTTCCCACAGAAGTGGAGGGTAGCGGCGAAGACGTCGTGTGCTATATGCACAGCGGCGGCACAAGCGGTGCGCCCAAGATAGTCAAACTCACCAACAACGCGTTCAACGCCGTTGTGGACGGTATGTTTGCAATGTATCACCCCGACGTTCGTCACGGCGACTACAACCTCGCAACGCTTCCCGTTTTTCACGCTTACGGGCTTTGTTCGGCAATGCACGGTCCTCTCTGCGTAGGGTACAGCTTGGTGTTGGTTCCCAAGTTCGACGTTCGCGCCGTCAGGAGGCTGATAAATCGCTACCCCGTACGCGTGTGGTCGGTAGTACCCGCTATGCTCAAAAAAATGCTGTCCCGCAACCTTTTCGATTGCAAAGGACTACGCAATCTCGACGTTATTTGGTGCGGCGGCGACGTGTGCGAAGAAAGCCTTGTGGAGAGGGTGGACGGCATACTTGCCGAATATGGAACGCGCGCTCGTCTTATGCGCGGATACGGGCTTACCGAGATGTGCGGCGTAAGCATAGTCAACAATTTCGATTTCTATCAAAAAGGCAGTTGCGGACGTCCAATGCCGGGTTTTGCCGTGGAAATTCTTAGTGACGACGGTGATGTTTTGCCGCAGGGCGCAATGGGCGAAATTGCCGTAAGCGGCGGCGGAGTTATGAGCGGTTACTTGGAGGGCGAAGATTGTCTGGTGCGTCGCGACGGCGTTACTTGGGTCAAAACGGGCGACGTCGGCTATCTGGATAACGGCTACTTGCACGTTGTGGACAGAAAAAAGCGTTCGCTTAAAATCGCCGCGGTAAACGTGTTTCCCGCGCAGGTGGAAAACTGCGTTGCGCAGTTGGATTTCGTTTCGGAGGCGTGTGCCGTCGGCGTAAAAGTGGAGGGCAAACAATTTGTAAAAGTGTACGTCACGCTCAAACGGCAGATGTCCGCAGAGGAAGTTTTTCGCCGCGTCACGGAGCATTGCAAACAAAACCTTATCACCTACGCCGTCCCGAGATTTGTGCAGGTCATCGACAGTATGCCGCGCACGCCCTTGGGCAAGATAGATTTCCGCGCGTTGGAATAGTTTTCTTCCGAAAAAATTTACTCAAAGGACGGCAATCGCCGTCTTTTTTTGTGTTGCAATAGTTTATATATTGTGCTACAATATAGCCTGTAAAAACGGTTTTCGCTCATAGCGGAAACGCTTACGGTTACAAAAAAGAGGATTTTTATGAGAATAATCATTGCTGGTTGCGGCAAAGTGGGCAAAGCCATAATCGACAGTATGACCGACGACAGGCACGACATAACCGCGATAGACAACGACCCCGAAGTTATCGAACAGGTTTCCAATTCGTACGACGTAATGGCAGTGTGCGGAAGCGCAACTTCTCGCGAAATGCTTTTGTCCGCTCGCGTAAACAAGGCGGACTTGTTCATTGCCGTAACGCAATCGGACGAAGTGAATATGTTGAGCTGTTTCTTGGCAAAGCGAATGGGCGCAAAACACACCGTGGCGCGCATACGCGAAGCGGACTACAACGAGGACGGGTTGAATTTCCTTGTAAAGGAATTGGATTTATCAATGGTACTCAATCCCGAGCGAACCACCGCCGAAACGTTGTTCGATTGGCTCAAACTCCCCTCGGCAATGCGCGTTGATAACTTCGCAGGCAAAAAAGTACAACTGTTGGAATTGATGATCCGCAAGGGTTCCGCCCTTTGCGACGTGTCGGTAATGGATCTGCGCAAAAAATGTTCCATTGAATTTGTTTTGTGCGCAGTGCAACGCGACGACGAAGTACACGTTCCCAACGGAACGTTTGTTCTGCGCGAGGGCGACAGAGTTGCGTTTATGACAAAGCGTTCCGAAACGCACAAGTTTCTCAAAAGTATCGGCGCGATAAAGAAGCAGGGGCGCGACGTCATAATTCTCGGCGGAAGCACCACGGCGTACTATCTGTCCAAACTGCTTGCCAACAACGGTTTTTACGTAAAGATAATAGAGCGTAACGAGGAGCGTTGCGCCGACCTTGCGGAAATACTCCCCGCTGGCGCAACGTTGATACACGGCGACGGAATGAACCACGATTTGCTGTTGGAAGAGGGTATCAACAGCACCGACGCGTTAGTCGCGCTTACGGGTTCGGACGAGGAAAATATTTTGATCGGGTTTTACGCGGGCAGTTTGTCCATTCCCAAGGTTATCGCCAAGGTAAACCAGACGGAGCTTGCCGACCTCGCCGAAAATCTCGGTTTGGACAGCGTTGTTTCGCCGCGCAAATTGGTTGCGGACGCGTTGACGAGGTATGCGCGTGCGCTCAACAACACGCCGGGTAGCAAAGTTGAAACAATGTACAGCCTTATGGACGAGCGCGCCGAGGCGTTGGAATTTCAAGTTTTGTCCGACTGCAAGCTGACGGGCAAAGCTCTCAAAGAACTTAAATTGAAACCCAACATTATCATTGCCGGTATCATTCGCGGAAAGGAAACCATAATTCCCTCGGGCGACGATGTTATCACCGAGGGCGACAGCGTTATCGTCGTCGCAACGGAAGCGAAACTCTACGACTTGTCGGACGTGCTGAGGTAATATGAATTACAGAGCAATTTTCAACACCATAGGAAAAATCGCCATTATTTTGGCGGTACTTATGACTATCCCGACAGTGTTGGCTTTGTGCCTCGGCGAAAACAGCTGGTGGGTGTTGCTTGTTACGGTGGGTATTTCCCTTGTGATCGGCTTGGCGTTTACTTTTGCCATTCGTCCCAAAACGCGGGCGATATTTTCCAAAGAGGGCTTGATTATCGTTGCGTTGAGTTGGATCTACGTTTCGGCGATTGGGGCGTTGCCCTTTGTGATAAGCGGTGCCATTCCCAACTACATAGACGCGTTTTTTGAAACTTGCAGCGGTTTTTCCACAACGGGCGCGACCATTCTGACGGGCGCGCAAATAGATTCGATGTACGTAACCGACAAGGCGTTGCTGTTTTGGCGCAGTTTTACCCATTGGATAGGCGGTATGGGCGTTATCGTATTTTTGATGGCGTTTGAATCGGGATCTTCCAACAGGGGTATGCACGTTTTGCGTGCCGAAATGCCCGGTCCGACGGTGGACAAGATTGTGCCGCGCGCTCGCAGTACCGCGCAGATATTGTATTTGCTGTACATAGGTTTTACCGCCGTGGAAATCATTGCGTTGATAATAGCGGGTATGCCCGTGTTCGACAGTTTCGTACACGCTTTCGGCACGGCGGGAACGGGCGGTTTCGGCGTGAGGTCGGATAGTATTGCAAGCTACAACGCCGCCTGTCAGTGGATAATCGCCGTATTTATGGTGATTTTCGGTATCAATTTCAATCTTTACTATCTGTGGATTTTGCGCAAATTCAAAGAGGCGTTCAAATCGCAAGAACTTTGGATATTCATCGGCATAATAGTTGTGGCTACAACGGCGGTTTCGATAGATCTCGCCCTTGCGGATCTGCCCTTTATCGGCGGCGCGGGCGACGCGGTTCGCCATTCGGCTTTTCAGGTGGCGTCATTTATAAGCACAACGGGTTACAGCTCCATTCCGTCAAGCGCGGGAGATATCAATATTTTCCCGTTGCTGTCCAAGGGACTACTGTTTTTGCTTATGTTTATCGGCGGTTGCGCAGGCAGTACGGGCGGCGGCTTGAAAGTGAGCCGCGTGGCGTTGCTGTGTCTTGCCGTTCGCAAAGAGTTGCGCAGAGTGCTTCACCCGCGCAATGCAACTGCCGTAAAGTTTGAGGGAAAAACCGTTTCCGACGAAACGCTCAACGGCGTTGCGCGTTACTTCGGCTTGTATATGCTAATTCTCGCAGTCGCTTTTGCCGTGCTGTGTTTCGACAGCGGCAAAGGGTTGGACGTTCTGTCCAATATGACGGCGGCGGTTTCCTGCCTCAACAACATCGGACCCGCCTACGGCGTGGCGGCGGGCGGCTACTATATGTACAATTGGTTCAGCAAGTTGGTGCTGTCCTTTGCAATGCTGATAGGCAGATTGGAGATATATCCCATTATCCTGACCTTTGCTCCGTCCACTTGGATACGCAGATAAACGTTTTTTGACGTTTGTCTGTTTTTTGCAAAAAAAACGCAATATTTTCTTGCGAAAAATCGTTTATATAAAGGATATTTATCCCGCAAATATTTGTCCGCGCTCGCGGACAGACAACAACAAAGTTTTCATGAGGTGCGCGATGAAAAAATTTTTGTCTTTATTACTGTGTTCGGTGCTTATCGCAACCTGTTTTGTTGCGGTTGCCTGTAACACAACTAACGTCAAGGCTTTTTTGCACAATTATGACGACAGCGGCTTGACAAAGCAAATTCTTTACGACGAAGATACAGTTTTGCCCACGCCCACCCGCGAGGGTTACAATTTCGAGGGTTGGTTTACCGACGAGGCGTGTACGCAACCGTTTGTTCAAGGCACGGAAAAAACTTCCAATTTCCACCTTTACGCCAAGTGGACGGCAAAAGGCTCCTCCACGGTGACCCACAGCGTTACTTTTGTTTACAACGACGGCAAAACGGACAACCTTGTGGTGACCGTAAATCACGGCGATGTGGTTACTTTGCCTACGCCCGATGTCAGAACGGGATACCTTTTTAACGGTTGGTACACCTCTCAACAGAACGGAACGCAATGGGTTCAGACCACGCCCGTCAACGAGAATATAACTCTTTACGCTCATTGGGTGGCAACAGGCACACAAGGCGGCGGTGGCGGAAGCGGCTCCGAAACTCACACACAGCACGACTTCGGCGACAGCTACTTTATGTACGTGAAGTGTAGCGGTTGCGACGTTTACGGCCGCAACGAGGGAACGCGCACCCACGATAACGAATTTAACTTCAACGACAGCAAGTCCGTAGAAATATCCAACCATTTGGACGCCGCGAAAACCGCGCTCAACGGCAACGTGGCAGACTTTGTGACAGCGTTCAGAACTTTTGAAGAGGACGTCGAATACCTTGACGGTCAGTACGGCTGGGCAATGGTGTACTACGATTGCTTCTCCTCGATGACCGACGCGATTTACTCCTCCGTTAAGTCTTGTTACAACGAAATGTTTGCGGAGTACTGCCAACTTATTGTCGATGCGAACAAAAAGTACTCCGACGATTTTTGGACTTTGTACAAAGCTGACAAGGAAAGTACTCTCCAAATGGCAGAAATGTACGCCAACGCCTCCTCCGACGGCACGGTTGACGAAATTCTTGAAGAGTATTACGCGCTTATGAATTCGTATTATGTTGATACAGACGATATCAACAAGCTGTACGGTCGCCTTGTAGAAGCCTACAATGCCGAGGCAGATGGCTACCACTATGACAATCATATGACGTATGCTTACGACGTTATCTACAACCGCGAGTACAACGAAGAAAAAGTAAAGACAATGAGGCAGTATATAAAACAGTACATAGTTCCTCTTTATCTCGAAGTCGGAAAAGCGTATGACTCATACCTTGTATGGGAAGACGGCGAATATTACCTCAATATCGAGGACGACGACGATTTCTATTTTTATGTCGGTATGTGCGAACTGCCTATTTTCGAAAACAGTGATTTCGAAGAATATGAAGCGGAAATTCAAGCAACGGTCAATTACATAGGGGACTATTTCAAATGGTTGGACAACGCCAACGACGCAACTAACAAGGTTACGGAAAAGCCCGTCGGGTTCTCGAAAGCCGTAAACGATATGTTCAAAACGGGAACCTACTTCCTTGGCGACAGCGTGTATGGCGGCGCGTACACAACGTGGATCGCAAACAGCAATTTGCCCGTATGTTATTTTACGCAGTCAGACTATTGGTCGGACGATATTGGCTACGACACTGCCTTTACGTTTGTACACGAGTTCGGTCACTACTACGAAAACATTCACAACGGCAACGTAATGTTGAGTTACGACCATGACGAAACGCAATCTCAGGGCGACGAAATGCTGTTCCTCGCTTGGTTAGAGCAGAACCAGAACGTTCTCGCCACTTTGTCGGAAGGAATGAACTTTGTCAGTTTGACTCAACTGTACACAATGTTGGACACCATCATTTCTGCGGCGGTCGTTGACGAGTTTGAATGGGCGGCGTACAAAGGCGAAGTTACCGACGGCGACTACAACGCCAAGTACTTGTCCATATTGCAAAGCTATTTGGGATCGGACGTGGAAAACGACGGATATTGGTATCAGGTTGCTTTCGATAGCGACGCGTACTATGTGTCCTACGCGATCAGCGCGTTGCCCGCAGTGGAAATATATGCAACCGCCAAAAAGGACTTGAACATCGCTCGCGAAAAGTATCTCAAACTCTTCGGATATTGCGAGGACGAGGACCGAATGAACGCCTACACCTACACGGGAGTCGGCGGTGTGTTGGAGTACTGCCAATTGGGCAATCCGTTCGATGAGCAGTTGTATAAAGATATCGAAACTAACGTTTCGAAAGTTCTCAACTGAAATCAAACGACAAAAAGACGGTTTCCGAACAAACCGTCTTTTTTTGTGCCAACCGTCGCAATCTTTATGTAAAAACGTGGAATGTGGGCAGAAAAACACTCCCGCTTGGGAGTTTTAATGGAGCTACGAAAGGATTTGTAAGGAGCGGAGCGACGGAATAGATTATCAATAAAAAGCAATTTCATCAACGGTGACCCCGTCCGCGTCGCAACTCTCGCTTGACGGCACCAATCGTCTGCGGCGATTGTTTCCCCGTTGGCTCGGTTGCTCCTTTCCCGTCAAGTTTTGGCTTCAACTTGACGAGTGCCCTTGTGTAGGACGTGCTCTACCGACTGAGCCCTCAACCGAGCAACTTGTTGCGAACGTCGGCGAACGTCGGCAGAAAAAAACAAAGGACTCCCATTTGGGAGTCCGAATGGAGCTACAAAAGGATTTGTAAGGAGCGGAGCGACGGAGCAGCGATTGTTACTCGAAGAGTCAATCGCGTCACGTTATTTCGGACTTCGGTTAGTAGCGACTAAAAAGGCGGGAACGCCGAATGGAGTTCCCGCCATAATGGAGCTACGAAAGGATTTGTAAGGAGCGAAGCGACGGAATAGCGATTGTTACTCGAAGAGTCAATCGCGTCACGTTATTTCGGACTCCGGTTAGTAGCGACTAAAAAGGCGGGAACGCCGAATGGAGTTCCCGCCATAATGGAGCTACTAACCGGATTTGAACCGGTGACCCCGTCCTTACCAAGGACGTGCTCTACCGACTGAGCCCTCAACCGAGCAACTTGTTGCGAACGTCGGCGAACGTCGGCAGAAAAAAACAAAGGACTCCCATTTGGGAGTCCGAATGGAGCTACTAACCGGATTTGAACCGGTGACCCCGTCCTTACCAAGGACGTGCTCTACCGACTGAGCCATAGTAGCAACACCTTGTCTATTATATAATTTTTTTGTTTGGTTGTCAATAAATTTGTAACAACAACTTTTAATATGCAAACGCGCGCTTTTCCCCGAAAAATTCCCGAGCCGCTCGGCTCGGGAAACCTTTTTACAGATCTTCGAGGCGTTCCACAGACAGCACATCTTCGTGCGCCGACATTAACTCGCACAGTTCTCCCGCGTAGAAGTTTTGTTTGGTGTAAATAACCGCTTCGGCAATCATCTTGTCGCCGTCTTTGGTTATTTTGAAGCGGTGGAAGCTGTCGCAACCGAAATGTTTCATCAGCATGTCTTTTGTGTCGTCGCTGTACAAAAATTTAACAAACAGCATATGTTTGCGACTCTTGCGCAACACAACTTTGCTGTGCAAAAACATCTGTATGCCGAGTATGATAACGGTAGACGCCGCCGCAACTATGGGCATACCCGCTCCGACAGCCATTCCTATTGCCGCCGTCGCCCAAATGCCTGCCGCGGTGGTAAGCCCGCGCAAATTTTCTCTGCGAAAAAAGATAACTCCCGCGCCGAGGAAAGATATACCCGAAACGATCTGCGCCGCAATTCTTTCGCCGTCGCCGATGTCGCACAACGACATAGAAATTATCGTAAACAAAGATGCGGCGCACCCCACGATAAAGTGAGTCGCCATTCCCGCCTCTTTCTGACGGCGGTTGCGTTCTATGCCGATAATTATGCCCAAGCCGCCCGCGATAAGCACTCTCAACAAAAATATTAGTTGCACTTCCCAACCCGTGTAGGTGGAGCCGTCCGCACACACAAGGTTGTGTCCCGTAAGTATGCCGATGGGCAACTCGGAAAGGGATTTTGCAAAAGCCAAAAGATTCATCGTAAAGCCTCTTTTTACAATGTTCATTGTATTCTATCACAATTGATATGCAATTTCAATAGTAAACGACAAAATTTTGTTGTTTTTAATAAAATTTTTGCAAAACCCCGCCGTGAGGCGGGGCTTGGCGAAACTTATTTATGCGAAAAGCGTTTGTCCGCTCCCGTAAGTTCGGCTATTACGGTGGAGTTCTGATCCACCAACCGCGAAAAAATTCGGTCGTCGTACTTTTTGCGTATGTCCGTAAGGGAGAGATTTGTGGAAACAAACGTCTGTTTCTTTTGCGTAAGGCGTTCGTTGAGCAGTACAAACAGATATTCGGCGGTCACGTTTTTGTAGATGTTTTCCGTGCCGAGGTCGTCTATTATCAGCACGTCCGTTTCCACCAGATTGTCCATAAGGGTTTCTCTGCTTTCCGCGCCCTGCAAATGCGTATTCAAAAAGGCGTTGTTAAGGGCGTAAGCCGTCACAAACAGCGTGCTTTTGCCGAGTTGCGCGCACAAATTGGCGCACGCCGCAAGCAAATAGGTTTTGCCGCTGCCCACTTTGCCCAGCAACAACAAGTTGCGCTTGTCCGACAGACAAAGTTTTTTGGCGGTGTTGTAAACCGTTTTGTTGTGCTTGTCCGTTTCGGAGCTGTTTTCAAAGGTAAAGTTTTTGTCGGGGACGTTGCTGTCTGCCACGAGCAAATTGCAAATTTCCTTTTGCAGGCAAACGCAACGTTCGTTTTGGACGTAACCCGTGTCGTTACAGCGTTCGCAACAGTAGTGCGGGGTCAAATCGTTTTGCGGGTCGTAGCCCAAACTTTGCGTAAGCGCGTCAAGTTTTTGTTGCAAAGCGTCTGTTTCGGAGCGGTCAACTTTGCCGTTCATTGCGCACTCCACCTGTTTTGCGCGCAACAGACGTTCGGTTTGCGCCCATTCGTCGTTTTGGCGGAGCGTTTCCAACACGCGCAACGGCTTTTCTTCCGCCGCGTAACGGCGTTCGTCTATCCTGCGTTGAGCAAGAGATAAAAGTTCTTGTTTGTTCATCAGTCCTCCGTTTCGTCCAACACGGTAAACAGCGCGCTTATTTCTTCGTCGGTGTAACTTCTGCGCTCTATCTCCACGCCGCCCACAGTGGCGACCGTTGCGGCGACTCCGCGAGAGTTGTCGCGTTCTTTTGCCTGTTGTACCGTGGTTATGCCCTTGCGCTTAAATTCCGACAAAATTCTGTTTGCGTAAGCCATCGGCGACGAAGTTCCCGCCGAAAGTTCGGCAACGTATTCTATCAAATCGACGGGCAAACCCCAATTTTCCGTCCATATTCTGAACAACGCCCTGTCGTTGGCGGTAACGCGCCTGTCCAAGCCGCATTTGTTCAGTACGTTCTGAATTATTTCGTCCACGCTTGCAATCGCCGCAAGGTAGGCGTTGAGCGAATTGAGGTTGACAACGCCGTTTTTGTACAGTTTGTCTATTATCGAGCTTACTCCCGCAAGGGTGCGTATGCCGCTCTTGAAGCAGTACTTGGCAACGGCAAGCAGCGTTTCGTCGTCGTAGCCGCGCCTCAACCAAGTTGCAACGTACTCCTCCACAACCGCGTCGAGGTTTTGATAGTACACGCCTATCGATTTTGTTATTGCGCGAGCCAAGTCGTACAGCTTTGTTTTTTGTTCTTCGTAGGAGTCTATTTCCTTTATGTCGAATACGCCTTTGCGGTAGTATTCGGAGAGTTTTGCGTCCAATTTGCCCATTCCGCCCACGCGGCAGGTTTTTGCAATGGCTGTTATGGCGTCTTGGGTAAAGCCGTAGTCTTTTACCCATTTTTCGTACAAAACGCGGTCGTTGTAGTCGATACTGCGATTTGTGCGCAACGCTTTCAGTACTATTTTCAAATCGTCGTCGTACTTTTGTTGACTGTCGAGGTTTTCGCTAACGGCGGCAAGCGTCGTTGCGCCGCGCACGATCTGGTTGCGTGCCACTGCCAAAATGTAGGGATAGCCGATGTTGTTACCTTTCAATTCGGCGCAGTACTTTGCCACGTAGACCAACGCCTCGGGTTGAAAGGTCGTTTCTTCCAAAAAGGCGTAGTAAACTTGAAATTCGTATGTGTTTATCATTCTGCCCGTAATTACGGATTGTATCGCGTCGGAAAATTTGTCGTACTTGTGTGCTTTTATCTTTTTGAGAGTCCCCGTGCCTTCGTTTATGGGCAGATAGGTAACGGTGGGGGAGGGCAGTAAATCTATTTTTACCAACCCCATCTCCTCCCAATAGCGAAATGCGTCCAACACTTCTTCGGGGGTAAGCTCCAACTTGTTTGCCAAGGTTTGACAGCTGTTGTTATCTCCGCCGCTGTCGGATAACGCCAACCCGAGGAGATACACCGCGGTGCGTTTGTCGGGCGCGGCGGGCATATAGTTGACGAAAAAGGCGTTTTCCACAACGGTGTAGCCCGTGTCAACAAGTTGTTTGTCTTTGATACAAAATGCCATATTTACCTCTTTTGTCGATAAAGTATTGATTATTTTTCGGCTATGCGTTATAATATAATGTAATCAACCTGTTTGGGCGATTTGCGTTGCGGCGTAGCGATTCAATTGCTATTGTAACACAAAACGCATTTACAATCAACAGTTTTCCGACAAACAAATCCGTCAAGGGTTTTTGGCAAGAGGTGCCGAATGAAAATAGTTAAGGTTGTTGCAACCGAACCACAAACCAACGAAAAACAAATTTTCCGTTTCGGAGCGGCTTCGGACGTTCAAAACGTCGTTACCGCGCGCGGCGGGAGGCTTGCCAACTACTTGGAATATTGCTTCGAGCAGGCGGAAAGCACTCGCGATGTCGAAATCGAATTTTTTGTCAACGACGATCAATATTCGTTGAGCCGTCTGCACAACGACGACGGCACAACTCGCACGGTACTCAAAAAGATGACGGACGGTTCCTACCAAGTGGTGGCGCGTGCGCATGCGATAGAGTACATCGAAACGTTGACGGGCGCGTCCGTGGCAGACATTGCAAAGCTCGGATATGTCAGCAACCGCGCGGCGGAGGCTTTCCACGGCGATTTGCGGCGTTTTGAAGAGATACGCTTGCTAAAAGAAGTTCAGGACAACATCGCCCGCGTCAGCGTTCAAACAAAAAATATGAAAGACGACGCAATGCGCCGCCTGAAAGAGTACGCGGCGGAAGCCGCCCCCGCTTCCACAGAGGAGTTGGACTCCTTGCACGCGGAGTTGGACGCCGTTTCCCGCGATATAACCGTCGCCACGGCGCAACTCGGCGAACTCAAAGCCAAGCAAAACGTAGACGCGCTCCGCGCGGAAATAATTGCGGAACTCAACGACGCGCAAAACAAGTACAACAAGCTCCTTGCCCGACAGGCGGACGTGGACGACGCGCGCGCCAAAGTAAAACTGCACGATCAAATCGCGCTGTTGATACCCAAGATCAAAACGTTGCAAGCCGTTGCACAACAGCGCGACTCCTACGAAAAACGCCGTTTTGAAATCACGGGCGAGTTGGAGTGGCAGGAAAACGAACTTGTCGGTATACGTTCGCAGTTGGAAGAAAAGAACAAGCAGTACGGGCTTTCGCAGGACAAGCGCAACCGTATCGAAGCGATAAACAACGAACTCAGCTACATTGCCTCGCTGTACGAGCAGAACAAAAAGCTCAACGACCAACTGACGGAACTCAACGAAAAGCAGGAACGGTTGCTTTCGGAAAAAGCTATGTACAACGACAGGCTCGCGCAGGTGGAAAAGAACATCGGCGAGGCCAAGCAAAGTCTGGACGCATTCGATATTCCCGCGCGTTCGGTGGGAGAGTTGTTGGAAGCGGTGCGCGTGGACGTAAAGATAGACGAAGTAAACGCGCAGATAGAAAAGTTGACTTCCGAACTTGCCGTAAAGGAAAGTCAGATAGCCGAAAGGGAAAGTAACCTCGTTTCGCAGATCAAGCGTTTCCGCGCCGTTGCGGAACTCGACCGTACGGTTACGCCTTTCAAAGCGCGCGAAACGATTTTGCAAGTGTTGGACGCCAAGTACTCCAAGTTGGAAACAATCAACACTTCGTTAAAGGAAAAACAGCGCAATTTGCAACGCGCCCTCGACGACTACAAATTCCGCATTGTTCAGTTGGAACAATCGCGCAGCATTTTGGAGTCGCAACGCGAAAAAACATTGTTGCGCAAGCAGGAAGAATTCAAGAGAGAGGTGTACCTCAACAGTCAACGCGCGTTTAGCGACGACTACGCAAGCGTGTACGCCGTCAACGTAAATTTCAACGACGACGAGGTAACCGCGCTCTCGCAGGAGATAACCACGCGCAATCTGGATAGGGATATGCTGTTGGAACGCGCCAACAAGTTGGCGGGTTCTCTCAAAGAGATCGCGCGGCATATAGAAATCAACGCCGCCGAAATGGAAACGCTCCAACGCGAAAAGGACAACATCAACAGGCGTTACAACGAGATTGTCGCGCAAAACACCAACGAAGCCGTCCTCAACTATCTCAAAGCGTTAAGTAACGACAACGGCACCAAGTACCTGTTGGAAGTTCAGCAGGAGGCGGTGCGCGGCGAGGCGGAGCTAAACGAGCTACGGCGTTCGTCCGAGTCGTTGCGCGCCAAGTTGACGGCTCTCAAAAACAGGTTGAGCTACCTCAAAGAAACTCAAACGCAGTTAGACGACGCGCGCACTTCGATAGACACGCTCATCTCCACCAACGACAAGATCCGCGACGAACTTTCGGATATAGGCGAACGTCTTAGCAGTGGTTACGAGCAGTACAAATCGCTCACGCGCCAATTGGAGAGCGTAGAGTCCAAGTTGGACGACATTCGCGGCACTATCCTCGAATACACCAAGACCATCAAGGTCAACGAGCAGAAGATAGCCGAGTCCACCGCCAAAGCGCAAAACTATGCGGGCAGCGACGATCTCGAACAGGCGGTTATCAACTTCCGCTACGAACTCGGCGATGTGGATAGCGAACGCCGTATGTTGGAGGAATCCGCGCAGACATTGGAAAAGGAGATTTTCAAAAAGCGTTTGGAATTGGAAAAAACTCAATGGCTGTACGACTCCAAAGTTAGCGAGTACGAAGAGCTTCACAACGAACTGCAAACGGAACTCGGCGTTATGGGTTTGGACGTAGACAAGGTGCTTGCCGCCGATTTGAACGCAAACGTGGAAGATTTGCGCAAGTTGATAACGGAGTTCGACGCAATGCGCCAAAGTTTATCCGAAAAGATACAAAATCTCTACTCCATATTGAAAAATCAGCCCGCCGCAGTCGTTTCCGCAGAGGAAATCGCCGCCAAACAGCAGGAAATCGACCTGCTCCAACAACGTCAGGCTCAGTTGGAACAGCGGCGCAACAGCCAATTCAGCAGTTACGTTGCGGCAAGCGCAGCCCGCGCCAAAGTGGGCGTGGCAGCCGCCGAGGCGAAAACGATCAGCAACTTCAAGGAAACGCTCGGTCACGCCGAAATCGTGTCGTTGCTCATCACTGACAAGATTAATTCCATTCTGTCTGCGGCAACGCGCTATCTCAACGGCTTCACGGGCGGCGGCTTGCGCCTCACCGAGCAGGACTGTATGGTGCAGATCAAGCAAAACGGCGAAGTTACCGACTACGACAACCTCCCGCCCGAACTCAAAGTTGCCGTCTACGTTGCGTTGTTGTTGGCTATGCCCAGCACGGATAGCTCCGAGGGCAGGTGGATAGTGTTCGAGGAACGTATCAACATCGACAAGGACGCCCTTGCGGAAATGCTCCGAATGACCGACGACGTGTACTGCGTGGTGGATTTCCAACGCGAACAGCCTCGCCCCTCTGCGGAGTAGCAATCGCTTAAAAAACAAAACCTACCCAAGCAAACGGGTAGGTTTTTTATATGTCTTGCCGCTCGGGCGTTCGCCCAAAAAAGGCTTCGCTTCGGGTGGCGCGCAACAAGTTAAAGGCTTCTCTTGACGACGCAAGAGCGCGCCACGAAAAGCAAATGTGTCCTGTGGACACTTTGCCGTGAGCGCGGGCAAGTTGGGGCTTTTCTAACGCCCCAACGCAGTCGTCACCGTTAGGTGACTGATGAGTTTCGACTACCGAAACAAGTTAAATTCCCTCGCCACCCTCGTTGCAGATTATTTTTGGTCGAACACCCTCGCTCCCTGTGGTACAAGGTCCCCGACCGCCCACCCCTGTTCGCGGGGAGTAGGCTGGTTTCTTCGTATAGAGATATTCTATTTTTTGACAAACTTTGTCCGCAGGGAGCAAGTTGGCAACCGCTTATAAGGC
>CANQND010000015.1 GCA_947625115.1 uncultured Clostridia bacterium | reverse complement strand
GCAAACGTGTCCTGTGGACACTTTGCCGTGAGCGCGGGCAAGTTGGGGCTTTTCTAACGCCCCAACGCAGTCGTCACTGCAAGTGACTGATGAGTTTCGACCTGAAAAGCAAGCTATATATTATAAAAAAATGCCCTCTGTATTACACAAAGGGTTTTTTGTTAGGAATAATCGCAATATACAGTTTATCTTGGTAGTCGAAACTCATTCGTCGTCCTGCGGACGCCACTTTCTCTTGCGTCGTCAAGAGAAAGCTATTGTAACGGTTTTCGACTTGCAACCTACGGGCTAAATGCGTAAAAACATTGAGTATATTACACACAACATTTTCCCTACACACCGTATACACTTTGCCGTGAACGCAGTCGTGACCACGAAGTGGTGGAAGAGGAATATCCGAAACAAATTTTCTATCCCCCCTCGTTCAAAAAATCAACGCCCCCAAAGGGCGTTTTTTGTATCGAAAAAGGGCAACAACCGAGCGCAAAACGACGTACGCGCCCACAGCGGCGACGGCGGCGTAACCGAAACGCAGGGCGAAATCGAATCCGAAAGAGGACAACGCCAACGCCAACGTAAAAACAAGCGATACGCTAAGCGTTTTGTCGGGAACGACCGATCGCACAAATTCCGCCACGGGCATTGCGTTTGCCGTCAATCCCGTTGCGGCGGCGCACAGTAAAACCAACGCGGCAAAGCGTTTTTCGCCTACGTCGAGTCGGGACAGTAGCGGCAACTCCGCCGAAAAATCGCAGAGGGGCAGTATCGCAACGAGAGTAAGGCACAGCGCGGCGGCGGTAACGGCGGAAGCGGCGGCATTTTCCTTTGCCGAACAATCGGCGGCAAGCCTTGCCGTTATGCCGAGGTTCATCGTCACCGTAAACAGCGCGTACACAATCGGTTGCAAAGGCTGTACGGGTGCGGTCGAGCTGGGCTGTTTGTTTGTTGCCGCAATAACAAGCAACGCCGCCGACAAGCCAATGGCTATCGCGTTGACGGCTTTCAGGGTTTTCAGGTTCGCCGCCGTAAGCACTCCCGAAATCACAGCCGCACCAAAGGCAAACAGCGGCAATCTTGCGCGTACGTCCAACAAGTTTGAAAGGCACGTTTCAACCCCCGCAAGAGCGGTAACCGTGCAGACAAAGCAACACAGCACAATGGCGCAATTGAGCCAAATTGAGCATATGGGGTGGAGATTTTTGCAAACATCTTCCACATTGAAGCAGTTTGCGCGCCTGCAAAACTCTCGCAAGGCAAAGTTGCACAAACCTACTACGGCGGCAAAGAGGAGGGCGTTGGGGACGTTTCCCACAAACGCCTGCGCCTCCTTTCCGCTCAAAAAGCCCACGCCTATGCAACACCCGACTGTACACGCCGCGTCGCCCGCAATTTTAAGAAATTTGTTCATATCACAATATTTTATCTTTTGCAAGCGGCTTTTTAGTACATTTTGTTCAGTAGCGGCGAGATACCGTTTTTTCTATCAACGCCACCAACGCGTACATCAAGCCCGCAAGGGCGCACAGCACAACTGTACAGGTCATAACAAGGTCCAATCTGAACACTTGCTTGCCGTAAACGAGCAAATACCCCAAGCCCTCTTTGGACGCAAGGTACTCGCCCATTATCGAGCCTATCCACGCCATACCGACGTTGATTTTCAGCGTAGCCATAAGCGTCGGAACGTTTGCGGGCGCAACCAACTTGGTAAATATCTGAAAGCGGTTTGCGCCCATCGACCGCAACAGCAAAATTTTTTCTTTGTCCGTTTCCACAAAGCCGTTGAGAATGGTAATGGTTGTTATCACCACCGAAATAAGCACCGCCATAGTGATTATCGACGCTTTGTCGGCACCCACCAAAATTATTATGACGGGACCGAGAGCGATTTTCGGCAGAGAGTTGAGTACCACTACGTAGGGTTCAAATACCTCTTTCAAAAAGCCGTTCCACCACAGTATCACGGCAACGGCGTACCCCAATGCGGTGCCGATGGCAAAGCCCGCAAGGGTTTCCCACGTGGAAGTCCACATATGCCGCCACAGCGTGCCGCCCGCGATCAATTCCACAAGCGTTTTCCACACGCGCGACGGACTGCTTGTGATAAAACTGTCCGACCAACCGAGTTGCGCCGAAAGTTCCCAAAAGCCCAACGCAACAATCAACACAGCCGCCTGCGTAAGGTGAACGGCGAGTTTTCTCAATTTTTCTTTTCTCAGGTACAGCAGATGTTCTCTTGTAAAATCTTTCTTCATTTTTTTTCTCCGTGCAGGTAACGGTGCAACAGTTCAAACTGTTTGGAGAACTCGGGGCTTTCGCGACGTTTCAATGGCGAAGCCAAGTCGTTCAATTTAGGTTCGTGTATTGCAAGCACCGTCGCGGGACGTGCGGTAAGCACCACAATTCTGTCCGATAGCGAAATGGCTTCCGATATGTCGTGCGTAACCAACAGCGCGGTCTTTTTTTCCGATTTGATAATAGAGTACACGTCGTCGCACACGTCCAATCTCGTCTGGAAGTCCAACGCCGAAAAGGGTTCGTCCAGCAACAGCAAGTCGGGATCGGTGGCGAGAGTGCGTATCAACGCCGCCCTCTGCCGCATACCGCCCGAAAGTTCGCTCGGGCGGTGTTTGCGAAATTCCCACAAGCCGTATTTTTTGAGCAGACCGTCGGCGTACTGCTTGTTTTCGGGGGTAAGTCGGCGTTGAATTTCCAAGCCGAGGTACACGTTTTTTTCGATAGTGCGCCATTCAAAAAGTTGATCGCGTTGCAACATATAACCCACGTGGCTGTTGCCCGACAATTCCACCGAGCCGCAAGTGGGCTTTATCAGCTTGCATATCAGCGACAGAACGGTTGTTTTGCCGCAGCCCGACGGACCGATTATGGACACAAATTCTCCCTCGTTTACGTCAAATGAAAGGTGACTTACCGCCTGCGTTTCCTGCGTTTTGGTGTAAAAAACTTTGCTTACGTCTTTCAGTTCGAGTACTTTCATATACTTTTGTTCCTTTGTGGCAAGCGTTGCCGCAACGCTACGGCTCCGCCCGAAGTCGTGTTAGACTTTTTACAGTTTTTCCGCCGCGCTGTTGTCCACGATTGTATCGTAACTTACGCGTTGGCTAAGTTCGTCGGCGTTTTCCATTATGTCCTGAATACGTTCAAAAGCCTGTCTGTCCGTTACGGGAGTAGTGGTCCACACGTCAAAGTCTTGGTAGTTCTTTATTGCGGCGGCAAGCAGTTCGGGCGTTTCGTCAAAGTAGTCGGCTACAAGCGCGGCGATGTCCTCGGGAGTGTGGCTCAGCGCGTAGTCGGTGCCTTTCCACACCGCACGCAAAAACTTTTCCACTTTGTCGGGGTGATCTTTGAGGAAATCCGCCGTGACCGAGTAGCAGGTGTAGGGTATTTCGCCGCTGTCTTTGCCGATCGCCGACACAATAAAGCCTCTCCCCTCCTGTACCATACGGCTTGCCGTAGGTTCAAACAGCGGCACAAAGTCGCCTATGTTGCCCGTAAAAGCGGGTCCCAACGCGCCGAACTCGATAGAGTAGTCCATTGTTATGTTCCGCCCGTTTTCGTAGCCCTTGTTGTTGAGTACGTATTGCAATATCATTGCGGGCATTCCGCCTTTGCGCCCCATCAACACGGTGGAGTTTTCTATTCCGGAGTAGTCGAAATCTTTCATTTCGCTGCGCGCCACCAAAAAACTGCCGTCGCGCTTGGTGAGCTGTCCCACAACGCGCGGATAGTCCTTTTTGCCCTGCAAGTACACGTAGATGTTGGCTTCGCACCCCATCAACCCGATGTCCGCCTCGCCCGTCAAGAGAGCCGTCATAACGTTGTCCGCGCCCTGCCCGTTGGTTATTTCGATTTCCAGCCCCTCCTCTTGGAAGTAGCCGAGTGCCAACGCCAGATATTGCGGCGTGTAAAACAGACTGTGAGTTACTTCGTTTAGTTTTATAAGATTTTCGTTTCGCTCGCAAGCCGCAAAAGTAAGCGCGCAAGTCGCCACAAGAGTCAGCACAAGCAAAACAGTAAATATTTTTTTCAAATTGTATTCCTCCGTTGTTTTATATTGCATACTACGGGTTTTTGAGGAAAAATGTTACGTGTAGTCGCTCGGGTTCCGACCACTTGTGCGGCGGTATGTCGCTCGGGTATTCGACCAAAAAAGGCTTCGCTTCGGTCGGCGCGCAACAAGTTAAAGGCTTCTCTTGACGACGCAAGAGCGCGCCACGAAAAGCAAATGTGTCCTGTGGACACTTTGCCGTGAGCGCGGGCAAGTTGGGGCTTTTCTAACGCCCCAACGCAGTCGGCACCGTTAGGTGACTGATGAGTTTCGACTACCGAAACAAGTTATATCCCCTCGCCACCCTCGTTGCAGATTATTTTTGGTCGAACACCCTCGCTCCCTGTGTTACAAGGTCCCCGACCGCCCACCCCCGTCCGCAGGGAGCAAGTTTACAACCGTGTATAAGGCTTCTCTTGGGGACGCAAGAGCGCGCCACGAAAAGCAAATGTGTCCTGTGGACACTTTGCCGTGAGCGCGGGCAAGTTGGGGCTTTTCTAACGCCCCAACGCAGTCGTCACCGTTAGGTGACTGATGAGTTTCGACTACCGAAACAAGTTATATCCCCTCGCCTCCCTCGTTGCAGATAATTTTTGGTCGAACACCCTCGCTCCCTGTGACACAAGGTCCCCGACCACCCACCCCGAGTAAAGTGAAGTTTTGCGCTTTGCGCAAAGTGAAGTACAATTGTGAAGTTTGCGGCGTTGCCGCAAGTAAAGGTCAGGGCAATTGCCCCCTCCGTTCCACTCCCCGACCACCCACCCCTGTCCGCAGGGAGTGAGTTTAAAACCGTGTATAAGGCTTCTCTTGGGGACAAAAGAGCGCGCCACGCAAAGCAAATGTGTCCTGTGGACACTTTGCCGTGAGCGCGGGCAAGTTGGGGCTTTTCTAACGCCCCAACGCAGTCGGCACCGTTAGGTGACTGATGAGTTTCGACTTGAAAAGCAGGTTGTATACTTGAAAGTAGCGCGGGCAAGTTGGGGCTTTTCTAACGCCCCAATGCAGTCGGCACCACGCAGTTGTAGACCTATTTCTCACACCGACGTCAATCGTATTTGTTCGATTTACTCGTTTCATTTTTCGCCGAATCGGAAAATGCTTGATTTAACAAAGTAAACTTGCTATAATAAATATATGGTGGATAAAAAAACAAAAATTTTTTATTGCATAACGTATTTATTGCTTTTTGTAATAAGTATTTTTTCTGTTGGAATAAACAATCCTACAAATATTTCTGCAAGTGCTGAAAATCAAACAGAAACGTTATCTCAATCTGCGCCTCAAACTATTTACGAACTCCGAAATGCAGATGACGATCAACTTAACTATTGGGCAGATAATCTTGAAACATTTGACGGACGACGTTTGGACATTGTTACTCCAACCAGAAATCAAGGACAAAGAAACATTTGTTGGGCTTATGCGCCGATTGGCGCGGTGGAGTCAAACATTTTGCGCAAAGGTATCGATAAAAATGCCAAAATAACCAATCTCAATTTAGATGAAAGAGTGCTTGCTTATGCTCGTTTTAATAGAGATGGGCTACATGATCCGTTATGTTTAACAACGGAAGATACAAGTTATGTCGGTACGTGGGATCTTGGCGACAAAGGCTACAATGCCTACGAAACCATGACGGAGGGCTACGCGCTTGTAAATCAAAATGAATTTCTCGATTTAGACGACCTTGACGCTATCAATGGCGAACTTTTGCAATCTGAGTACTATGTCCAAAATTATTTCAAGATCTCCACAGAAACAAACGATATAAAACGTGCCATTTTGAAATACGGAGCAGTGTCATTCAGTTATGCTTCGCCAAGGGCTTCTGATGTAAAATATTACTCGGGAAACAATTCATACACAACCAATCACGAATCGCTTATCGTTGGCTGGGACGACAATGTAAGCAGCCAAGAATTTACACCCAACAAGCCCGCAAGCAACGGTGCGTGGATCGTGAAAAACAGTTGGGGAAGTTACGGCGACGTCTACAACGGTATATCTTGTTTTTATATGTCCTACCAAGAGCATATCGTTGCGCCCTACGTTGTTGACGTGGCAATGCGTGAAAACTATCAAAATATTTATCATTACGACGGACAAATTTCGTCGGTAAGATCAAGTGCCGACGCCGAAAAACAAGCGGCGATATACGAGGCAAAACTCAGCACATCTACAAAACAAGAGCAACTTACTGCCGCAACAATATATACAGACCTCGGCAACATAGACGTAAAGGTGGAAGTGTACAAAAACCTCACAGTAAATTCGGGCGATGTCAACGACGAGATTAACAACCCAGAACAAGGTTTTAGCGTTGCAAACAAGGTAGTACATATTGGTGCAGCAGGCTTTCACACCATAGACTTTGACAACCCGATAAGTTTGAAACAAGGCGAGTACTTTTCCATTGTCGTCAGCAGCGAAAATGCAAACAACAAGCCTGTGGCTGCGTGCGTACCCGATAAAACTTCGGTAAACGATATGACCTACTACTTTCTTGACGGAAAGTGGGAAAGTTATAAAAAAAGCGACAATTATGCCGACACCGCATACAGTAGTTATGTAGCGAAAATAAGAGCAATAACAAATGTTGTGGATAGAGGAGAAGATTTAGGAAAGAATATAGAAAACGCCAGAGTAGAAATAGACAACAGACTTGTTTTTTATGAAAAAGGACAAGATATGATACCGAATGTAGAAGTATATTTTGACGAAGAACTTCTTGTACGAGATACAGACTACTCTTTATCCGTAGAAAATAATTCTTCGATAGGAATGGCGACAATAACCATTTACGGTATGGGCGAATATACGGGAAAAAGAACCACCAATTTTGAAGTTGCAAAGGCTAAATATCCCCCGGGCAGAATGAGCGGAACCGTAAAAGTTTATTACGACATAAAAATGGCGCATGAAATAAAAATTCCAAATGGGTGGCAGTGGATAGGCAACGACGAAGAACTAAAACTCGGAAAGTCGCAATTTCAATTTTCACTTAAATATGTCGGGTCGGACGCGAATTTATATCAAAATACCGTTTGCGGTTTTTTTATCGAAAAAATTGCAGGGGATCCGCCTGCTCGGATAGATATTTCGGAAGCGAATGTGGAGATATTGGGAAGTTACGTTTACACGGGCGAGAAGATCGAACCGAGAGTGAGGGTAACATATCTCGGTGAAGAACTGAGCGATATTACCGATTACGAATTGACTTTTTTGAACAACACGGAAGCAGGCGAGGCTACTGTGATTGTCAGCGGAAAAGGGCAGTACACGGGGCAGAACAATCAAACTTTCAAAATCAAAAAGGCAAGATGGCCAAGCGTAAAACCCAAAAGCGCAATGTTTGTCAACAAGGACATAACCAATCTGAGCCAAATCACTCTTGAAACCGATTGGACTTGGCAAAACACCTTTGATATAACAAGCGATAAATTTCAATCGGTGGCTGTCTACAACGGAACGGACAAGAAAAACTACGGCAATACGAAAATGACGGTTACGATAACTCGTGGCAGTGAAACAGTACAAAAGAACCTTTCCTTGCTAACGCTAAGCCTCAAAGAGAACTCGTTTGTATATGACGGTACGAAAAAAGAACCCGAAATTATTGCCAAAGACGGGGAATATCGGCTTTTGAAAGATACCGACTTTGAAGTTGAATATCTTGAAAACATCAATGCTGGCAGTGCAAGAGCGATAGTCAAAGGGAAAAATAAATACGTCGGGACAAAAACGCTGTATTTTACAATCAACAGAGCGGATATTCAAGGTTTTGCCGTATCGCAACAAGGCTGGACTTTCGGCGAGGTTGCCCCTACGCCAACCGTAACGGGGCAAGTAGTAACGGCAAAAGTAACCTTTACCTATTCGGACAAAAAAGACGGAACTTACGTCGAAAATACGCCGACGCAAGCAGGAAATTATTGGATAAAAGCAGTAGCAGAGCAGTCGCAAAACTACAATTACGCCGAGGCGAAAGCAGAGTTTACGATTGAAAAAGCCGACCGTCCGAATTCTGTGCCAAATACGAAAATGACGGTTGGCAGAAAGATAGAAACTTTGCGATCCGTTCCTCTTATCGACGGCTGGAAATGGGAAGAACCAAACACAAAAATCAGCGCGGAATCCATTACTGCGTGGGCAGAATATTCCGACAAGGCAAACTACAAAAACTATCGTATCCAAATCACATTGACAAAAGAACCGCCTAAAAACGTTTCGTATTTAAGCGTGGATCTCGATGTTAAAAACTTTGTGTACAACGGGTCGGAAGTAACTCCGAGCGTTATTGCAAAAGACGGAGAAACGTTGCTCACATTTGGGGTAGACTATGACGTACAGTACGAGAACAACAAGTTAGCAGGTCAAGGTAGTGCGATAGTTACTTTCAAAAACGACTACATTGGTTCAACGCAAATAGAATTTACCATTGAAAAAGCAGAAAAACCAACCGTAAATACCACTATTTATCACAATAAAAATGCAGCAAAATTGTCCGACATTTCTCTCCCCGACGGATTTGTTTGGGAAAATGAAAATATGGAAATTACGGGAAACAGAATATCGGCAAAAGCCATTTACACGGGCGATGACGCAGACAGTTACAAAACAACAGAACTTACTTTTGAAATCGTCATTTCAGAACAAGAGCAACCATCTTTATCCGATGACCCACAACAAGGAAAGTTGATTTGGCTAGCAATAGTAATACCTGTTGCCGTAACCGTGATTGCATTGACGGGATTTGCGCTATTCAAACGTAAACGCAACAAATAGGGCGAGCGAGTGTCGCTCGGGTTTCGGCAAAACAGCAAGTCGTAAACTGCAATTTCCCCCTCCGTTCTTCTCCCCGACCGCCCACCCCTGTCCGCAGGGATACAGTGTGCGACTGTGACAAAGACCGTCCCCGTCGGCGAGCAAAATGGGTCCCCGCGCAAGTACGCCAATACTTGCGTGGGAAGAGGAGCCGCCGACTGTTAGCGGTACCGAGCGCGCTTACGCGCTTGGTGCTAACCAAAGCCGTGCGGCGACGAGGGGGAAGGGGGACCGCCGCAAGACGTGTTCCCCAAAGACCGTCCCCGTCGTTGAGCAACGCGAAACTACGGGGAAGGGGGACCGCCTTTCGGCGGTGGAAGAGGAATATCTGCAATAAGCTCGGTTAATACAACAACGAAAACAACTTTACATTACAATCGTTACTAAAAAAGAAACTCTCTTTGTGTTGAAACAGAGGGAGTTTTTAATAATATATTACTTGCTTTTCAGGTCGAAACTCATTCGTCGTCCTGCGGACGCCACTTTCTCTTGCGTCGTCAAGAGAAAGCTATTGTAACGGTTCCCGACTTGCAACCTACGGACAAAATATATTAAAATATTAAACATCTTATACACAGTAACCAACTTACTCCCCGCGTACAGTAGTGTAAACAGTTCGGGCGTTTACGCCCGTCCACAACTTGCGGCAATGCCGCAAACTTCACACGCCGCAAGGCGTACTTCACTGTGCGACAGTACAACTTCACTTGCCGCACAGCGGCAAACTTAACAATTGTACTTCACTTTGCGCGTAGCGCAAAACTTCACCACCATCGGGCGGAACGCCCGAGCGACTTTTTCCTTTCAAACATAAAAATTTTTTGTAAAAATTTCACAAAACCCTTTACACGCGGATAAATATGTTATATAATATAGTGGAAAGTGAAAAACTTTGCTGTACGGAGGTGGACGAATGTCAAAAAAATCAGCGATATTTGTTTTTGCCGTGATCGCGCTTGCAATGCTTGTGCTTGCGGGGTGTTCGGTCAGTGAGGCACAGCCGCAAAATCTTGACGCGCAACGTTTGTACACAATCACCTACTATGTTGAGGGCGAACGTCACAGCGTCAGCGTAAAACAAAACTCCGACTACACGGTAGACGTCCCCCAATTGGAGGGGTACGAGTTCGAGGGGTTGTTTACCCAAGAAGAGGGCGGCGAAAGGTACGTTTCGGCGGAGGGCAATTCCGACGAGCCTTTCTCCGACGACAAGGACATAGCTCTGTACGCGCATTTTTCCGTAAAGCGCGTAACGGTCAGGTTTTTCTCGGCGGCGGGCGATTTGCTCGGTTCTGCCTGCGTAGATTCGGGAACGCCCTTTGTCAGCGTGGCTCCCGCGTGTTTGCAGGACGGCACGGTGGTTACGGCTTGGTCGCTCGGCGCGGGCAACGGACCCTTTACCGAAGAGGCGGTGTACGCCGACTCGGATTTTTACGTGTACGACTGTATCTACAAGATACGCTTAGATGACGGTTTCGGCAATGCCGAAACGTTCAACGTCCCCTTGGGCGAAAGTTTCGTTCTGCCCGTTATGTCGCGCGACGGGTACGAATTTCTCGGTTGGCAAGACGGCGACGGCGTTTTGCAAGAAACTGTCACGCCCTACCGCAGCGAAACCTTTACCGCGCAGTGGAGCGGCGAAGCCTACACGGTGTACCTAAATGCGGGCGAAGATATTTTGCAAACAAGCCAAACGGTAACTTTCGGCAAGCCCTTTGCTTTGCCCGTTCCCGCGCGTAGCGGATATATCTTTGCGGGTTGGTACGCCAACGGCGAAAAATTGACGGACAGTTTGGGCAGAGGCGCAAGTTGGAACAAGAACTGCGCGGTGCTTGCCTCGGCGCGTTGGCTAAAAAGTTCCGCTCGGTTCTACAACGGCGAAAGCTACGTCATCACCGACAGCGGCAGGGCAAAACAGCACAAAGACGTAGTGGCTCTTTCTCAATTGTTGGGCGCGCCCCTTTCCGACTACCTCCAAGCGGGGGCAACCAAGTTGGAAGTAAGGTATTCGTTGAACGTCGCCGAGATAGACGACGGCTATCAATATCTGTTTTTGAGTAACGACGACCGCGGCAGAACGCTGTCCAACGAGTTGTTGTTTACGCAATGTATCCAGCACAACCCGTTCCACACCGACGAAAACAGCTACGCGCACGAGGGCGTGGTGACGGTACCCCTTGCCAAGGTTGCGGACACGGTTTACTTGCTGTACGGCGCAAGCGGCTTGCTCAACGACGATTGGATCCGCGGCGGAATAGAAGTTATCTTTACCGTTTGCTGACGGCGTTTTGTAAAAGGACGGAGTTTTTCCGTCTTTTTTTGTAAAAATTCCGCTCCGTAAAATTTTTGCCGCTTCCCCCCCCCGTTCTTTGAAATTGCTTTTACAATCTTGACATATCATTTGTGATGTTGTACAATGTATCTACCACATTACTCTTAATATTTATTTGTCATACGCACACTTTATCTAACGGTAGATTAGTGTGTCTGTTCATTTTGCGTATGGCAAATTTGAGAGTAGTGTGGTAGCTATCGTGACGCACATCTACAAGTGCCGTTTCGGTAGATACGGCACTTTTTTTGTGCCTTTTGTAGCCTCTTTGCGCAAAAGAGGCAATGCAATAACCGACAAACAAAATTGCACTACAAAGGAGGTCAATTTATGAACAAATGTAGCAAATGCGGTACGGAGTTCGAGGGCAAGTTCTGCCCCGAATGCGGCACGGCGGCAAACGCCACGCCCGTTACGACCGCGGCGGAAAAACCCCTTTCTGCCGAGTAAAAAAGTTTTTCAAGAGCAGGCGGCGCAATCGCTTGCTCTTTTTTTTGGCTCGTGGTACAATGTAGGCGTAAAAACGTTTGAGGCGCAAGGCTTACGACGGACTGCCTTTTCAGAGAGCGAACTACGGTGGAAATTTCGCAAGGCAAGCGCGTAGGCGTAGTGCGCCGAGTTGACCTCGCGAAACGGCGTTTTGGCGCAAGTAGCGGCGTTCGGGTTGCCCCGTTAGCGGCAAAAATGAGGACTCGATTTCTTGGCTATTCGGGTCAAATCAAGGTGGTACAGCGGTAATTTCGCCCTTGGCAACTGTTTTCGGTTGCCGATTTTTTTGCAAAAATTTCCCATCGGAGAAGAATATATGTTAGAAAAAAGTTACAATCCGTCATCATTTGAACACGACTTTTACGAGTTTTGGCTCAACAAAGGTTACTTCACTCCCAAAGCGGAAGCGGGCAAGCCCTACTTTTCCATTGTGTCGCCGCCGCCCAACATCACGGGGCAGTTGCACATCGGTCACGGCTTGGACAACGCCATTATGGACGCGATAGTGCGCTTCAAGCGAATGCAAGGGTTCAACACGTTGTGGCTGCCGGGGACGGATCACGCAAGCATTGCCACCGAGGTGAAGATCGTCGAACAGCTCAAAAAGGAGGGTATCGACAAGCACGACCTCGGCAGAGAAAAATTTCTCGAACGCGCTTGGCAGTGGAAAGAAAAGTACGGCGGGCGCATTGTGGAACAGCTCAAAAAGTTGGGTAGCAGTTGCGATTGGTCGCGCCTTGCCTTTACAATGGACGAAAAGTGCAGCGAAGCGGTGCGCAAGCAATTTGTTTCTATGTACAAAAAGGGGCTTATCTATCGCGGAAACCGCATAATAAATTGGTGTCCCGTGTGCCAAACGGCGTTGTCCGACGCGGAAGTGGAGTACGCCGAGCAGGACGGCTTTTTCTGGCACTACGGCTACACCTCGCCCGACGGCAAAACGACGGTTACCTTTGCCACCACCCGCCCCGAAACAATGCTGGGCGACGTCGCCGTTGCGGTAAACCCCAACGACGCGCGATACGCTCATCTTGTGGGCAAGACGGTTGTCGTTCCCTTTGTCAACAGAGAGATCCCCGTTATCGCCGACGAATACGTGGATATGGAGTTCGGCACGGGCGTAGTCAAGATAACCCCCGCTCACGACCCCAACGACTTTGAAGTGGGCGTAAGGCACAACCTGCCCGTCATTCGCGTTATGAACGACGACGGCACTATGAACGAAAACGCAGGCGAATTTGCGGGACTCGATCGCTACGAGGCGCGCAAACGCATTGTGGCTCGCCTCAAAGAAATGGGAATTTTGCAAAAAGTGGAACCGCACAAACACAACGTGGGCAGTTGTTACCGTTGTCACACGACGGTGGAACCCATTGTGTCCAAGCAGTGGTTTGTAAAAATGCAACCCCTCGCCGAACCCGCGATAAAAGCGGTGCGCGACGGAGAAATAACTTTCCACCCCGAACGCTTTGCCAAAACCTACTTCAATTGGCTGGAAAACATCAAGGATTGGTGCATATCCCGTCAGCTGTGGTGGGGACATCGCATACCCGTGTGGTACTGCGACGATTGCGGCGCGGAAATCTGCGAAGAACACGACCCCGAAGTCTGCCCCAAATGCGGAAGCAAGCACCTGCGGCAGGACGAGGACGTGTTGGATACGTGGTTCAGCAGTGCGTTGTGGCCGTTCAGCACTTTGGGCTTCTACAAAAACAGCGACGATTTCAAGGCGTTTTTCCCGACGTCGGTTTTGAGTTGCGGTTACGACATTATCTTTTTCTGGGTGGCGCGAATGATTTTCAGTTCGCTGTACGCCACGGGGCAAGTTCCGTTCCGTCACGTGCTTATGCACGGCATCGTGCGTGACGATCAAGGGCGCAAGATGAGCAAATCTGCGGGCAATGGCGTCGATCCCGTAGAGTTTATCGACAAGTACGGCGCGGATACGTTGCGTTTCGCGCTTATCAACGGCGTTGCAAACGGTTCGGACATACGCTTCGCCCCCGACAAGATAGAGGGTACCCGCAACTTTATGAACAAGGTTTGGAACGCCAGCCGCTTTGTGTTGTTGAACGCCGAGGGCAAAACTCTCGCGCCGCTAAGCGAATGTAAGCTGACCCTTGCGGACAAGTGGATACTTACCAAATTGAACGAAACCGTTTGTCAGGTTACGGAACTTATGGAAAAGTTTGAATTGGGTATGGCGGCGCAAACGCTCTACGACTTTGTGTGGAGCGAATTTTGCGATTGGTACATCGAGTTTACCAAACCCGTTTTGTACGGCACGGACGAAACCGCCCGCCGCGACACGTTGAGCGTGCTGTGCTACGTTTTGGACAAAATTCTCAAACTGTTGCACCCCTTTACCCCCTGCATAACGGAAGAAATTTATCAGGCGACGCCAAATCACGGCGAAAGCATAATGATACAGCGTTTCCCCGAAGAAAACGACGCTTTGCGTTTCGACGACGAGGCTAACCTCGTTGAGGAACTGAAAGAACTTGTAACCAAGGTGCGCAACGTCCGCAGTACCTACAACGTTGCGCCGAGCAAGCGCATAAGACTGTACGTTCAGGCTACGGATAGCCGCATACGCAGTTGTGACCTGTACCTTACAAAGCTGTGCAATCTGTTGGACGTGGTGTTCGGCAACGCCCCCTCCGACGAAAAGACCGTCAAAGCCGTTTGCGCCGCCGCCACCTGCGAAGTGCCTTTGGGCGACTTGGTGGACTTTGCAAAGGAAATCGAACGCGTAAGCAAGGAGTTGGAAAACGTCACCAACGAAATCGCCCGCGCCGAGGGCAAATTGAACAATAGCGGCTTCATAGCCAAAGCCCCCGCCCAACTTGTGGAAAACGAACGCGCCAAACTTGCCAAATACCGCGAACTGCAAACGCAACTGCAAGCACGCTTGGCAGAATTGTCTTAATCCGACCACACGTGCGGCGGTATGTCGCTCGGGACATTCGCCCGAGGACAGTGAAGTTTGCCGCTGTGCGGCAAGTGAAGTACAATTGTGAAGTTTGCGGCATTGCCGCAAGTTAAGGTCGGGGCAATAGCCCCCGCCATTCCACTCCCCGACCACCCACCCCTGTCCGCAGGTATCAAGTATGCAACTGTATATAAGGCTTCTCTTGACGACGCAAGAGAAGCTGGCACCGATAGGTGACTGATGAGTTTCGACCTGAAAAGCAAGTAGTCTACCTGAAACCAGCGCGGGCAAGTTGGGGCTTTTCTAACGCCCCAACGCAGTCGGCACCGTTAGGTGACTGATGAGTTTCGACTACCGAAACAAGTTATATTCCCTCGCCGCCCTCGTTGCAGATTATTTTTGGTCGAACACCCTCGCTCCCTGTGTTACAAGGTCCCCGACCACCCACCCCTGTCCGCAGGGAGTGAGTTTACAACTGTGATAAATACCGCCCCGCCAGCCCCCGCAAGGACGCAAAGATTCGGTACACGCCCGAACTTTGCGGGGCATAGTTTTACTGTGCCGACCACTTGTCGCTCGGGCATTCGCCCGAGGACAGTGAAGTTTGCCGCTGTGCGGCAAGTTAAGTTGTGCTGTCGCACAGTAAGGTCGGGGCAATAGCCCCCCGCCATTCCACTCCCCGACCACCCACCCCTGTCCGCAGGGAGCAAGTCGGCGACTGTTATAAAGGCTTCTCTTGACGACGCAAGAGCGCGCCACGCAAAGCAAATGTGTCCTGTGGACACTTTGCCGTGAGCGCGGGCAAGTTGGGGCTTTTCTAACGCCCCAACGCAGTCGGCACCGTTAGGTGACTGATGAGTTTCGACTACCGAAACAAGTTATATTTTCTCGCCGCCCTTGTTGCAGATTATTTTTGGTCGAACACCCTCGCTCCCTGTGTCACAAGGTCCCCGACCACCCACCCCTGTCCGCAGGGAACAAGTTTGCAACCGCGTATAAGGCTTCTCTTGGGGACGCAAGAGCGAGCCACGAAAAGCAAACGTGTCCACAGGGAATAAGTTCGCAACCGCGTATAAGGCTTCTCTTGACGACGCAAGAGCGCGCCACGCAAAGCAAATGTGTCCTGTGGACACTTTGCCGTGAGCGCGGGCAAGTTGGGACTTTTCTAACGCCCCAACGCAGTCGTCACTGAAAGTGACTGATGAGTTTCGACTTGAAAAGCAGGTTGTATACTTGAAAGTAGCGCGGGCAAGTTGGGGCTTTTCTAATGTCCCAACGCAGTCGTCACCGATAGGTGACTGATGAGTTTCGACTACCTAAATAAACTGTATATTGCTATTACCCCTAACAAAAACAAAAAGCCATTTGTGTTTTTACAAAGGGAATTTATAATATTTTACTTACTTTTCAGGTCGAAACTCAACCACCGTCTTGCGGCGGTCCCCCTTCTCTTGCGTCGTCAAGAGAAGGCTTTTATTACTGTTTCCGACTTATAACCTACGGACAAAATGTGTCAAATAATGAATAATATTTTTACATAACAACATACCTGTTCCCTGCAAGGGGTACTGTCGCAAGACGTGTTTCCCCAAAACCGTCCCCGTAGTTTCGCGTTGCTCGCCGACGGGGACGGTTATTTATCGCAGTCGCTTACTTATTCCACCGCGTACAATAGTGCAAACAGTTCGGGCGTTTACGCCCGTCCTCAACTTGCGGCAGTGCTGCAACCTTCACACGTTGCAAGGCGTACTTCACTGTGCAATAGCACAACTTCACTTTGCGCATAGCGAAAACTTCACCGCCCTCGGTCGAATGTCCCGAGCGACATACCGCCGCACAAGTGGTCGGCACGCACGAGTGGTCGGAACACGTATTTTTTTCTAAAATTTCGTCAACACTTGCGTTGAGCAAGCGCGCGGGTTACATAGAAAAGTTTCGGCAAGTTGCGCGGGTAACGTTTCGGGCAAAATTTTGTAACCGTTTGTTTCCTTTTTTACATAGTATGACAGTGAGCAGGTTGATATCTGCCCTACGTCGGGAGGAAGCGCGCGCCAATACACACAAGGAGCGCGAACAAGTGATCAAACGAGGAGAAATCTACTACGCCGACCTCAACCCCGTTGTGGGAAGCGAACAGGGCGGTATTCGCCCGATAGTGGTGTTGCAAAACGACATAGGCAACAAGTACAGCCCTACGGTGATAGCGGCGGCAACAACGTCACGCCTTACAAAAGCCAAATTGCCCACGCACATCGAGTTGAGCAGCGATGCAACCCCAATGCCCAAGGATTCGGTGGTGCTGTTGGAACAAATACGCACGATAGACAAAAGCAGAATAAAAGAAAAAATCGGTGAGCTTCCTCCCGATATTATGCAGCGGATAAATGACGCTTTGCTTGTAAGCCTCGGCTTTTTCGGCTGAGGCTTTTTTGCGTTGGACTATTTGTAAAAGGCGGCATTTCACTCGCCGCCTTGATTTTGCCGTGTACAATGTCGATTTCGGCACAATTATATAATACTATGCGCAACATAGTATCAAATTATGATATATTTTTGCGTTGGAAATATTCCAAAACCGTACATTTTGCGTTATTCGCGCCGTACTTGCGTAAATAGGGAAACAACGGCTCATTCTTTGTGCGGTGGTGCTAAAAACGCCCAAAACCGTGCCTGAACTTTCTTCCCAATAGTGCCGACGTGTCTTGCAACACGCTCGCGGAATGTTTTTATGTCGCGGCAATGGCAGACATTCTGTCTTTCCTCGTGCCGTGCTTTTGCAATATTTTTACTATGCAATTGCAAAACTCTACCTTTGCGCGGTAGTGCTGAAACCGCCCAAAGTTGTAGCTCGGTATACTTTGGCAAATGCTACGATTTTCCTCGCAATACCTTTGACGTTCTTTGCGCTTTTACGCGGCAACGGCGGACGTTCTTTCTTTGCGCAGTTGCGCTACGGCAACACAGCAAGTCACAAACGTCGCCAACCAAAGCAGTGCGGTAACAATGGGCGCGACAAGCAGTTTGGGAATCAAAACACACATTTCGATGTACACTACCAAGTTCACGCCGAGTACGGGTGCGGTGAGACACATTACCACAAGGCAAGCGATGGCGGCACCGAATTTCTTTTTTACCGCAAACAGGCAAATATCCGTAATCAACAACGCTATTGCGGACGGCAACGCGCTCACAAACCAAATCAATATGGCAAACACCGCCGTAAGGGCTACGCCCAAAGCGTTCTCGTTGTCCGTTTGGTCGTCGTTTTCGGAGTTTTGCGCTTGCGGGATAAAGAACAGCAACGCCGTCATAATCGCCAAAACGATCACCAATGCCAACAACAAAAATTTCAATACTTTTACCGATTTCACGTTACGCCTCCTTTTGCAACTATTTTTCGCAATATTGCGATATTTTTTTTCATTGTAGCACATAGCCGTGCAAAAATCAACGGCAAGACAAAATTTTTTCTGTCGCTAAAAGCTCTCGTTGCGGGGCGTATTCGTTTGACAGCCGCCGTTAAAAATACTATAATAAATCCATTATACTAAGGAGCATAAAATTGACTAATCTTATTTGCGCAATCAAAGTATGGCGGGAAATGAAGTTCGGCTTCGGTCCCGGGGAGAACGGCAATCCCGCGTTGTGGTTGTTCAATTTTCCCATTTACGTGTACGCGCTGTGCATTGTGGCGGGTATGTGCGTGGCTATCGCCGTGTCGGCGTACTATTTCAAAAAGCGCGGATACGACCCCTACGACGTAACGCTTTACGCGTTGGTGTTGATACCTTGCGGCGTTGTGGGCGCGCGCTTGTACGTTTACATATTCCCGTGGGAGGGGCGTTTGCTGGATTGGTCCACGATATGGGATATTCGCGACGGCGGTTTAGGCATATATGGCGGCGTAATTTTCGGTTACCTGTCCGCTTGGATACTCTGCAAGATAAAAAAGCAAGATTTCCGCATAGTTACCGACAGCATTTTGCCGGGGGTTATGATAGCGCAAAGTATGGGGCGTTGGGGCAACTTTGCCAATCAGGAGGCGTACGGCAACCTGATAACGAAAGTGTACGACGCGCTTCCTCACGCCGCGAGCGGAATGTTTTCCCGTTTCAACGGTTATGCAGTGTGGATAGACGGCAGTTGGTTCCGCAACGTCAACCCCAACTTGGGCGGTTGGTATCAAGCCACATTCTTTTACGAGTCCGTTTGCACGTTTATCGGGTTTCTCGTCTGTTTTTTGGTGCTTACCCGTTCCAAGCACTACAAATTGGGGTGGTGTACGGCGTTTTACGGTATCTACTACGGTATCGTCCGCTTGATAATCGAGGGTATGCGTTCCGACAGCTTGTACCTGTACGTGGGCGCAACGCAAACCAACATAAAAATCAGTCAGCTTGTGTCGGTGTTCACTATCGTTTTGGGAGTGCTGTTGCTCACCCGAATTTACCGCAAGCAGTTGCACGGTCTGTACAAAAAGATGTTCAAGTCCGACTACGACGAAGTGAGCAAGTCCCGTTGGATACTCATAGCCCTTTCGGCTGTGTTGCTCGCACTCGGCATAACGATGTTTGTGTTGAGCGGTCTGTCCAAGTTCGGTCAGGCGGAGCTGATCGTCGGTTTCTTCGCCACGGTGGGAGCCGTCTACTGCGCGTTGGGCGTGTGGTCTTTGTGGGACAGGCTCAAACTGTACTGTCCGCAATGTAAGCAAAACCTTGTTCCGCCCGAGCGGTGGCAAACTCCGCGCGAGCGCAGTTTTACGGCGTTTATCTGCTACGTAACGGCGTGTTCGCTCCTTTTGGGTTTCGGTTTGTTCAGCTTGATAAAGTGGGGCGTTATCGACGGCATACCCAACGGGATAGTTCTGTTTGTAGCGTGTATCGCAACCGCGGTAGGTTTAGCCGTCGTTAAAGCCGTCCCCGCTTTCAGAAGTTTGAACGACGCTTCCAAAACGGACGACGCCAAAGGTAGCGGCACGGTTAGCGTTCAATGCGAATGCGGCGAGGAGTACGCCGTCAAGCTAAACAAATTTTTGCTGTTTGTGTTTCCGCCCAAGGTGTACTTGGACTACGGCGTGGAAAATCTCAAACCTTGGGTAGACCCCGACAAAGAGAAAAAGCGTCGTAAAAAACTTGCCGCAAGCAACGCGGAAAGTTCGCAAGACGAACAAAACGCCGAAGCTCCGAACGACTCGGACAAATCGCAAAATAAATGAGGTGTAAATATGCGCAATCTCACTCTTTTGACGGACTTTTACGAACTTACGATGATGTACGGCTACTATCGTCAGGGCAAGACGGAGGAAGTAGCCACTTTCGATTTGTTTTTTCGTCCCTTTGACGAAAGCAACTTTTGCATAGCCGCAGGTCTGGAACAGGCGGTGGAATATCTGGAAAATCTGCATTTCGACAGCGAGGACATCGAATACTTGCGCTCCACAAAGGCGTTTGACGAGGGCTTTTTGGCAACGCTCAAAGACTTTCGCTTTACGGGCAGCGTGAGAGCCGTCCCCGAGGGTACGGTGGTGTTCCCCTACGAGCCGCTAATGATTGTGACCGCGCCGATAAGTCAGGCGCAGTTGATAGAGGCTGCCGTTCTCAACATAATCAACCACCAAACGCTCATCGCCACCAAAGCAAGGCGCGTGTGCCACGCCGCCGCTCCCGCAAGCGTGTTGGAGTTCGGTTTGAGGCGAGCGCAAGGTCCCGACGCGGCAATCTACGGAGCGCGCGCCGCGGTGATAGGCGGTTGCAGTTCCACAAGCAACGTTCTTTGCGCGCAGATGTTCGGGCTTCCCCCCAAGGGTACGCACGCTCACAGTTGGGTTATGTCTTTCCCCACGGAGTTGGACGCGTTCAAGGCGTACGCCGACACCTATCCCGACAACTGCCTGTTGCTCGTAGACACCTACGACACTTTGGGTAGCGGCGTTCCCAATGCGATAAAAACTTTCGACTACCTCAAAGGCAAGGGCTACAAGCCCGTGGGCATACGTTTGGACAGCGGCGACCTCGCGTATCTTTCCAAACAGGCGCGCAAAATGATGGACGCGGCGGGTCACTCCGACTGCAAGATTTTTGCCAGCTCCGATATTGACGAGTACGTGTTGCAAAGCCTCAAAGCGCAGGGCGCGGCGATAGACATCTACGGCGTAGGTACAAAGCTGATAACAAGCAACAACACGCCCAGCCTCGGCGGAGTGTACAAGTTGAGCAATTTGCGCGTAAACGGCGTCGATTCGCCCAAAATGAAGATAAGCGACAACCCCGTCAAGGTAACCAACCCCGGGGTAAAAACGGTGTTCCGTCTGTTCGACAAGACGACGAACAAGGCGATAGCCGACGTCATCGCGCTTAAAGGCGAAGTTATCGACGAAACCAAGCCGTTGACCGTCACTCACCCCGTGGACAGATGGAAAACAAAACAGGTAACGGACTTTTACGCGCGGGAACTGTACGTAGACGCAATGATTGACGGCAAACGCGTGTTGCCGCACAAAGACGTGTACGATTTACAGCGCGATTGCAGGGAAAGTCTGGACGGATTTTGGGAAGAATACAAACGCCTGTCCAATCCTCACTCCTACAAGGTGGACCTTTCGGACAAATTGTACGCTCTCAAAGAGCGTCTTATCAGTGAAGAACGCAAAACGGTGGCAAAATGAATTTCAAAAAGGTTTTTCGGGGGTACGATCCCGAGCAGGTAGACAAGTACATCGAGGATACCGCCGCGAAAGAACAGCAGATACGCGTTGCGCAAAAGGAGCGTATCGACGAACTTTCGGACGAAAACTATTCGTTAAGGCAACAAGTGAAGCAGTACCAAACGGACGAGCAGGCGATAAGCAAATCGCTCATTGCCTCGCAACATCTTGCCGAAGAGCTAAAAAACGACGCCAAGCGTTACTCCGACTTGGTGCTTAGCCGCGCAAAAATTTTCTACGCCACTTGGACTACCTATGCCAAAACGCTCATTGCCTCTCTTTCCGAAGAGGAAGTGCGCGCCTTTAACGCTTTGCAAAAGAAAATAGAGGATATAATAAACGCCTACGAGGGCAAGGACGTTGCAAGCGAATTTCGCGACGGAGTTGCCGCGGCGCAATCTCAACCGCAACCCGCCTCCGAAAACGCCGACCAAGCGTACGGCGATGAGCAACCCGCCTCCGAAAACAAACCCGAAGTTGAACCAAAAGTAGAACCCAAAGTAGAACCCAAAGAGGAACCCAAGTCGGAACCCAAAGCACAACCGAAAGAGGAAGTAGCGCAGGAAACTCCCGGCGTCGAAAGCGAACGCCCCGCAACTCCGAGCGAGAACGGCGACTCTTCTCCCGAAAGCGAAGAGGAGCGTTGGCGGCAGGCGAGAGCCGTGGTGGACGTCACCCCCAGCGAGGCTACAATGCGTATGCGTTCCAACCCCAACCCGATAGCGCGCGTAGAGGAGGCTTCGGGGCAGGTGATAGACTTGCGCGAACTCACCCAAACGGATATGTCTTTGGAGGACTTGTGCGCCGAATTGGGTTTGATAGTAAAAAAAGACTGAATTAAGATGTGGGAAACAATTCTTGACGCTTTGATAGACAGCGCGATCGCCGCGCCCTTTTTGTTGGCAATTTATTTGCTGATAGAGTGGTTGGAAAGCAATTCCAAAGCAAAGGCGAAAACCGTCCGACTGCTAAACGGAAAACTTGCGCCGTTGGTTGCAAGCGGAGTCGGGCTTGTTCCGCAATGCGGTTTTTCCGTTATGGCGGCGGATCTGTACTGCCAACGCTTTTTGAAATTGGGTACTCTCGTGGCATTTTTCGTCGCCACCAGCGACGAGGCGTTGCCGATATTGCTCACAAACGTCAAAACTCTGCCCGTGGTGTGGATAGTTTTGCTTGTAAAGGTGCTGTACGCGGTGGTGATAGGCTACGCGATAAACCTTTTCGACAAGCGGTCGCTTGCCGCAACCTATCAACTCGACGACGAACACGGTTGCTGTCACCACGAAATGAGCGACGCAAGTCGCCGCACATTTTGGGGGTTTGTAAAACACCCGCTGTTGCACACGCTGAAAATTTTTGCGTACATATTTGTCGTAAACGCCGTGTTCGGCTTGTTGCTGTACTACTTCGAGCAGCCGATAACGGATTTCGCCGCAAATTTGGGCGGCGCGCAAAGCCTGTTTACCGCCCTTATCGGGTTGGTTCCCAACTGCGCAAGCAGCGTTATCCTTGCGGGAATGTACACCGAGGGGATAGTGAGTTTGCCCGCGTTGCTTGCGGGTCTGGTGAGTAACAGCGGCATTGCCCTTGCGATACTTTTCCGTCAAAAAGGCGAGTTGAAACGCAACGTTCTTATCCTGTTGCTTATGTATTTTCTCGGCGCGCTGTGCGGCGTTGTGGGTTGGCTGTTTACTTTGATTATTTAGATTTTCGTTATATGGGGTTGGAAAATTTTTAGTTTTTTCCCTTTTTTCTTTGCGGAAAAAGTTTTGTTTGTCGCTTTCGGAACTTTGTGTTTTTTTATCGTTTGAAATTCATTCAAAAAATTTTGCTTAAATTGTTTGAAAAATTTTCCCGAAAGGTGTATCATAAAAACACATTTCAATAGGAAAACGACACAAGTATTGCTCTGCATGTAAATCTGATCACGGCACAAACCAACGGATTTTCGGCGGAGTTTTTTTTGTGCGGAGGAGCTTATGCCTAAAAATTTATTTCAACGAATGATTTTTGCTTTGATAACGGTGGTGATAACCGTCCACGCCTACGTGTTTTACAGCCTGTACGTGGTAAACGGCGATTACTTTTTGCAGACGACGGGCGCGTCCGACGTGATTAGCGCGATAAACCAACTCGGCGGCGTTCCGATGTTCGGGAGCAATCTCCCCATTTGGGCGGTAATTTTGATAGAATTTGCCTTTGCCTACACTTTGGAGTGCGCAATGGGCAGCCCGTGCAGTTACCGTTTGGTGTGCAGAGTCTTTGCTCCAAACTCGGTACACCCCGTTATTTTTGAAACGGCTATCATAACGGCAACGGTGGGGTTGATGTGTCCGTCGATGAGCCTTATCGCCGCATTTTTGTACTATCCCTACAACGCGGCGGCTTTTTCCGTTGGAACGTTGCTTGCCAATTGGTTCAAACTTGTTTGTTACAACCTGCCCTTTGCGTTCTTTTCGCAATTACTGTTCATTCAGCCCTTTGTACGGACGGTTTTCAAGGCGATTTTTTGCCGCAAGCGCAAAGTTGCGGCGCAGTGAAACCGTTATCAAAGCGCAAAACCGTGTTCGATTATCAAGCGCGAGCGTTGCGCGCGGCAACTTGCACGTAGCTCTCGCGCCGCCTTTCGTGCGGACGGGCAATAGACAAGCGTCAAAAAAGCGGCGACTTTTTCGGTCGCCGTTTTAATTTTGAAAAATTACTTTTTCAACGCGTTTTTCAGTACATATCCCCGGGGTTGGGGTTTGCCGCCGGTTGCGGAGGCTCGGGAATGTCGCACACAATGGATTCCGTCGTAAGCAACGTGCCCGCAACGCTTGCCGCGTTTTGCAATGCCGAACGGGTCACCTTGGTGGGGTCGATTATGCCCTTTTCCAACATATCGCCGTACGTTCCCGTAAGAGCGTCGTAGCCGTAGTTTTGACTGCGTTTGCTCAAAACTTTGTCCACGATAACGCCGCCGTTTACGCCTGCGTTTTCGGCAATTTGCTTTATCGGGGCTTCAAGGGCTTTGCGCACGATCTCCGCGCCCGTCTTTTCGTCGCCCGAAAGACCTTTGACAAGTTTGTCCACTTCGGGGATAGCCGCAAGCAGTGCAACGCCGCCGCCTGCAACGATGCCCTCTTCCACAGCGGCGCGAGTGGCGTTCAAAGCGTCCTCGATGCGCATTTTGCGTTCTTTCATTTCCACTTCGGTAGCCGCGCCCACGTTGATCTGCGCTACGCCGCCCGCAAGTTTTGCCAAGCGTTCCTGATATTTTTCTCTGTCGTAGTCGCTGGTGGTGTCTGCCATCTGCGCGCGAATTTGCGCAATGCGTTGCGAAATAGCCGCTTCGCTGCCCGCGCCCTCAACGATGATGGTGTTGTCCTTGTCCACTTTGACCTGACGCGCTCTTCCCAGCATATCGATAGAGGCGGTTTTGAGTTCCAAGCCGAGTTCTTCGGTGATGACGGTGCCGCCCGTGAGGATAGCGATGTCCTGCAACATTTCTTTACGTCTATCGCCGAAGCCGGGTGCTTTGACGGCAACGCACACAAACGCGCCGCGCAGTTTGTTGAGTATCAATGTGGTAAGAGCTTCGCCCTCAACGTCCTCGGCGATGATGAGCAACTTTGCGCCCGTTTTTACCACCTGTTCCAACAGGGGCAGTATTTCCTGAATGGTGCTTATCTTCTTGTCGGTGATGAGTATGTACGGGTTATCCAACTCGGCAACCATTTTGTCTAAATCCGTAGCCATATAGGGGCTGGCGTATCCGCGGTCGAATTGCATACCCTCAACAACGTTGAGTTCCGTTTTCATTGTCTTGCTTTCCTCAACGGTGATAACTCCGTCGTTGCCCACCTTTTCCATTGCGTCCGAAATAAGCTGTCCGATGGTTTCGTCGGCGGCGGAAATGCTCGCCACCTGCGCTATGGACTGTTTGCCCTCTACGGGTGTGGAAATTTGTTTGAGTTTTTCCACGCACACTTCAACGGCTTTGTCTATGCCCTTGCGCAAAATGATGGGGTTTGCTCCCGCGGCAACGTTTTTGTTGCCCTCGCGAATGATTGCCTGTGCCAAAACCGCCGCGGTGGTGGTGCCGTCGCCTACCACGTCGTTGGTCTTGGTGGAAGCCTCTTTGATTATCTGCGCGCCCATATTTTCAAACGGGTCTTGCAGTTCGATTTCCTTAGCTATCGTAACGCCGTCGTTGATAACAAGCGGAGAACCGTATTTCTTTTCCAAGATAACGTTTCTTCCCTTGGGACCGAGCGTAATTTTTACCGTGTCGGCAAGTTGATTTACGCCCTTTTCCAATGCTTTTCTGGCTTCTTCGCCGTATTTGATTTGTTTTGCCATAACTTATTCCTCCACAATTGCCAAAATATCGCTTTGTTTGATAACGGTAACTTCTTCGCCGTTAAGTTTGAACGTACTGCCCGCGTACTTGCTGTACAGCACTTTGTCGCCGACGGAAACAATCATTTTTACTTCCTTTCCGTCCACAACGCCGCCCTCGCCCACTGCGACGACAACGGCTACTTCCTGCTTTTCCTGCGCGGCGGTGGGTAGGAAAATCCCGCCCACGGTCGTTTCTTTTTCTTCGATTTTTTTGACTACAACTTTGTCAAAAAGCGGTTTGAGTTTCATTTATTTGCCTCCGTAAATATTTGTTTGCATTTATTTAGCAGTCAAACCACTCGACTGCTAAATATATTATACTACACATTTTGCAAATGTCAATACAATTACTTGGCAAAAAGACAAATTTTTTAGCGAAAGCGCGAAAAATTATTTTCAAAGTATTGTTATTTTTTTTACAAAATGATATACTATGTTGTAATATAGCAAAGGAGAAGGTATCTATGGAAAAAGAATTATTCAAGATTGGCGAAACACCGATATTGTTGTGGTACGTGCTTGTTTGCGTAGCCGTGATAGTGGTAGTTGTACTTGCCGTAGTCATCGCGGTTCTCACGCATAAAAGAGCAAAACAAAGCGATGAGCAAGCGCGTCAAGCGGAGGAACAACCCGCCGAAGAACAACAGGCAGAAGAGCGTCCCGTAGCGGAAGAGCAGGCGGAAGTTCCCGCCCAAACGGAAGCTGTCGAGCAGCAGCCCGAAGAAGAGCAACCCGCCCAAGAGCAAGTTGCCGACGAGCAACCCGCCGAGGAACAGGCGGAGCAACCTGCGGAGGAACCCGCAGAGGAACCCGTAGCGGAAGAGCAACCCGAGCAGACTGTTGAGGAAGAGCAACCTGCCGCCGAAGAGCAACCCGCCGACGAACAACCTGCGGAAGAACAACCCGCCGACGAACAACCTGCGGAGGAACAACCTGCGGAGGAACAGCCTGCCGAAGAACACGAGGCTGCAAAACGTCCCAAAAACTATCACATATCGTTGCGCGAGGACGGCAAATGGCAAGTCAAGTTGAGCAAGGGCGCGCGTCCGCTCAAACTGTTTGACACTCAGGCGGAAGCCATCGCTTTTGCCAAGGAAAAGGCGAAAAATCAAGACGGAACGTACACGATCCACAAGGTCAACGGGCAGATCCGTAAGCAAAAATATTGAGGCGTATGAACAAGTGGGATAAACGTTTTATGGAACTGACGGAACAGGTGGCTACGTGGTCCAGCTGTTTCAAGGAAGATCGGCAAGTGGGTGCGGTTATCGTGCGCGACAAGCGCGTGCTTTGCACGGGTTACAACGGCGCGCCCGAGGGCATAACCAGCTGTAAGGAAAAGGGCGAATGTATGCGTTTGAAGTTGGGTATACCCAGCGGACAGAATTTGGAAAAATGCTATTCCGTCCACGCCGAGCAGAACGCCATTGTGAACGCCGCGCGTATGGGCGTGTGTCTTGACGGCTCCACGCTGTACTGTACGCACCAACCCTGCGTTATTTGCGCCAAGCTCATTGTAAACGCGGGTATCAGACGGGTGGTGTACCGAGAGGGCTATCCCGACGAATTTGCGTTGGAAGTACTCCACGAAGCAAAGGTGCAAGTGGACAAATACTCCGATTTGTAATTTCCCGAAATAAAACGCCGACTTTTTCGAGTCGGCGTTTTTGTCATAAATTTTACAGCACGGTGTGAGGGGCAAGGTAGCGCAGAGGAATGTCCAACACGTCCAACGCTCCGCGGAAGCCGTCCTTTTTCAACTGCGGCAAGGCGTTTGCGTAGGCAAGCATAATTTTTGCCGTGTAGTCGGCGTTGTTTGTCATTGTCACGGAGCAAATCGCTTCAAAGCCGTCGCCCGCGCATACAACCTGTCCGCGGTGATATGCGCGCTTTTTTTGTTGGCGCACTTCCTGCGGCGTAACAAAGCGGATAACGGTATTGTACCCCTCAAAGTAGTTGGGCATATTTGTTATCTTTTGGGCGATTTTCTCTTTGTCGCTTTCCACGCAGGCGACGTAGCAAATGCGGTCGTGCAGGTTTTTCCCCTCTGTTTCGCCCCGACGTACGCGTTCGAGAGCGTCTTTTTTGGGTACGGTAAATTGAACGGCGTCCAGCACCCCGTCGATGGCGCGCAAAGCGTTGCTGTGTCCTTGCGAAACGCCCTCTCCCCAAATCGTCGCAACGGAGCTTGCTCCGATACCGAAAGTTGCCCGAGCAATGCTCAACAATCCCGGGTCCCACCCCGTGGAAACGATTGCCAAGCTGTCCTTTTTCAGGGCGTTAAGGCGCGCTTTGTAGTCGGCTATCTTGGCGTGTGAGTCAAAGCTGTCAACGGTGTCCAACTCCGCAAATATGTCGGCGTACCGCTCGATGTCCGAGTAGCTCCCCAACGTCAGCAAAGCCACGTCGAAATCTCGGCGTTTGCCTATTTCTTTCATCGGGCGGTACAGCGGGTGATCGATATTTCTGCGCGAATATATCGCTTTTATCTGCGTTTTGTCAAGCAGTTTTTCGACGCTTTTGCCCACGTTGCCGTAGCCCACGATTGCAAATTTCAACATTTTTGTTACCTCCGACGTAATATATGCGCGGGCGGTTGTAAATTTGACGAACGTTTTTTGTATCGCGGTACGCCGCTCAAACGCTCGCCGCGCGTGTTCTTGTTCTGCCAAACGCCCCTTTTTTGCCCAAATCAACGTAAAAAATGTAAAAATTTACAAAAAAAATTTTATAATACACTTTATTTTTTTTTGCAAATATAGTATTATTAAATAAGAAATAGTTTTTTAGCTTGCGCGCGTGGTGTGCGCGTACGCGCAAGTGTCGATAGGTGTCGTATATGCAAGAAACTTTGAAAGGATTTTTTACGGGGGACGTCAAGGTCTTGATCGGAAGAATTATCTGCGTAATTCTTACCGCTTTGGTGTTCTTTTTGTTCTTTTACTACGCAAAAAAACGCAACCTGCAACTGTTCACATACGTGTCCATTGCGGTCGTGGCGGTGTTGTTCGCGCTGTCCTTTCTCGTTTCCAAAACAGAACTCGGTTTCTACTTGCTGTTCGCCTACGTCGTTCTTGCCGTGTTGGGCTTGATGTTGTTCATTTCCGACATAAACCGTCACATTTTCCGCCTGTCGGTAAAGCGCAAATTTTTCCGCGAGAACCTTGCCGATCACTACGGTAGCGAGGATCTGTCCAAGTCCGTTGCGGAAATTGTCAAATCGTGCTTGCGTCTTTCCAAAACGGATACGGGCGCGTTGATAGTCATTGCCGACCATATGTCCGACGAAATTTTGGATAGCGGCATAAAGATAAATTCCGAAATCACCGCCGAACTTATCGAAACGCTGTTTTTCCCGAAAACTCCGTTGCACGACGGTGCGGTCATAATAACGGCAAACAAAGTGGCTTCGGCGGGCTGTTACCTGCCGTTGACGCAGGCGCAAAACCTGCCTCGTGAGTTCGGCACCCGTCACCGCGCGGCGATAGGAGTGTCGGCGGCGTTCCCCGATTGTACGGCGATTGTCGTCAGCGAGGAAACGGGCATTATATCCGCAATGCACGACGGCAAAATCAAGCGTTATCTGGACAGCCGCCAACTGCAAGACATATTGGACTGCGCAATGGGCTTGGCTGACGAAAGCGCGGAAGAAAGACTTTGGGGAGAAAACAGACAATGAAAAAGAAAAAAGGAATGACGCTGTCGCAACGTTTTGCACACTTTTTCAAACACTATTTTGTGTTGCTCTTGCTCGCGCTTGCGTGCGCGTTTCTTACCGTGCTTATGATCGCATTTTGCGCGTAACAAATACGAGTATTCCGACCACACGCGTACTTAACACGGTAACTAACACGCATAACAAACATACGAATAACTAACAGTTGAAATATTTGTCCCGCCTCGGTTGCGTTTTCGCGCCGACGCGGGACTCTTTTTTGCGGTTACGAGCCTGCCGCTCGGGTATTCGCCCAAAAAAAGGCTTCGCTTCGGGTGACGGGTCAGCAACTGCTTAAAAGGCTTCTCTTGGGGACAAAAGAGCGCGCCACGAAAAGCAAACGTGTCCTGTGGACACTTTGCCGTGAGCGCGGGCAAGTTGGGGCTTTTCTAACGCCCCAACGCAGTCGTCACCGATAGGTGACTGATGAGTTTCGACTACCAAAGCAAGTTACATTCCCGCGCCGCCCTCGTTGCAGATTATTTTTGGTCGAACACCCTCGCTCCTTGTGCTACAAGGTCCCCGACCGCCCACCCCTGTTTGCGGTAATAGGTCTACAACTGCTTATAAGGCTTCTCTTGGGGACAAAAGAGCGCGCCACGCAAAGCAAATGTGTCCTGTGGACACTTTGCCGTGAGCGCGGGCAAGTTGGGGCTTTTC
>CANQND010000014.1 GCA_947625115.1 uncultured Clostridia bacterium | reverse complement strand
AAATAAACTTTATGCACAGCAATCTATCTGCTCCCCGCAAGCAGGGGTGGGTGGTCGGGGAGTGGAACGGTGGGGGCTATGCCCCGTCCTTATCTTGTCGCACCGCGACAAACTTCACTTTTTTCGGGGCGCGCGCCATCGCAACTCACCCCATTTTGCTGTTTTCAAAAAAAGTTTAGCAATTTTAATCAAAATGTTTGACAATACTTAGCATATACTCTATACTGTCATTGTTGCCCGAGGCAAACAAATTTATTTTCGTATATGCAAGCCGTCGCGCTTGCGCCGTGAAATGCGGCGGTACCGTAAATAACTTGTGTGGGTTTGCCGACGGGTATTTTTTTGTGGGGAGGCGTCGATTTTGGTAGAAATCGGTCGAAAAATAAAACAATATCGGTTGAAGTTGGGTTTAACGCAGGAAGAACTTGCCCAGCGCACGGAATTGACAAAGGGCTACATCTCGCAATTGGAAAACGATTTGTGTTCTCCGTCCATCACCACGTTGGAAGACATTCTCAACGTGTTGGGCGTGTCCTTGCCCGAGTTCTTTGCCGAGCCGAAGCAAGAGCAGGTGGTGTACACCCCCGCCGACTACTTCGTTTCCGCCTGCGGCAGCGGTCAAAGCGTTTGGCTCATTCCCAATTCGCAGGTAAAGCAAATGGAGCCGATAATACTCACTCTCCGCAAAGGAGAAGAAAGCGTTGTGCGAGATCCGTTCGAGGGGGAGGAGTTCGGCTACGTCCTCAGCGGCGAGGCGGTCCTCGATCTCGGCGAAGAGCGGCTGTGCGTAAAGGCGGGCGAGTCCTTTTCTCTCGGCGGCGCAAAACAGCACAAATTGAAAAACGTCAAAAAAGAAGAATGTAAAATTTTGTGGATCACCACCCCGTCAAACTTTTAGGAGGAAACAATGGACGACAAAATCATCGAAATCAAAAATGTAAGCAAAAGCTACAACAACAAACCCGTAGTAAAAAACATTTCTCTTTCTATCCGACGGGGCGAATTCGTCACTTTGCTCGGTCCGTCAGGTTGCGGCAAAACAACCACTTTGAGAATGATAGCAGGGTTCGAGCAGCCCACAAGCGGCACTATCCTGTTCAACGGCGAGGATATAACGCTGTTGCCGCCGCACAAGCGCAACATAAACACCGTCTTTCAAAAGTACGCGTTGTTTCCGCACCTGAACGTTTTCGGCAACATCGCGTTCGGGCTTAAAATGAAAACTATCCCCGACGGCGAACCCACAACGGACAAGCGCGGCAACAAAGTGCAAAAAATGCGCCACCTTACCAAGTCGGAAATATCCGCCAAGGTAAACGCCGCCCTCAAAATGGTGGACTTGGAGGACTACGGACACCGCGCCGTCAACAGCCTTTCGGGCGGACAGCAACAGCGCGTAGCCATTGCCCGCGCCTTGGTAAACGAACCGCAAGTTCTCTTGTTGGACGAGCCTCTGGGCGCGTTGGACCTCAAAATGCGCAAAGATATGCAATTGGAGCTTATGCAAATGCACAAGCAACTCGGCATAACCTTTGTGTACGTAACGCACGATCAGGAAGAGGCGTTAACAATGTCCGACACGATAGTGGTTATGAAAGACGGCGAAATTCAGCAAATCGGCACCCCCACCAAGGTGTACGACGAGCCTGCAAACGCCTTTGTGGCGGACTTTATCGGAGAGTCCAACATTCTTTCAGGCACGATGGTAAAGGACTGTTGCGTGGAAATTTCGGGGCATAAATTCGAGTGTGTGGACAAGGGCTTCAAGAGCAACGAGCCTATCGACGTCATTATCCGCCCCGAGGACATAAAGATTGTGGAAACGTCAAGCAAGCAATGCCTTGTGGAGGCAGAAGTTCTCAGTTGCGTGTTCAAGGGCGATCACTATCAGGTAACCGCGCTTACTTTCGGCGACGAGCGCAACGAGATAATAATACACGACAACGTAGAAGTAAAAACGGGCGATACAATCGGTTTGTACATCAAGCCTTTCGATTTCCACATAATGCACAAGTCCCGCTTAATCAACGAGTTGGACGGAGAAATTTACGACCGCAACATCGTTTCTATGTGCGGAGGACGGTTCGAGTGCGTAACCGACCTGCCCGAATCGACGCAGGTGCGCGTAAAGGTGGATTTCGACGACGTGGAACTCACCGACGACGAAGAGGACGGCACAATCGGCGCGACGATAATTTCCGCCATCTACAAGGGCAGTTATTGGCAGTACATCGTGCGCACCGACAACTACTACGATTTCTTTGTGGACAACGACTACGAGTGGAGCATAGGCGACCGCGTGGGTATAAAAATCGCTCCCGAAAAAATAATTGTCGAGGAGGTGCAACACAGTGAAGAAGAAGTTTAAGTTTCGCTTTACGCGCCGCGCATTTGCCTACCCCTATATGATTTTTTTGATCGTGTTCGTGGTGGTTCCCTTGGTGATAATACTCATCAACGCGTTTTTGGACGACGCAAACAAATTTACCTTTCAAAACTTCGTCGAGTTCTTTACGGACGCGGGCGGCGGTTTGACTGTGCTGGGCAACTCGTTGATAATCGGGCTTGTCACCACCCTGATATGCCTTGCGATAGGCTATCCCGTGGCGTACCTGCTTGCCAAGTACCACGCCAACAGCCGAGTGTTTGTGCTGTTGTTCATCTTGCCGATGTGGGTCAACTTCCTTATCAGAACGCTTTCCACCAAGGCGATATTTATGGCAATGGACGTGGAATTGGGAATGGGAACTGTGCTGTTCGGAATGGTGTACAACTATCTGCCCTATATGATATTGCCTCTGCACACAACGCTGTGCAGTATCGATCACAGCTACATAGAGGCGGCGGAGGACCTCGGCGCGGACAAAATGACGGTGTTTTTGAAAACGGTTTTGCCTTTGTCCGTCCCCGGTATCGTCAGCGGAATAACAATGACCTTTATCCCCGCGATAAGCACCTTTGCCATTTCGGAAATACTTTCCAGCAGCAAGATCTTCCTGTTCGGCGACGCAATAAATATGCATTTCAGCAAAACTACCAACAGTTTTGGCGTGGGCAGCGTTATGAGCTTGGTTATGTTGGTTTTGGTTGTGGTGGCTAACGTCATTGTCAACCTTACAAGCAAAGACGAGGAGGCGGCGAGCGTACTATGAAAAAGCGCAAATTGATCGCACGTATATGTGCGGACGGTTATCTCGGCTTGGTGCTGGCGTTAATGTATCTGCCCATTTTCCTCATAATCGTGTTCAGTTTCAGCGGAACAAGCCGTTTCAGCTTTTCGGAGGGGTTCACTCTTGACAGCTACCGTCAGTTGTTCGACCCCGAACTGAACGGCGGTTTGCTCAACGCTCTCAAATACACCGCGATACTTGCCCTTTCCGCAAGCGTCATATCCACTGTTTTGGGCGCGTTTTCCACCATAGGCATTTACGCGCTCGGGCGCAGAATGAAAAAGATAACTTTGACGGTCAATCAACTGCCGATGATCAACAGCGAAGTGGTTATGGCTGTCAGCCTTATGGTGTTCTTTGCGGCGTTTTCCGCCGTGTTTCCGCAGGGAATGACTCGCCTGATAATTTCCCACGTGGCTTTCTGCACCCCGTATGTGGTTTTGTCCATTCTGCCGCGATTGCAACGTATGGACCCAAATATGTACGAGGCGGCTCTCGACCTCGGCGCAAACCCCTTTACGGCAATGATAAAGGTAGTTTTCCCCTACATTATGCCCGGTATCGTCAGCGGCTTTGCAATGGCGTTTACGCTCAGTTTAGACGACTTCATAATCACGCAGTTCAACAAGGGCGACACGGGCATAGAAACCCTTTCCACCTACATCTACGAGGACGCGCGCGTAAAAAGTCTTGAACCATTTTGGTTTGCGGTGTTCAGTATCTTCTTTGTGGTTATGTTTACGTTGTTGCTTTTGGTAAACATAAAGCGCACGCAAAAGGAGGTAAAGAAATGAAAAAATTCCTTTCTCTTTTGGCAATATTGTTGCTTGTGTGCCTGTTCGGAACGTTGCTTACCGCTTGCAAGGAAGAGGAAAAGGACAGCCTCGTCATCTACAATTGGGCGGACTACATTTTCGACGACAAACTTACCGATTTCAAACAGTACTACCGCGACGTCACGGGCAAAAATATAGATATAACCTACGTCACGTTCGACACCAACGAAACAATGCTCACCCGCCTCACCAAGGGCGACAGCAACGTGGACGTGGTGTGTCCAAGCGAATACGCCATTCAAAAACTTATCGAATCGGATATGCTTTTGCCTATGTACTACTTTGACGACGACGGCAGTAACGAGGGCAAAAAGTTCACGGAGGACTTCGGCTCGGATATCGACAGGGAAAAGTACGTCCACAACAGCGGCAACGTCGAACAGGGCATTATCGACAAGGTTAGCGACGCGTTCGGCAATATCGAAATTACCGCACAAGGCGGAAACAAGGGCAAAACCGTTAGTATGGTGGACTACTTTGTGCCGTATATGTACGGAACGTTGGGCATACTGTACAACAAGTACGCCTTTATGGAGGCGGAAATCTACGACGCGGAACTGCTCAACCGCGCCAATTGGGGCATTCTGTTCAACGACAACGGCAACGGAGAACTGCTGTCGGAAAAACTTACGGGCAACATTCTTATGAAAGACAGCATACGCGACAGCTACGCCGCAACGGTATTTTACCTGTTGGAGAGCGGCGCGTTGGAGGGACTTACCGACGAAAACGGCGTTGCGTACAAGGATATGCCCGTCGGCGAACTGATAAACACCGTGGACGATCAACTGTTGGACAAGGTAAAAGAGGCATTGACCGACCAAAAGGCGCAGTTGTTCGGTTACGAGGTGGACTTCGGCAAAGACGACTTGCTTTCGGGCAACGCAATGGTAGACCTCGCTTGGAGCGGCGACGCGATGTACGCAGTGGAAGAGAGTTGGAACGACGAATTGGAGGACTACGAATTGGCTTACTACGTGCCGCACAGCACGGGCAACATCTGGTTCGACGGTTGGGTCGTCCCCAAAACCTGCAATCCCGCGCACCTTGCCGCAGTCAAATTGTTCATAAACTACCTCAACCGTCCCGACGTAGCCGCGGCTAACTTGTACGAAATAGGCTACTCTTCGGCGGTCAAGTCGGAGGCAATCAAGTCGGACGACGACGCTCGCGCCGTGCTTGCCGAAAACTACGTTGTGTACGCTCCCGAGCTGTGGGACGTGACGGACGAAAACGGCGACCCTATCCCGCAGGACGAATGTGACTTTGCAAGTTGGGAAGAGTTCGAGCTGTACTTCTTCCACAACAGCTACGTAGACGACGACGGCGAAACAGTCAGTTACGACGAGATAAGCGACAGCAATTGGCGTTACCCCTTTGAAAGCGCGGCACTCAACGCCGACAACTACCGCAACATCGACAGCTTGGGCGTTATGCGCGATTTCGGCGCGCAAAACAAAGCGGTGGTGACGGCGTGGAACTACACTCGTTCGGCGGGAGTAAACGCGTTGCCCCTGTTGGGCTACACGGCGTTGGCGGTAGCGGTCGTTGTGGGTTTGGTGTACGTTATTATACTTGTCAAAAGAGCGCGCAGTCACAAAGTAAAGTTGCGCGACCGCGAGTAAAATTCTTTCCTCCCCCTTATGGGGGAGGATTTTGTTATATTTTGTGCGTAAAAACTCGCAAAAAGCGCGAACCGTTTACAAAATTACGCCAATAAAGTTGTAAAATACTGCGTTTTGTGTTAAAATAAAAATCAAGATACTCCTGTTTGTTTTTCGGGAGTAAATTCCATACATAGCGTTAAATCTTTTGAGAGGCAACAATGAAAATATTACCTTATCCTCAAAAGTCCGAAAATATAAACGGCAGTTTTTGTATCGACGGCAATGCAAAGATATTTTGCAAAAGCGAGTTTCAGCAACAGGCGGAACGCTTTGCCGACCTTGTGTACGGAAGCTGCGGTTTCTTTTTGCAGTTTACCGACGTGATAGAGGACGCGCAAATCATTTTTGCCCGCGACGAAAATCTCCCGCAAGAGGGCTACGTCATAATGATAAGTCAGGGCGTGGCAACGGTAACGGGGTCCACTTCGCGCGGCATTTTTTACGCGGTGGAGAGCTTGCGGCAGATATTCAATTTGGACGAAACTCAACGGCAGATCGTCTGTAACGACTGCTACGTGGAGGACAGGCCGCAATTTGCCTATCGCGCCCTTATGTTGGATATAGCGCGGCACTTTTTCGGACCGAGCGTTATCAAGCAGATAATAGAATTGATGTCGCAGGTGAAGTTGAACGTGTTGCACTTGCACCTGACCGACGATCAGGGCTTCCGTTTGCAGATAGACAAATATCCTCTTTTGACGGAGATCGCCAGCGTACGCTTAGGCAGCGAAGTGACGGTGGACGGCGAAAGTTACATAAACGACGTTCCGCACGGCGGCTACCTCACCAAAGACGAAGTAAAGGATATTGTGGCGTTTGCCGAGTCTCACAACGTGGAGATCGTCCCCGAAATAGATATACCCGGTCATTTTGTGGCGGCAATAGCGGCCTATCCCGAGTTGAGCTGTACGGGAACGGTGTCCGAAGTACGCAAAAAGTGGTCCGCCTCCAAAGACATCTTGTGCGCGGGCAACGACAAGGTGTACCGATTTGTAGAGGACGTGTTGGACGAAATTTGTCAGCTGTTTCCCTCGCGCTACGTACATCTTGGCGGCGAAGAAGTGGTAAAGGACAGATGGTGCAATTGCAAACTGTGTTGCGAACGTATGTCGGAACTGAAATTGGACACCGTTGAAGAATTGCACACCCATATGATAGAAGTGTTCCGCAAACACTTGGAAAGCAAGGGCAAAACCGTCATTATTCGCAACGACGGCGTAACCAAAAACACCGACGAACGCATTGTCAGCCAGCTGTGGACGCCCGTCAAGCGCGTCAAGGACGCAAAAAAAGCCGACGCCGAGCGTTTGGTGATAGTTGCTCCTCGCAAAAAGGTAAATTTCAACCGCACCTACAAGGCTCTGCCCCTGCGCCGCACGTTGAAGCTCAACCCGTTCAGAGGGATAAAGAAATCCGAACGCGCCAACGTATTGGGCGTTGAGGGCGCGGTGTGGACTCAACACATAGAAAACGAAGAGCAACTCTACTTTCAACTTTTGCCGCGCTTGGACGCTTTGGCAGAGTGCGCGTGGAGCAAACGCCGCAAAGACTTTGCGCTTCGCGTGCAAAAACGCCTCGCCTACTACGACAAGTTGGGCTTGAACTACAACAGAAAATTTGTACGCAAAAAACAAGCGAAACCTCGCGTTGACGGCGTATAACAAGGAGAAGATATGAAAACGATCGGAGTTTTGACAAGCGGCGGCGACAGTCAGGGAATGAACGCCGCGGTGTACGCGACGGTACGCGCCGCAATTTCTCACGGATTGACGGTTTACGGAATTTACCACGGTTACAGCGGACTTATCCGCGACGAGGTGCGTAAGCTGGACGCAAAAAGCGTAGAGGGCATTATCCCGTTGGGCGGCACGGTACTCGGTACGTCGCGTTGCCCCGAAATGATGACGTCCGAGGGCAAACAAAAAGCCGTTGACGTCCTCAAAAAATACGGAATAGAGGGCTTGGTCGTCATTGGCGGCGACGGCAGTTTTCAGGGCGCAAAGGCGTTGAGTACGGGCTACGGCATAAAGATCATCGGTATCCCCGGCACGATAGACAACGACCTCGCCTACACCGACTACACGCTCGGCTTCGACAGCGCGGTGGCGGTTGTGGTAAACGGCGTGGAAATGTTGCGCGACACGATGTCGGCAAACGATCGCACCTGCGTTGTGGAAGTTATGGGGCGCGATTGCGGCGATATAGCTATGTTTGCCGCCCTCATTTGCGGCGCGGAGGCGGTGTGCGTACCCGAAAAGGGCTACGACCCCGACAAAATCGTCGAGGTGATAGAGCGCAATGCCCGCGCAGGCAAAAAGGACAACATAATCATCGTAGCCGAGGGTATACGTAGCGACGGCACGCTGGACAAGGGTCACGAGGCGGACAAGGTTATGAAAGACTTGCTCAAACGTCTGCCCGAACTCAACATTCGCAGTATTTCGTTGGGACACCTGCAACGTAGCGGCAACGCCACCGTGTATGACCGCAAATTGGGCGTTATGATGGGCGCGCACGCCGTCAAATGCTTGGCAGAGGGCAAGACGGACCGCGTTATCGGCATAAAAAACGACGTCGTGTTCGACGAGGATATGCTGACCGCGCTTGCCAAGACAAAGCGTTTCAATCAAGAAATTTACGACCTCGCCAACAACTTGGTTAAATATTAAACAAAAGTTTACTTTTTGTTTACCTTTATGTAATAAAATTTCTCCCGTATAGATATATTACGGGAGAAAAATTTTATGGATCTATTTGCTAAATGCGCTCAGGGACATTCCTTGGCAAACAAGGCGAGAGAAATGAACGTGTACCCCTATTTCCACGCGTTGGAGTCCCGTCAGGACGTACAGGTGGTGATGGAGGGAAAGCGGCGCATAATGTTGGGATCCAACAACTATCTCGGGCTTACAACCGACCCCGACGTTATTCAGGCGGGCGTGGACGCGTTGCGTAGGTACGGCTCGGGTTGCTCGGGTTCCAGATTTTTGAACGGCACTCTTCTCCTCCACCAACAGTTGGAAAGGGAACTTGCCGACTTTTTGGGAAAAGAGGACGTCGTTACTTTTTCTACGGGTTTCCAAAGCAATTTGGGCATTATTTCCGCGCTTGTCGGTCGCAACGACTACGTTATCTGCGACAGAGAAAATCACGCCAGCATTTACGACGCGTGTCGTTTGAGTTACGGCACAATGTTGCGTTTTCGTCACGCAGATATGCAGGACTTGGAACGTCAGTTGCAAAAGGTACCGCAAACGGCAGGTATTCTCATTGTCACCGACGGCGTGTTCTCAATGGGCGGCGACATAGCCGATTTGCCTGAGATAACCCGCCTCGCCAAGCAGTACGGAGCGCGCGTTATGGTAGACGACGCTCACGGTTTGGGCGTGTTGGGCAAAGGCGGCAGAGGCACCGCAAGCCATTTCGGTTTGGAAAAGGAAGTGGATATCTATATGGGTACTTTTTCCAAATCGCTCGCTTCCTTGGGCGGATATATGGCGGCGAACGCCAACGTATGCGACTACGTGCGCCACACGTCGCGCCCGTTTATCTTTTCCGCTTCGATAACGCCGTCGAGCTGTGCAACCGCGCTTGCGGCATTGCACAAACTTCAAGCTCACCCCGAGTTAGTGGACAATCTGCACAAAATTTCCGCCTATTTCCGCCAAAAGTTGCTAAACTACGGCATAAAGATACGCATTAGCGAAACGCCCATTGTGCCTATCTACACCTACGAAACAATGGAAACGCTTTCCGTCACCAAGCAACTGTACGACGAGGGCGTGTACGTCAACAGTTCGTTGCCGCCTGCCACTCCCGAACACGAGTGTCTGTTGCGCACGTCGCTTATGGCAACGCACACCGAGCCGCTGATAGACGAGGCTTCGGAAATAATTTACCGTGTGTTAAAGGCTAACAAACTATGCGAGTGAAGAAAAAAACAGTAGCGGTGGTAACGGGCGGTTCCTGCGGGATCGGTCTTGCCACGGTGGAGCATTTGCAAAATTGCGGCGTTACCGTCTACGAATTGAGCCGTCGCGCGCAAGTAACGCACAGCGCGCGCCACATCGTCTGCGACGTCACGGACGAAAGCGCGGTACTTGCCGCAATAAACGAAGTGATTGCAAACGAGGGTCAGATAGATATTTTGGTGTGCAATGCGGGCTTCGGGATTTCGGGCGCGGTGGAGTTTACCGAACTTGCCGACGCAAAAAAACAATTTGACGTAAACTTTTTCGGCGTAGTAAACGCCGTCAAAGCGGCGTTGCCCTTTATGCGTAGAAACAGGCGGGGCAGAGTTGTTATCGTCAGTTCGGTTGCGGGAGCCATTGCAATACCTTTTCAGACGTACTATTCTGCAAGCAAAGCCGCTCTCAACGCGTATGGCGCGGCGTTGAGCAACGAATTGCGCCCCTACGGCATAGGCGTAACCGCCGTTATGCCGGGGGATATTTGCACGGGCTTTACTGCCGCGCGGAAGAAATCCGAATTGGGCGACGAGGAGTACGGCGGACGTATTTCCCGTTCGGTATCGGTGATGGAGCGGGACGAAAAGCACGGTATGCAGGCGAAAGTGGCGGGTAAATATATTTGCAAGCAATGCCTGAAAAAGCGCGTCAAGCCCTGTTCCGCGATAGGGTTTAGCTACAAATTGCTGTGCGTTCTTGCCAAAGTTTTGCCGCAACGGCTTGTTTTGCGTATTGTGTACTCTATGTACGCCAAGTGATTTTTCTTTTGCGGTAGCGTTTGCGAGGGCAAAATCCAAGAAATTGCCGAATATTGCCGCAAAACCGTTGCGCGATTTGCCGCAGTGTGCTAAAATTTTATTACAACAACAAATTCTTTGGGGCGTGGTGCAATTCCACACCGATAGTACAGCCTATGAACGCTTGCGTAATCGCACGCGCCGATCGGGTGAAATTCCCGAGCCGACGGTACAGTCCGGATGAGAAAAGAATGAATACTTTGTGTATTTGCGCCTCAATGCTTTGCGGGCGCGTTTTTTTTGCTCTATGGTGAGCCCCGACCACACGCAAGTGGTTCGGTCAATATGCAACCTGCCCCTGATGGGGCAAGTTCGTCGCCTTTCTCGCAGAAACCGCGTTTGTCGCAAAAGCGTTGGGGAGTAACGTTCCATAGATACGTCGCCGAAAAAAGGAAAAGGAGGTATCTGTTGTGACAAACTTGTTGTGTTTCAATCAAAAAGCCGTTCTTATCATTACCATTTTGGGAGTTATCATTTTGTTGGAGTTGGGCGTTATCGCCTATATGCTCATAGCTTCCAAAAAGGGCAAACTCCCTCCCGCAAAAAAGCGCACCAAGCGCGAAGCAACGTTCGGTTCGGTGTTCTACCTTACCAAAATCGCGTTGTTTTCCGCTTTGGGCGTGGCGTTGCTGTACTTGGAGTTTCCGCTCTTCCCCGCAACGCCGTGGTTGGAAATGAACTTCTCCGACGTACCCACGCTGCTTGCGGCGTTTATGTACGGACCCGTCAGCGGCGCGGTGGTGAACACCGTCAAAATCGTGGTAAAACTGCTTATTTCGGGTACAAGCACCAACTTGGTGGGACCGCTTTCCAACTTCATTAGCGGCACCGTGTACGCCGTTGTGGCGGGCTTGATCTACAAGATACGCCGTAACAAAAAGGGCGCGATCCTTGCCTTGGGCGTTAGCAGTTTGCTGTTTTGCGGGGCGATGTGGCTGTGCAATCAATTTATTTTGCTACCCGTCTACGGAATGAACCAACCCGAAGTGATGTACCCCGCGCTGTGGTGGACGTTGCTTTTCAACGTGATAAAAACCGCCGTCACCTGCGTGCTGACCTTTGTACTCTACAAACCTCTCTCCCGCGCGTTGCATTGGCAGGTAGACCCCGACCGCCGCAAACCCGCCCGTAAAGACAAAAATCCCGCCCCGACTGCCGACACGCAATCGGACGACGCACCCGAGTAAAGTGAAGTTTGCCGCTGTGCGGCAAGTTAAGTTCAATTGTGAAGTTTGCGGCGTTGCCGCAAGTTGAGGACGGGGCAATCAATTGCCCCCGCCGTTCCACTCCCCGACCGCCCGCCCCTGTCCGCAGGAAGTAGGTTTGCAACCGCGTATATGGCTTCCCTTTACGACGAAAGGGAAGCTGGCACCGATAGGTGACTGATGAGTTTCGACCTGAAAAGCAAGTAGACTACCTGCAATCTGCGCGGGAAAGTTGGGGCTTTTCTAACGCCCCAACGCAGTCGTCACCGATAGGTGACTGATGAGTTTCGACTACCGAAACAAGTTATATCCCCTCGCCACCCTCGTTGCAGATTATTTTGCGGCAAACACGCTCACCAGCCCCAACAAAAAGATAAACTCACGCCACCCTCGTTGCAGATTATTTTTGGTCGAACACCCTCGCTCCCTGTGTTACAAGGTCCCCGACCGCCCACCCCTGTCCGCAGGGAGTAGGTTTGCAACCGCGTATAGGGCTTCCCTTTACGACAAAAGAGCGCGCCACGCAAAGCAAATGTGTCCTGTGGACACTTTGCCGTGAGCGCGGGCAAGTTGGGGCTTTTCTAACGCCCCAACGCAGTCGTCACCGTTAGGTGACTGATGAGTTTCGACTACCGAAACAAGTTATATCCCCTCGCCTCCCTCGTTGCAGATTATTTTTGGTCGAACACCCCTCGCTCCCTGTGTCACAAGGTCCCCGACCGCCCACCCCTGTCCGTAGGAAATAAGTTTGCAACCGCGTATAGGGCTTCCCTTTACGACGCAAGAGCGCGCCACGCAAAGCAAACGTGTCCTGTGGACACTTTGCCGTGAGCGCGGGCAAGTTGGGGCTTTTCTAACGCCCCAACGCAGTCGGCACTGCAAGTGACTGATGAGTTTCGACTACCGAAACAAATTGTATATTGCTATTACCCATAACAAAACTATATGTTGACACAGATGGAATTTTAACAATATATAGCTTACTTTTCAGGTCGAAACTCAACCACCGCCTTATGGCGGTCCCCCTTCTCTTGCGTCGTCAAGAGAAGACTTTTTTTACTGTTCCCGACTTGCTACCTACGGGCAAAACTTACCAAAAGTTTGAATAATTCTATACACTGTAACCTACCTGCAATCTGCGCGGGCAAGTTGGGGCTTTTCTAACGCCCCAACGCAGTCGGGACCGCCGTATGGCGTGTTCCCCAAAGACCGTCCCCGTCGGCGAGCAATGCGAACCTACGGGGAAGGGGGACCGCCGTTAGGCGGTGGAAGAGGAATATTGGCGACAAGTTTGGACGAATGAGTTTCGACCTGAAAAGCAAGTTATATTTTGCAAAAAATTCCCAATTGATATAGAAGTCGTCTTTTGCTTTCTAATTTTTCATACCCTAACATTTCTCACCGATTTTTTGCACCCACAGCGGCAAGACATCGCTTTTTTGCAAGTCGTTTTCAATTTTCTTATTTTACGTCAAATTTTGTCATTGACATTGCCGCGCCGTTATGTTACAATAAAGCTACCACACAGCCAACTTAATATTTATGTCATAACGCGTAAGCGATTTTTTCTATATGAAAAAATGCGCTCCACATGCTTATGCGTTTTGACAAGTATGGTTGTGTGGTAACAATCGGAGTTGCGTTTTTTGTGCGACAGCTTCGGTTGCCGCACTTTTTTATTACAGGAGGAAAAAAATATGGGAAAAGAGGAGCTTGTAGCAAATTTGTACACTTTGCGCGCGGGGTTGTCCGTAATATCGAAGCAGAAAGATATTGTGGACAGTCAACAAAAACAAATCGACGGCGTAATGGCGGAAATCGACAAATGTAAATCGGAAATTAAAGTATTGAACAATCAAATCAATTCTACAAATTACAATATTACAGTTGTTTTGCCGGACGAATTAAAAGATAAGAAAGCCTCGTGTCGAAGTGAAATAGATGAACAACGTCCTAGCAAAAAAAATACTATTGCTTTGACAATTGCTTTGTTTTTTATTTTTGCACCCGCGCTAATGAGCGTTTCAGCTTTTCTCTTGGGACCTTTAACGGTAACGGCCGTTCTCGGAGTTGTTGTGGGTTTAGTCATTGATGTTTCGTTAGTAGGTTTGATTGTGGGCTTAAATTATAAAGTAAAAAACAATAAATTAAACAAACGACTGTCGCAAAAATATAGCGATTTAGAAAGGGAATATGATAGGTACATTGCCGACGAGAACAAACGCCTGAACGAACAAAAGAGTAGGTTGAAATCTTTGGAAAGACAACTAAGCGAGTATAAAGAAAAAAATATGGTAGAAGCAATTCAGTCTTATGCAGAAAATGCACACCCCGCGATATTGCTTGCCGACGAAATGCGAAACGCATTGAACGCCCAATATACGCCCATATTGTCGCAAAGCGATTGGGCAAATATCGACCTGTTGATTTACTACCTATCTACGGGCAGAGCCGATGACCTCAAAGAGGCGTTGATACAATATGACCGTCAACGTCAAACGGACGAAATCGTAGGCGCAATTCGACAAGCGGCGATTATGGTTAGCAATCAAATTCGCGAAGCCGCTTTTAATCTGGGAAAGTTAATGGCAAGTTGTTTTGATGTTTTGAGTCAGCAATTGTCGGTACAGCATTCGCAAATGATGTCGGCATTAAACACGATAAATGAAAATATTATTGCCAACACGGAAGCGGTAGAGGCAAGTTTGGCGGCGCAGGTGATTTCCAACAAAGAGTTGCAAAAAGCTCTTTCCGACAAAATCGATACAGGTAGCCAAAAACTCGTTGCAGATATGAACTCGATGAAAAAAAACTTAAAGAATTGAAAAATTGACCCGTTTATCTTTAACGCTCCTCGGTAGTTTGCCGTGGGGCGTTTTTTGCCTCGCTGTCAGGGGGCGGCTTTTTACAAAGAGCTTGCGCCGTGTTGCCCTAACGCTTGCAAATATGCAAGATTTGTTGTACAATATATCCGATGAAAACTTTGGTACAAACAACTCAATCGGCGCAGGAAACGGAAGTTTTTGCAAGCAGTTTTGCGCAGTCTTTGCGCGGCGGCGAAGTGCTTTTGCTTGTGGGCGAACTCGGCGCGGGCAAAACGCATTTCGTAAAGGGGCTTGCGCGCGGATTGGGAATTGAGGAAGAGGTTACGAGTCCCACGTTCGCGTTGCACAACGAGTACGTTGGCAGGCTCAAACTAAATCATTTCGATTTTTACCGCATAGAAAACAGCGAAGAGGTGGAAATGCTCGGGCTGGACGAACTGTTTTTCGACAAAACCGCCGTTGCGGCGATAGAGTGGAGCGAAAACGTCGCCGATCTGTTGCCGCCTCGTTGCATAACGGTGCAATTGGACAAGTTGGGCGACAGCACCCGCCGCATAACGGTTTCGCAATGAAAATTCTTTTTGTAGACACAACCACCCCCGACCTTGTTGCCGCGTTGATAACGGAAGATCGAACGTTTGCCGTCACCTGCCGCGACTCTCAACGCAAGCACAGCGAATTGCTCTGTCAAAAGGTGCAAGAAGTGCTTACGCAAGCGGGCGTTACCTTTTCCGACTTGGACGCATACGCCTGCGCGATAGGACCGGGCAGTTTTACGGGCATACGCATTGGCGTTTCTACGGTAAAGGGGTACGCAACGGCGGTACCTCGCCCGTACATTGCAGTCAACTGTCTGCAAGCCATTGCCTGTTCAAAAGCGTGCGGCAATGCGGGCAAAGCCGTTGTGGACGCGGGCAACGGCTACTACTTTGCCGATTACGCCGTCGGCACCTTGCCTTGCCTTGTTCCCTACGACGACGAAAGAGCTGTCGGCGCGGGCAGAGGCAACGCTTGCGACTACTTGGACGGAGCGGTGACGTTGGTGCGCAAAAGTTTTTCCGAACAACGTTTCGACGGCGGACTTACTCCGCTGTACATACGCCGTTCGCAGGCGGAGGAGAACCTTAAATGATAACAAAATTGCAATTTTCAATGCCCACCGTGTTTCAGCTCAACAAGATAGAAAAGGCGTGTTTCGGCAAAGAGGCGTGGACGGTCAACAATATTATCGGAGAATACCAAAACGAGTTTTCGCACCTGTTCGGCGAAACGGACGGCGAAACGATAGTGGGCTACGTGTGCGTACGCATAATGTACGAAGAAGCTCAGATTTGCAACGTCGCCGTGCTTCCGCAGTACCGCCGACGCGGTATCGGCACAAGACTGTTGGAAACCGTCGCCGACTTTTCCAAGGTGCAGGGGTGCGAAAGGATAGAGTTGGAAGTGAACACAGCCAACGTCGAAGCGGTGGAGCTGTACAAAAAATGCGGTTTCGAGGTTGTCGGCACTCGCCGCGATTTTTACAGGCGCACCAAGCGTTTCCCCACGCGCGACGCCTACACAATGCTAAAACAACTTACAAGATAGAGAAGTGCCGACAAAACACAAGACTATCGCCTGAGGACAGTGAAGTTTTGCGCTATGCGCAAAGTGAAGTTGTGCTATCGCACAGTGAAGTATGCCTTGCGGCGTGTGAAGTTTGCGGCGTTGCCGCAAGTTGAGGACGGGCGTAAACGCCCGAACATTTCGTCCCCGCCCGCCCCTGTCCGCAGGGATAAAGTAAATAACTATGTATAAAGTTATTCTATGTTTTGACAAACTTTGTCCGCAGGGAGCAGTTCGGCAACCGCTTATTAGGCTTCTCTTGGGGACGCAAGAGAAGCTGTCACTGCAAGTGACTGATGAGTTTCGACCTGAAAAGCAAGTAGTCTACCTGCAATCCGCGCGGACAAGTTGGGGCTTTTCTAATGCCCCAACGCAGTCGTCACCGATAGGTGACTGATGAGTTTCGATCTTGAAAAACAAGCTATATATTGTTATAATTCCCTCTGTGTCAACACAAAGGGTTTTTTGCTTTATTACGTCGAATTTTGTCGTTTTATATAGTACTATTTCAGACATAATATACTTTTTATGTTATAAACATATTGGTTTTCGGCTTTTTGGGCAAATATCGGCGGAAAGAGCTTTGAAGTTTTTCCAATGAATTTATCGCGAAAATAGTCGCGATTTGTCACTTTGCGCCGACAAGTTACATAAGATAGTCCGAGAGGTAAGTTGTTGCATTTCGTTCGGTGCGGTTGCGGCAAGCCCGTTGTGTGGCTGCACGGCTGGGGTTGCGACGGTGAGGTGTTTGCGCCCGTCGTAAAATATTTGCCCGATTTTTCCAACTATCTGTTGGATATGCGCGGTTTCGGCAAAAGTCCGCCTCCGCCCCAAGACGGTTGGTCGGTAGCCGACTACGCCGAGGACGTTTTCGCCTTTTTGCAAAGCGAAAGTCTGCGCCGCGTAACGGTTGTAGGGCATAGCTTCGGCTGTCGGGTGGCGTTGAAACTTGCCGCCGTTCACCCCGAGTGCGTAGAGCAGATGTTGTTAGTCGCGCCTGCGGGTCTGCGCCCCTTTTCACCCAAGCGTTGGCTGAAAGAAAGGATATACAAAATTCAAAAACGTTTCGGCAAGGCAAACGCCTCTCGCGCCTCTGCCGATTGGAAAGCCTGTCCGCCCGAAATGCGCGCCACTTTCCTCAAAGTGATAAAGGAAAACCTTGCCCCTTGCGCGCGGAAAACGCGTTGCTACGCGCTGATAGTCAACGGGCGCGAGGACGCTCAAACCCCGCTTTCGCAAGCGCAGAGGTTGCACAAACTGCTCAAAAACAGCGATTTGGCGGAGATCGACGGCGATCACTTTGCCTTTTTCCGCAATCCTCGTGCTTTTGCCCAAACGGTACACAACTTGGTGGAGTAAGTGAAAACATTATTTTCCCTTTTGGACGCGATATTCCTGACGGCGGCTTCCGCGGAGTGTTTCAGAGTGTTGCAGGCGGCAAGTTACCGTCCTCAACGCGGCTACGCAAAGGTGTTTTTGTCGCCGTACTACCTGTTTCTTGCGGCGGTGCAGGCAGTCGCTGTGCTGTTGGACGTTTTTGTGCCGTGCGCCCTCTACGTAAACGCGGGGTTGTTTTTTGCTACGGCATTGGGTTGGGGGCTTGTCAAGCGCAAGTGTCCGCTCAAACTCACCAAGCGCGTGTTGCGAATGTTCGCGGCAGAAGCCGTTATCCTCGCCCTGCTTTGCGCGTTGGTAAACCCGAGTTGGTGGGTGTGGCTGTTGCCCGTAACCGTTCTTGCGGCGTGGGCGATATGTCTGCCCTTGGATACGCTCATCAACCGCCGATACGTCAGGCTTGCCTCGCAAAAACTGCGCGATAGCGGAACAACGGTCATAGCCGTCACGGGTAGTTACGGCAAAACTTCCGTAAAGGATATGCTTTCCGCCCTGCTTAACGATTGCGCCGCGCCGTCGGGCAGTTGCAACACGCCTCTCGGCATTGCGGCGTTTGTCAACAAAACGGATCTGGGTGGGGTGCGCTATCTCGTGTTGGAGTTCGGCGCGCGCCGCCGCGGAGATATTGCCGAGTTGTGCAAGCTCTATCCGCCCAAGTACGGCGTAGTGACGGGCGTGTGCGCACAGCACCTTTCCACTTTCAAAACGTTTTCGCAGGTTATCGCCGCCAAGAGAGAATTGGCGGAAAACCTCCCGAGCGACGGCGTATGCGTACTCAACGAAAAGGACGAATACGCGCGCTCCTTTCTTTCGGCGGGGACGTGCGGCAAAAGGCTGTCCTACCAAGATACGGAATTGACCGTCGAAAAGGTCGATTTCGACGGAACGACTCTTTCCGTCCTGTTCAACGGCGAGCGGGCAACGGTGCATTTGCCGCAAATATCCGACTACGTTGCCGATACGTTTGCAATGTGTTTGTCGATAGCGGCGTGTTTGGGGCAAAGCCTGAACGAAGTTCAACTCAACGCGCCGCGCGTAAAGCAAACGCCTCACCGCTTGCAGATATTGAGCGGCGCAACTTGTCGCATTTTGGACGACAGCTACAACGGCAGTATCGTCGGGGTGCAAAGCTGTTGCGCCACCCTTAACAAATTTTCCTGTCACAAGGCGGTGATAACGCAGGGGCTTGCGGAGTGCGGTCGCGAACGCAGGCGGCTCAACGAGATGTGCGGCGAGCTGTTGGGAAACAGTTGCGGCGCGGCGGTGGTGTTGGGCAAAAACGCCAAATATCTTTCGGCGGGGCTTGCTCGGACAAATTGTAAAGTGCTGTTTGCGCGCAATCTCAACGAGGCGGTACAAGCGGCGTTGCCCTACGCGCGCGACGGTTTGTTGCTCTTTCAAAACGATCTGCCCGACGTTGCGGGGCTGTAACATAAATAAAGGAAGTAACGGTATGAAAAAAACTCAAAATCAACGAGTTGTGGCGATAATTTACGGCGGAAAGAGTTGCGAACACGACGTTTCCGTGATAACGGCGTGCCTTGCCAAAGGCTACTTTACGGGCAGACAATTGAGCGTTTACCTCGCAAAGGACAATCGCGCCTACTTGGTTGGCAACAATTGGACTCCCCGCGCGCATTTGCGCAACCCTCTCAAAAACCGAGCGGTTTTTTTGACGGGAGAGGGCGCGATAGGCGTTTTTCACGGCGGTCGTATGAAAAAAATACACGTGGACGTCGCCGTAAATTGCTGTCACGGCGTAAACGGCGAGGACGGTTGCGTTGCCGCGCTGTGCAAGCTGTGCGGAATACCCCTCGTCGGTTCGGATATTGCCCCGTCCGCCGTGGCAATGGACAAAACTCTGTCCAAAACGGTGCTTTCTCAAATGGGCTTTCCCGTTTTGAGGGGCGTTTCCGTCAAAAAAGAACACGCCGAAACTTTCTCGACGGGAGATTTGCGCTATCCGTTGATAGTGAAACCCGCGTTGCTCGGTTCCAGCATAGGAGTATCGGTGGCGCACGGCGAAGAACAACTTAAAGCGGCGTTGAGCAACGCCTTTACCTACTGCGACAAAGCGTTGGTGGAGGAGGCTCTTACCGACTTTACCGAGCTTAACTGCTCCGTTTTGCGCGCGGACGGCAAGGTGCTTGCAAGCGACGTAGACCGCCCCGTAACGGCTAACGAGCTGTTGACCTTTGCGGATAAATATATCCAAAACTCCGCTTTTCAAAAGCCCTCCGACAAAGTGTCGGAGGACCTGAAAAAGGAGGTATCCCGTCTTGCGACGGAGATCTACGAAAAGTTGGGTTTCGGCGGCGTGATAAGGGTAGACTTTTTGTACGACAACGCAAGCGGCAAACTGTACGTCAACGAAATCAACTCTATCCCCGGCTCGCTTTCCTACGGGCTGTGGCAAAACGCCTTTTCCCGCGCGGATTTCGGCGAGGCGTTGACAAAGCAAGCCGTAGCCGACTATCTCAAAGCGCAAAGTTTCCTCTACGCCTTTGAGTCCTCCGTTCTCGACGGCGGCGGACGTAAAAAGTAAAACCTATTTGTTCGCCGTCACCCGTTGCAACGCCTTGCGCAAGTCCTGCAAGGTAAATTCTTCGCGGACAAAAAAATCCTTTGCCGCCACCTGCATAGGCTTGCTTGCGCTAGTCAGCTTGGCAAAAATTTCGCTCATATCGAATTCGTCGGCGCAGTCGTATTTCATTTTCCCCTCCGTTGCGTTTTGTAGCTATATTATATCACACTATATGTGCCAACTATTTGGCAGTGTTGTGTAAAAATTTTAATTATTTTTTGCAAAAACTTGACAACTATTTGTCAGTGTTTTATAATCGTTGTACAAACCGTTTTCAAAGCGCGGCGTACATTGAGTGTAAATTCGCGTTGTGTTTGTAATATATTTAGGCAGAGGTAAAAATATGCAAGTACCCGTGTTGGTGGGGATCCTTTCCACGTTATTGTCGGCGGACGGGTTGGTTTCCGCCTCCGACCTCACCAAAAAGTACGAGATTTCCGCCCGTTCCGTCTATCGGTACATCAACGTTTTGTCCGAAAGCGGCGTTCCGATAGAAAGCGTTCAGGGGCGCGCCGGCGGTTGGCGCATTATCGAAAACTACAAATTGAAAGCCACCTATTTTACCCCCGAGGAGTACGAGCGTCTTGTGTTCGGTTTGCAAAGTTCCACCCTGCAAGACGACGTAACAAAGCAAGCCTTGCTCAAACTTTCGGGGCTTAACCGCGCTCACAACGCAACGGTGCTGAAAAGCGATCAATTCATCGTGGACGGCGGCGACAGCGTTTTGGGAGAGCTTGTCAACACCGTTTCGGAAGCCATCGCGCAAAAGAAGCTGTGCCACATCGAGTACCACTCCAAGGACGGCGAGGACTCCGTTCGCGTGATAGAGCCGTATTGCCTCATTTTGAAAGACGGGGCGTGGTACGTGTACAGTTTTTGCCGTCTGCGCAGAGATTTCAGATATTTCAAAGTGTCGCGCATAGTCAAGTTGGAAGTGGGCGACAGGTTCAGCGGCAGAAGTTACGACGGCGTGGACAGCAGCGTAATCAAGACGGACGTGTTGAAAGGCAAGGAGATGTGCGAGGTACTGCTATCGGTGGACAGCAGCGCGTTATCCGCCTGCGAAGAGTGGTTGGGCGTAAGCGCGGTGGTAAAGATGGGCGAAAACTTTCTTGCCAAGGCAACTTTGCCCTACGACGAGATGTTAGTAAACAAAATTTTGTCGTTGGGCGCGGGCGTGCGCGTGGAAAAACCCCGCCGTTTGCGCCAAGCCGTGATAGAGGCTTGCCAACGCATAGCCCAAGTAAACGAGGACGACTGACCCGCCAAGTAAAACGGGTAACGGGTTTTGCGCCGTAGCTTATCTGCGGTTGTCAAGATCCGTTTTTTTTTGCATTTTTTGTTTTTTGTTAGATATTTGTTATTTATTCTTGCAAATCTCCTCACAATATGTTAAAATCAATCTGCCGCAACTCAATATTATACGATAGGACTCAATGCAAACAGGCATAGAGTATCCTTTCATACGGAGTCTTATCGTATTGAGTTTGCGGCAACAAATTTGGGATACTTGTGCGGCGTGTTCCAAATTTGGAGCACGCTTTTTTTGTTGCACAAAGGAGGTTTATTTTGAACACATTGTTACAGTATGAAGGCGACAACTCCGTGTTTGTTTGGAAACACCCTACGGAAAATTTCGAGGACGGCACGCAACTCGTCGTACACGAATCGCAAGAAGCGATATTCTTTCTCAACGGCGAGGCGTTAGATTTGTTCGGCGCGGGGCGTTACACCCTGTCGGCAGATTGTTTGCCAAAGTTAAATTCCAAAACGCCCGAGGGAAAACCATATCACGCCGAGGTTTACTTTGTAAACAAAACGGAACAAATGGGAGTTAAATGGGGTACGGACAGCAAGGTACAGTATTTGGAACCCGTCTACGGTTTTCCCGTAAGTTTGGGTGCTTGCGGCGAAATGTCGTTGCGTGTGGACAATTCGCGCAAGTTGTTGGTTAAACTCGTCGGTACGGAAACGGAACTCACGCAGGCAAAACTTATGCAATATTTCAAGGGTATTCTTGTAACGCACCTCAAAGTGACGTTGGCGCAAACTATCAAGGCGCAATCTATCAATATCTTTGAAATAGACGTCAAATTGTTGGATCTTTCCGCAGAACTTTTGCGACAGCTCAAACCCGTATTTGAAGATTACGGCGTTGCTTTGGAACGTTTTCTCATAACAACGGTGCTAAAACCCGACGGCGATCCTCAATACGAAAAGTTCAAGGAACTCAATTACAGAAAGCATACGGATATTGCCGAAGCGCAACTCAGACAACAAGTAGGCGTAATAGACGCAAATACCGAGGCGCAAAAAACGATAATTCTTTCGCAGGCGAACGCAAAAAAGCGCGAAACGGAGGGGTACACCTATCAACAGGAAAGAGAGTTCGACGTTCAACAAAGTGCCGCTTCCGAAAGCGTTGGTAAAACTCTTTGTCGCAATTGCGGCAACTACGTAACTAAGGGCAAATTTTGTCCCGAGTGCGGCGCGCCGCTCATCGAAACGTGTTCAAAATGCGGCACGGAAGTGAAAAATGCAAAATTTTGCCCGAATTGCGGTACAAAATTGTAAAGGAGTACAAATATGAAATTTCAAAACAAAATCTACTGTGTAGTCAATAGCGTAGCCGTGGCATTGTTTGCGGCGTTGTCTTTGGTCTTTTCGCAATTCGACGTTCAATTTTGGGTTTGTTTCGTTGCGACGGTAACGTTACTTGCAATTCAAACGGTCGTAGTGGTCGTTGCAGATAAAAACTGCGACAAAAAACTCTTCAACATTCTATCTCCGCGTGGCGTAGGATACGTTTCCTCTGCAATATCCGTTTCGGTGGCAACCGCCTTTTGCGCAGTTAGGTCTTTACCCTCTTGGGTGGGCGCACTCGTCGTCGCGCTGTTCGGAATTTTGACTGTCGTGTCGGCGTTCCTTTCCAAACAGCTTGCCGTTTTGGACAGTTTTATACGTCAGGCAACGGTCGATGCGGAAGTGATAATGTCCCGTGCCGCCACCGAGCAACTCAAAGCACTGTCCAAAAACGTTTACGAAGCGTTGCGTTACAGCGATCCCGTTTCGGACGTGCGGTTGCAACCCATTGAAGAAAAAATCGGAAAGTTGCTTTCGCAATTTTCAATCGACATTGACAACAACGATTTGCCCGCCGCTACCGAACACGCGAAAACTCTTATTCGGCAAGTGGAGGAACGCAATATACGTTGCAAAGCGTACAAACAAAAAAGTTAAAAAAGGAGATTGTCCAGATGAAACAAATTGTATGCGAGATGTGCGGTAGTACGGATATTATCAAACAAGATGGTCTTTTTGTATGTCAAAGTTGCGGCTGTAAGTATTCTATCGAAGAAGCCAAGAAAATGATGGTAGAGGTGGAGGGTAAAGTTGAAGTTACGGGTACCGTCAATGTTGACAATTCCGTTCAATTGAACAATTTGTACACTCTTGCCCGCAGAGCGCGTGACACAGATGACGAAGAAAATGCCAAGAAGTACTACGAGGAAATATTGAAAATTTCTCCCGAAAGTTTGGAAGCCTATTTTTATAGCGCAAAATATCGTGATAGTGATGATTATGATTATGAATATTTTTGCAAAGCAGTAAAGTACATATTGGGCAAGCTGTCCCAAAATTTGCCGTTAGATGAAGAGTTGGATAAGTTTGTAAAAACTGTATTTAAGGAAACGCCAAATATTGCAGATGTTTCCAGATACGCATCTTCTGAAACGTATGAGAGAGTATTTACAGTAAAAAACAACTTGATTGACTTTATGAGGAAAAATTGCGTGCTGGACGAGCAACTTGAAAAAGAGTTGCTTAGCACGGAACATAATAATGCCTGCTTAGCTCTTATATTGTGCTATAAGGATAGCGAGTCGGAGAATTTACGTCGGGAGATAGTCGATCGTTTTTGGAATACAATCGACCCTGTTTATTCCACCGATTTTGAAAAATTACAATTTATGCTTGAAGAGTGGAAAGATATATATACAAAAGATTTAACAATAACTAAAAATGTTGTTTGGGATACATTTCCGTACTTCGGTATGGTATTTTTTGAAAAGACGGGAAACATTTTGGGCGAAATTGTAATGCATATGCAACATTTGGAAAATCAATCGGAAGAATTTTTCGGCAGGGCGATTGCTTGGCTTGAAACCGCCGATAAGCAACAGGTGCAGTGGTTAAAAAAAGCGTTTGAACAGGTGCAGTGGTTAAAAAAAGCGTTTGAATTGATCGCATACGACGACGAGCATCTCTATTGGATATTAAAGGAATTAGTTGTAAAGAACAAGAAACTTGGGTTTAAGTTTGTAATAGCGTTGGTTTTTCCTACTTCCTATGATACTACATATGAGAATACGGAAAACGGAGAAAAGCGTCATTCGCATTATGACATTATAAGACAACCAATCCGGGACGAAAATTATGAAATGGTAAAATTATTGTTAGAAAACGGAATCTCAGGCGATGTTGACACATATACTTGTAATAAAGACATCTACAATTTAGTGAAAAAATATTGTCCAAACAGTAGATTGCGTTATGACAAATCCAATGCACAAAGCCATTCTTCAAGCGGTTCTTCCGGCGGTTGCTATATAGCTACCGCAGTTTACGGCAGTTACGATTGCCCCGAAGTGTGGGTTTTAAGACGTTATCGCGACTACAAATTGGATAGCAACCCGTTTGGCAGAATTTTTATCAAAGTTTACTACGCAATTAGTCCCACTTTGGTAAAGTTGTACGGCAAAAAACAGTGGTTTTGCAACTTTTGGAAAAAACGCCTCGATAAAAAAGTCGAACGTCTGCGCGAACGAGGCTATGCCGATACTCCTTACGACGACAAGTATTGAAAAATTTTACAAAACAATTTATCGAAAACTTTTTGAATTAAAAACGCGCTCGGCTAATGTCGGGCGCAGTCTTTTATTATTTGGACGACTTTATCCGTACCGTAAAGGTCTTGGCGGGCGCGTTGTTTGGCGGCAAAAGCGGTGCGGTTGTTCCACAGGGCGGTGAGAACGGGCAGGAGCTTTTTTTCGAGGTCCTCTTCGCGTAGCAGTACGCCGCAACCCCTCTCGCAAAACCATCGGGCGTTTTGCAGTTGTTCGCCGCGCGACTGCTTGGCAAGGGGGACCGCCGCAAAGGGTACCCGCGCAAGAGTAAGCTCCGCAAGAGTGTTGGCTCCTGCCCGAGTGAGGCACACGTCCGCCGCCGCAAGCAGGTCGTTCATATTTGCGGCGAATTCCGTTTCGTGCAGAAAATCGCACCCCGTCAGCTTGTTTTTGCCGCACACGACAAAAATATCGAACGTTTTTGCCAGCGCGGGACAGCCTTTCACCGCGTCGTTGAGAGCCTTTGCCCCAAGGCTTCCGCCCGTCACAAGCAGGACGGGTTTGCTCCCGTCAAAGCCCATAGCGGCAAGCCCGCGTTTTCTGTCGCCGTGCAAAATCTCTTCGCGCACCACAAGCCCGACGGGTTCGGCGCGTTTCACGGTGGGGAACGCCGCCAAATATTTTGTGGCAAAAACAGAGGCAATTTTGTTGGCAAGCCCCGCGCTCATATCGCTTTCGTGTATCACGGTGGGTATATGCAGTTGCTTGGCGGCGACGGTAACGGGCAGACCCACGTAGCCGCCCTTGCTGAACACGACGTCGGGGCGTATGCGTTTGAGGTGGCGTTTTGCCTCGCGCACGCTCTTTACAAGACGGGCGGGCAACAGCAGATTGGACAGCGTTGCTTTGCGTTGCAGTTTGAACGCGCTTATTTCGCAGTACTCGCGCACATCTCCCGAAAGTAACGGCGCGACGAGCTGTTTTTCCATACCGTTTGTGCCTACATAGTAAATTTCTTCGCCGCGCAGTTTGTTTATCAGCGCGATGTTGGGCGTAACGTGTCCTGCCGTTCCGCCTCCCGTAAAAACTATCTTCATAGGTTTAGTGTATGCGCAAAACCGCCCTTTTATCAAATTTTTTGCGCGTATTCGCCTGCAAGCTCCTTTTCTCCGATTTTTGCGTTACCGCAACGGACAAAAGCGGCGCGAGGGGTTGACGTTGGGCATATATTATGGTATAATAGTACCACAATAAGTACACAATTTTTTCGGGAGGAATATTATGACGTTGCCTTTACCTAAAATTTTGCCTGTAAACGAACTCAAAAACACATCTAACATAATCAAAACCTGTCGGGAAAGTCCCGTTCCCATCGTGATAACGAAAAACGGCTACGGCGAAGCGGTTATGATGAGCGTAAAGCTCTACGAGGAGATGTTTGCCAAAATGCAGGCGGCGGCTCTTATCAATGCGGGTCTGGAAGAGGCGGAGCGCGGAGCCGAACCCGCCGACGGAAAGGAATTTTTGGATTCGATGAGGCGCAAATATGGCGGCTGACCATCGTTTGAAAATTTTCCCTTTGGCGCAATCGGATATGGACGCAATCTTCGCGTACGTTTCCGAAAATTTGAAAAATCCAACTGCGGCTATCGGCTTGATAGAGGACTTTGAAAAGGCGTTTGCCGCCGTGCGCGCCTTTCCCGAAAGCTGTCCGCTTGTCAACAACGAATACGTCGCCGACAAAACTTTGCGCAAACTTATTGTCAACAATTACATAGCGTTTTTCCGCGTAAGGGGAGATGAAATTCAGGTAGTCAGGGTGCTGTACGGTATGAGCGACTACCGTTCTCTGCTGTAAAGGCGGGCGGACGTTTTTTCTGTGAGCGGAGCTGTGCGAACTGTTTTTTTGACGGAAATCGTCAAAGTTTACCCGTTTTTCGCTTTCGGGCGGAGAGGCGATTTGCGCTTGTCGGTTGTTGACAATTTGCGCAAAAGGTTTATAATATTGTTACAAATATCTGCAAGGGGCGCGATTATGAAACTTACGCGATTTGTATCTCACGACGGCAAAGAAGTGCAACTGTACACTTGGGAGGACGTCGCTCACCCCAAAGGCGTTGTCAAGATAGCGCACGGAATGGCGGAACACTCCGCAAGATACGACGGTTTTGCGCAATTTCTCAATGCGCACGGCTACATCGTCGTAATGAACGACCACCGCGGACACGGGCTTACCGCCGAAAAGGACAGCCTCGGCTACGAAGAGGGGGATATGTTCGGCAACAACGTCAACGATCAGTTGGCGATAATAGACTACTGCCGCAAAAAGTACTCCCTGCCCCTGTACGTTATGGGGCATAGCTACGGCAGTTTTGTTACGCAAGCCGTTATCGAGGCGCACCCCGACGCGGACGGTTTTGTGCTGTGCGGCTCCAACTACATCAAGGGGCTTAGCTTCACCGCGTGCGGAGTGGTGGCGCGGGCTATGTGCCGTAACAAGGGCGGACGCTACCCCGCGGATTTGATAGTCAAGCTGTCCTTTACCTCGTACGAAAAGCGTTTTCACGGCAAAAACGCTTGGCTCAACCGCGACGAAAAGGAAGTAGCCAAGTACAACTCCGACGACAACTGCGGCTTTACCTGCTCGGCAAACTTTTATCGCAGTTTTATGGCGGGCATTTCCAAGCTGTACAAGCGCGAGTTCTACGGCGAAATAGACAAAGACAAGCCCCTGCTCATCATCTCGGGCGCAGACGATCCCGTCGGCAACTACGGCAAAGGGGTAAAAAAACTTGCCAAGTTCTACGCCGACAAGGTGGGCGTAAAGGACGTAACTACGCGCCTTTACGACGGGGCGCGCCACGAAATACTCAACGAAACCAACAAGGAAGAGGTGTACGCGGACGTTCTCGCGTGGCTGGACAGGCTAACTCCCCAAGCCGCGCCCGAACAGCGCGAACAATCCAAACCCGAGCGCAAAACAGCGCGCTTGAAAAAGTAACCTCTCGGGAGGACGACAATGACAGAAAAAAGCACAAGCAAAACGGCGGATATTGTTTCCGCGACGGACGCTCCCCTCAACGCTTTCGAGGCGGTGGCAAAAACGTTGCCGCGCGACGACGGTCTGACCAAAGAAGAGCTGGAAAAGCTGTTTGTTTTCAGATACAACGGCGACCGCGTAAGTTACGCCCTTTCGGCTAATTCGCGCTATATCGAGGGTTGCGTAACCATTCCCTCGCAGTACTCCTCGCTACCCGTAACGCGCGTAGAGGAGGGGGCTTTTCGCGATTGCTACAACCTCAAAACGGTGTACGTCGGGCAGGGCGTGAGAGAAGTCGGTCCCGAGGCGTTTGCCCGTTGTAGCGATTTGTACAGCGTGTGTCTGCCCGAAAGTTTGCTTACGCTCGGGCGCGACGTCTTTTCCGATTGCATAAGCCTCAAATACGTGTACATTCCCCAAAAGATAACGTTTGTTCCCACCGAAGCGTTTGCGGGGTGCGCCTCGCTCGGCAGTATTTTCCTGCCCGAACGCGTAAGCACAATTTCCCGCCGCGCGTTCAGCGGTTGCAGTGACCTAACTTCGATAGTTATCGACGGCGGATTGCGTAGCGTAGCCTCGCGCGCGTTTGAAAACTGCGCCTCGCTCAAAAAGGTTTTCTTCAACGGAACGCCCGCTCAATGGCGCGCCGTAGAAGTGGACCGAGAGGGTAACAATGCCCTTTTTAACGCCGAAATCGTATTTGAAGAGGCAGATCGCCTTGAAAAAAAGGAAAGCGAACGTTGCCTTGAATTTCGCTACAACCCCGACGGCGCAACCTGCTCCGTAAGCGGTTTTTGCAACGACCCAAAAACGCTCTCTCTGCCCTCGTGGACGTGCGGCGTCCCCGTTACGGAAATTCTCGCCGACGCCTTTGTCGGTTGCAAAAGCCTTGTTTCCGTCGTTATCCCCCGCAGCGTCAAAAAGATTGCCAAAGGCGCGTTTGCCAAGTGCGACAACCTTACCCGCGTAACAATGCCCAAGCGTTTTGCAGGCTTTTTGCGTATGGACGCGGAAGATATTTTCGCCGACAGCTCTCGGCACATCAAGTTCACCTTTGTGTAAGTCGGCGCGTTTTTCGGCAAAACGCGCCCCTTTTTTGCATAAATATACGAACCTTGCGTATATTTATTTCAATTTTTTCATATTTATACAATTTATTCTGTATAAACATTTTTTGACCTTGAATTGACTGTTTTTATTTGAATAAATATAAAATATCTCTTGCGTTGTAAAGGCGTTTGTGCTATAATAAATTTGTGTAAAAAACGCATTTTTTTGCGGCTTTGCGCCTGCGACGTCAACGGACGGTCAGCCCTTTGCAAACAGGCAAAATTCGGTTCTTTGCCCGAAAATTTGCGCGGTAGCGCGTTCGGGGCAAAAGCCGAAAAGGCAAAGTTATTTACAACGGAAAAAGACCACCACGGAGGAAACTCAATTGAGCAAAACTTACGAAGCAAAAGACATTCAGGTGTTGGAGGGCTTGGACGCGGTTCGTATGCGCCCGGGTATGTACATCGGCACCACGGGGCGAACGGGACTTCACCATTTGTTGTGGGAGATAGTGGACAACGCCGTAGACGAAGCCAGCAACGGCTATGCCGACAGGGTAGAGGTAACTCTGCACAAGGACGGCAGCGTAACGGTGCGCGACAACGGTCGAGGCATACCCGTAGACGAACACCCGCAACTGCACATTTCGGGCGTAGAGGTAGTGTTTACGCAGTTGCACGCGGGCGGCAAGTTCAACAACGAGAACTACGCGTTCAGCGGCGGATTGCACGGCGTGGGCGCAAGCGTAACCAACGCGCTTTCGGCGTGGCTCACCGTCACCGTCAAAAAGGACGGTTACGAATACGTCCAGCACTTTCACAGCCCCGAGGTAAACGGCAAAGTGCTTAGCGGCGTACCTATCGACAGCCTCACCAAAGTAGGTCCAACCAAGGAACACGGCAGTACGGTAACGTTCCTTGCCGACGCGCGCGTATTCAAAAACATTCAAATGGACTACGAAGTGATACACAAGCGTATCAAGGAGCTTGCTTTCCTCAACAAGGGGATAACGTTTGTGCTTACGGACGAACGCGCCGATGACGACGACGGCAACGTGAAGAGCGACTCTTTCTGCTACGACGGCGGACTGAAAGACTTTGTGTTGTACCTCAACGAAAACAAAGCCCCGTTGCACCTCAAACCGCTGTATTGGAGCGGCAAAAACGAAACGTTGCAGTTGGAATTTGCCTTTCAGTACACAACCAACTACACCGAAAACCTCATCAGTTACGTAAACAACATTCCCACGGGCGAGGGCGGAATGCACGAAACGGGTCTGAAAACCGCAATGACCAAGGTGTTCAACGACTACGCTCGCAACAAAGGTTTCCTCAAAGCCAAGGACGAAAACTTGTTGGGCGAGGACTTCCGCGAGGGGATAACGCTTGTTATGTCCGTCAAGATGGCAAACGTGCAGTTCGAGGGTCAAACGAAAACCAAGTTGGGCAACGTAGAGGCAAAGATCGCCTGCGAGGCGTTGGCGACGGAAGCGTTTGCCGAACTGCTTGCAAAAAACGGCGGCGACGCCGAAACGATAATCAAAAAGTCGATAGCTTCCGCCAAGGTACGCGAGGCGGCGCGCAAAGCAAAGGAAGTCACCCGTCAAAAAAACAGCATTTTCAACAGCACTTTGGTGGGCAAATTGGCAAGTTGCACGGGTCGCGACGCCAGCAAAAACGAGTTGTTCATCGTTGAGGGCGACAGCGCGGGCGGCAGTGCGAAGCAAGCGCGCAACAGGCGTTTCCAAGCCATATTGCCCTTGCGCGGCAAGCCGCTCAACGCCGAGCGCAAGCGTATAGATCAGGTGCTTGCCAACGAGGAGATCCGCTCTCTTATCAACGCGTTGGACACGGGCATCGGCGAGGAGGACTTCAACATCGAGGACCTCAAATACGACAAGATAATCATTCTTTCCGACGCGGATCAGGACGGCGCGCACATACGAGCCATTTTGCTTACGTTCTTTTTCCGCTATATGCGCGAACTGATAACCGACGGACACGTGTATATCGGTATGCCGCCGCTGTACAAAATTTCCAAAAAGGACAAAGTTCGCTACGCCTACGACGACTACGAATTGCAGGAAATAGTGGGCGAATTCGGCAGAGGTTACGATCTGCAACGGTACAAGGGCTTGGGCGAGATGAACGCCGAACAGCTTTGGGAAACCACAATGAACCCCGAAACGCGCACCCTTATGCGCGTAACGATAGAGGACTTTTCGGAGGCGGAACGTATGGTAACCACTCTTATGGGTGACGAAATCGACGCGCGCAAGGCGTACATAACGGAAAACGCCGATTTCAACAAAGATACGGACGCCCTGTTCGACAAACTTGTGTAGCGAGGTAAACAAATGAGTCAGCAAGTAGATATATTCGATTTGGAACACAGCGAAATAGTAAAAATGGAGGACGGCAGTAACCTTATCACCAAGCCTATGGAATTGGTTATGCACGAATCTATGATGCCCTACGCCGAACACGTCATTTTGGATAGGGCGTTGCCCCGCGTGGAGGACGGTTTGAAGCCCGTCCAAAGGCGAATATTGTACTCTATGTACGAACAGGGCAACACTCCCGACAAGCCCACGCGCAAATCGGCGCGTATCGTGGGCGACTGTATGGGACGTTACCACCCACACGGCGACAGCTCCATCTACGACGCAATGGTGCGTATGGCGCAACCCTTTGCAATGAACGTCCCGTTGATAATAGGTCAAGGCAACTTCGGCAACATCGACGGCGACAGCGCGGCGGCAATGCGCTACACGGAGGCGAAACTTTCTCCCTGCGCGTTGGAACTGTTGCGCGACATCGAAAAGGACACGGTGAAGTGGTCGCGCAACTTCGACGACACCACCAAGGAGCCGGATATGTTGCCGGGGCGTTTTCCCAACTTGTTGGTAAACGGCGCAACGGGCATAGCGGTGGGTCTTGCCACCAACATACCCCCTCACAACTTCGGCGAGGTCATCGACGGCACAATTGCCTACATCGACAATCCGCGCATATCGCTTGCCTCCATTATGAAGATAATCAAAGGACCCGATTTCCCCACGGGCGGACACGTTATCCCCGGCGAGGGCTTGGCGCAAGCCTACGAAACGGGCAAGGGCAAGATACTTATCCGCGCAAAAATGCACATCGAATCGGCTTCCAACGACCGCCGCAACATTGTGATAACGGAAATTCCCTACGGGATAAACAAATCCGATATGCTCATTCGCATAGCCGCCTTGAAAGACGAAAAGAAAGAAATGTTCGCAGGCATATCTGAAATCGTCGATGAAAGCGACAAAGAGGGCTTGCGCGCCGTGATAAAATTGAGAAAAGATTGCGATGTCAATCAGATAATCAAGAACCTCTTCAAGTACTCTCAATTGGAGATGTCCTACGGTATCAATATGGTGGCGATTGCCGACGGCAAGCCGCAACTTATGGGCTTGTTGGACATTATCGCCTACTACGTCGCTTACCAGCGCGATGTGATACTCAAACGTAGCAAATTCGAGTTGGAAGAGGCAAAAGAACGCGCCCATATCTTGCAGGGCTTGGTTATTGCGGTAACAAATATCGACGAAGTTATCAGGATAATAAAAAACGCCGCTTCCACAACGGACGCGCGCAACAAATTGCGCGAACGTTTCAGCCTGTCCGAACGTCAGGCGCAGGCGATATTGGATCTGCGCTTGGCGCGCCTCACCAAGTTGGAAGTGAACAAGTTGGAAAACGAACTGCGCGAATTGGAACACACGATCGCCCGCCTCAACGTTATCATAAACAGCCGCAAGGAGCAGATGAACCTCATAAAAACGGAACTTGCCGCCCTGAAACGCAACTACAAATCTCCCCGTCTTTCGGAGATATGCAAGAGCGAGGCGGACGCCGTTATCCCCAGCGAAACGGACGAAAAACCCGTCGAAACGGTTGTGGTGGGCATTGCCGCCGACTACACCGTCAAGCGCATACCGAGCAAAAACTTCAATATGTCCCAAAAGGACGCAATCGGCAGTTCTTCGGGCGAGTTGCTCACCCGCGCCGTAGAAACAAAGACGGACGTCAACGTTATGTTTTTCAGCAACTTGGGTAACTGTTTTCGCATAAAGGCAGGCGACCTGCCCGAAATTCGCTACCGCGATCAGGGCGTTACGCTCAGCCACGTGTTCCCCGAGGCGCAAACGGGCGAAACTCCCGTTGCGGTGTTTGCGCAAAACTCCGAAGAAGTAAGCGGGCAACTGCTGTTCTTCTCCCGTCAGGGCTTGGTAAAGCGTACCGATTGGAGCGAATATCAACTGCTCAAATCCGTGTTCCAAGGCTACAAGGGCAAGGAGGGCGACGAGGTGTTCAAAGTTGAGGTGGTGCGCGAAAATACGGAAATTTTCTACGTAACCAACCGCGGCGGTTGCACGCGCTTTGACGTGAACGAAGTCCCCGTTCAAGGCAGAGTTGCGGGCGGCGTTCATTGCATAAACCTCGCCGACGACGAGTACGTCGTGTTCGCGGGGCAAGTCAAGCGCGACAGCGGCGAAATGCTTATGGTAACCAACAAAGGCTTTATGAAGCGACTGCCCGTCAAGGACATCGCCAAGCACGCGCGCAACTGCAAGGGCGCAAAGGGTATCGAATTTGGCACAAACGGCAGCAGCGTTGTGTTTGCCGAGTACGTCGGCGAAAGGAACTTCAAGTTTGCCGTTTACGACCGCGCAACCACCTTGGTGGTGGATTCTGCCGACGTCAGCGTGGAAAACAAAAACCACAAAGGCAAGTTGCCGCAGGGCAAGCGCGGCGGTATTGCCGTAGAGAGGATAATCAAGTACTGCACCCTCGCCGACAAGGAGTAGCGTCTTTTTGCGGGGAGGCAATGCCCAACTTGCAAATTCTGTTGGCGTGGTAGTAGCAGTTACAGCGGTTCAGCCCAAGCAATCTGCCCACTTCGGCAATGGAAATTTTCTTATCGAAGTACTGTTCAAAGACGTCCACAAACTGTTGCGTGTAGCGCGTTTGCGGACGTCCGAATTTTACTCCGCGCAATTTTGCCGAGGCAATGCCCTCTTTTTGGCGTTGGCGAATGTTGACCCGCTCGTTTTCCGCCACAAAGGAAAGCAGTTGCAACACAATATCCGAAATAAATCTCCCCACCAAGCTGTCGCCGTTGGCGCGCGTGTCCAACAGCGGCATATCCAAAACCTTTATGTCCGCGCCGATGATGTTTGTTATGCGGTTCCATTCGCAGATGATCGCAGAGTAGTTTCTTCCCAACCTGTCTATCGATTTTATCACAAGCAAGTCCTTTTTTTGGAGTAGCGAGGCAAGTTTTTGGTAGTTAGCCCTGTCAAAGTTCTTTCCGCTCTGCTTGTCCACAAAGATGTTGCTTTCCTCCACTCCGAATTGTTTGAAAGCGTCCAATTGCCGCGCCACGTTCTGTTCCTGCGTGGACACGCGCGCATATCCGTAAGTTGCCATAATATTTTCCTCCTAAACTAAATCAAATTAACCGTCCCCCACCTACCGCACCCCGAGGATAGTGAAGTTTTGCGCTATGCGCAAAGTGAAGTAGCTTCGCTGTGAAGTACGCCTTGCGGCGTGTGAAGTTTGCGGCACTGCCGCAAGTTGAGGTCGGGGCAGTTGCCCCCTCCATTCCTCTCCCCGACCCCTTGTCGCTCGGGACATTCGCCCAAAAAAGGCTTCGCTTCGGGTACGATGTACCCTCGTTGCAGATTATTTTTGGTCGAACACCCTCGCTCCTTGTGTTACAAGGTCCCCGACCACCCACCCCTGTTCGCGGGGAGCAAGTCGGCAACTGTGATACTAACCGTCCCCGTCACGGCAAAATGGGTCCCCGCGCAAGTACGCAAATACTTGCGTGGGAAGAGGAGCCGCCGACTGTTAGCGGTACCGAGCGCGCTTGCGTGCTTGGTGCTAACCAAAGCC
>CANQND010000013.1 GCA_947625115.1 uncultured Clostridia bacterium | reverse complement strand
CTCAGTACGAGAAGAGCGAAATAAAAAGCAACTAATTATTTGTCTAACTTTTGGGGGTCACCCCATCGTCAAGAGAAGCTGTCACTGAAAGTGACTGATGAGTTTCGACTACCGAAGCAAGTTGTATTCCCTCACACCCTCGTTGTAGATTATTTTTGGGTCGAACACCCGAGCGATAATTTCAAAAACGAAATAATTTCTTCAATTTTTATTCTTAAAGGAAGCTGAAATAATTGACAAAACAAAATGGGGGGGGGTATCATAGTGGTGGCAAAAAATCGCACCGTTTTCAAAAACGGGGTTCGATTTTCACAAAATCGGGCAATTTTTGTACAAGAATAATTTTAGCGGCTACACGCTATGCTAACAGTAAAACGGAGGAATTATGACAAAGACAAAGCAATGGAAGTGGACGCTTGTTGCGTTGTGCGCGGTGCTTGTGCTGTCGCTTGGCGCAATCGGTTTTTCCGCAATAATGCAAAGACAGACTACTGCCTTAGCGGAAGATAATGTGTTGCAGGGAAACACAGCACAATACACGTTTGAAAACGATTCTCAATATCCATGGACATATAACCGTGCAGAAAATGTTTGGACGAGGCAGGGCACTACCAAGGAAGAAAGTAGTACGCTTACTCTTCGTGTAACGCAAGACGGAACTATCTCGCTTGAATATTTTATTGATTCCAACTATGACGGTGGGTTGCAAATTAGCGTGAGCGGTTCAGAAAGCAAAGTTATTTTGGCTCAAACGTATACTGCAACCAACGAGTTTAAGACGTTGGATTCTTTTGCAGTAAAAAAGGATGACGTTGTTACCATTGCATATAAGGCGACATGGTCATCTAGTGCGGCAAATTATACACAAATCAAAGGGTTGTTGTACCCCGACACAAAAGTAAATGTTACTGTCGAAGCGAGTGAAAACGGGCAACTTTCTCACGGGGACGTAACGCAAAACCGTTTTGAAAACCAACAGGTACTATTAGGAGATACATTTGACGTTGAAGCCAAGCCGAGTGAGGGCTATATTTTTGCATATTGGGCAGACCAAGCGGGTAACATAGTTAGTTACAATGAGGTATTGGACATTACGCACATAAAAGACAATTCATATAAAGCCTTTTTCCATAAAACAGGAAGTGTTACAACCAGCTTTTCACAAATAGGTGACAAAGACACATGGAAAGAAGTTGACGGTCATTACGAAGCTGATATGAGCGTAATACAAAGCGGTCAGACAGGTACACTCACTATTGAATTCGACGGAAAGGGTAGCGGATATTATACATTTGATACTAAGGTCGCAGTAAATTGGGATGAAAATATTACTGTATATTTGAATGGCGTAGAAGTATTTAGCGATGGCTCTTGTAACAGTAATTATAATTCTGTGGAGCAACTTCAATGGGAACATCAAGTTCTTTCTCTTAAAGGAGATGGTTATCACAGGCTCGATTTTGTCTATGAAGATGCCGGAGCAACTCCCGACAGTAATGCAGGACGTTTTGACATTGTATATGTAGGCAATATTCATACTCCCGCAACAGATGAAGAAGCAAATCTTGTTGAATATGAAATCGCTTTCAATAATAATGTCGGCGATGTTTATGCCTATATGGCAAATAATCAACCCAACGCCTCAGAATTTAAGAAAAACGGGACGTTAATAACGCCCGGAATATATAAAATTGCAGAAAATTGCAAAATTTATTTTGGTATCTTTCCGCATACAAATTACAATTCTTCCATCGATCCCACCCAAAAAACCAATTCGATTTTTGTGGGTACCTATAACAAGGAGGGTGAAAAGAGCGGAAGCAATGGGTTAGGCGGTATTGATTATTATGTTTGGGCACAGTTTTCGCAAGATGGCAAATCTGCTGTGGGAAATCTTGAAAGCTCCACACGTTACATTGAAATCAAAATGCAAGAAGTTGCGGTCGCTCCCCAAACCATTTCTGTCAGTTATAAGGTCAATGGCGAATCGCATGAACAAGAGCCAATTGTCAACGGACAAACGTATGAGGTACCATACCAATCGGATAACCAATTTACGGTGTCAGTAAGCGACTATACAAACGCAAAAGAGGAACTGAAAGTTACCGCAAACGGCGCAAATGTCCAAACAGAGCTTGTAAATGGCTACTTTGGCTTTACGCTCTACGACCTCATTGCAGATACCACAATTTCCGTTCAAATAGAATATGGCGATTACTATGCAAGCGATCCTTTCCTTATATACATCAATATGACGCTTGCAGGGCAAGAAGATATACAAAAAAATCTCAACCCCATAGGAAAAGTCAAAATAGAAAACGATCAAAGCAAACCGTGGGTATTTAGCTCTACTTATTCTGAGGGAGAAAAGATCGCTTATATGGCGGGATATTCAGGTGCGGGACAAGGCGAAGGAAATTCCAGCTTGAAATTTACCGTTACGGGAAGCGGAACGCTTACTTTTGATTTCTATTTCATCGGTTATAAGAATTGGCAAATGGTGGGATATGAATTCAACAAAACATTGGGAAACGCTTCAAGCGGTGGTTTCCAAAGCGGCAAGACAATGGTTTTGGGACAGGGAGAAGAGGAAGCAATAATACAAAGCTCTGATGTTGTATCTTCTTTGAAAGGAGATTTGGGACAAGGTTGGTTCCACGCACAAATTCCCGTCAGCACTCAAACTGTTGGCAAAGATGTTAATGATAATACAGAAGTTGTTATCTATGTAGCCTACGGAGATGATTGGGGCAGTTGCAAATACGACGTTATGGCTATCCGCAACGTTATGTATCTCCAAGGGGAGAGCACTGCCAACTTCAAGGTGGTAGATGACAAACAACAGGAAGCCTCTGCAAAAGGCTCTATCGAGGCGAAGAACGGACAAGACACCGTTTCGAGCGGAGATACCGTGCAAATGGGCGACAAACTTACTTTGACGGCAACCCCGCAAGACGGCAATTCGTTTTACGCTTGGCGTGACTCTTCAACAAAGGATGTTATCTCGTATGACAAGAGCATTACTCTCACCGTTGTCGGCGACGTAAATGTCGAGGCGGTAATTGCACCAACAGGCACATATAAAGCACGTATCGACGACACGTTTTATAATACGCTCAATGCGGCGTTATCCGAGGCAAGCTCGGGCGGAAAAACGGTCGTTATCGTCGATAATGTTGAAATTTCGGGCGATCTGACGATAGAAAAGGGAGTAAAACTTGTTTTGCCTTTCAACGGCGATGGTGACTACTATGCCGAGGGTAACAAAACCAACGCCACAAATCGTGTTTCGTGGGGTACGGAACAGCTTGAAAGCAAGTACCTCTTCCGCAAGATTACGATTTCGGGAAAAATTACGGTAAACGGCGAATTTTATATCGGCGGTGTACTTCACTATCCCGATCAATCGGCGCAAGGACACACTTCGGGCGCGTATTCTCAACTTGTGCTTGACGGTAGTATCGAGGTCTGCGACGGCGGCGTGTTGGACGTTTGCGGTCGCGTTACAGGCACAGGTATGATAACCGTCAAGGCAGGCGGCAAGATTTTGCAACCGTTCCTTATTCTCGACTTTTCGGGCGGCACAAATACGTCGGGGCTATACGGACTCAACCAAACGCCCTTTAACCGTTATTCCGTCATAAATGTGCAGTGCGAACAAGGGCTCAAAATTGAATACAAAGGAGAGTTCTGGGGGCATGCAAGCCTATATGCTATTGGCGGCATAAACTCTATGGACGCGCCGATAATATCCTATTCGGACGGCACGGAAGAAGAACCTCGCGGCTTTATCACCCTTACCGACGGCGGTAGCGTAACGGCTATCTATCACGACGAAAAGAAGATTTCCAAGCCCTCTAACGCCGCATCTAACAACACAATTGACGTCGGCTATACAGAGCTCATTTTCGACAGCACCAAGCCAACGGGCGGCGCAATCGCAAATTCTTTGACGATGACGTACATGGTTGTAACCATTTCCACTGCAAACGTGGTAGGTTTCTCCATACCCTACAACTATCAAATCACGTTGAAGTCGGGACAGTACACGCTTGACGGCAACTTCAAGTTAATGCCCGGTTCGAGCTTGACCATTGAAGAAAATGCTACGCTTACGGTTGGCAAGGGCAAAAATCTCCTCGTATACGATGGATTGATCCAAACCACTATGAGCGGCAAGGGCTATCCCTCGGCAGACGACCTGACAACTGCGGGCTACAAAACAAACGGCACGCTTATTGTAAACGGTACGCTGAATATCAATAGCAAGGCTACGTTGTTGGGCGCGGTGCAATCGACAGTTGCCAACGCGACGATAGTGATTGCAGAGGACGCAATTCTAACAGGTTCTATCATAGACGGCGGCGTAACCAGCTACGACTGCACCTATGCAGAGTACAGCAGCTCCGCTCGCGTGTATGACGCGGCTCACGATGTTATTGCCGTGTTGCAGCCCGGTCGCACCTACAAATCTTTGACTACCGAAAAGCCTTGGACGTTGCAAGACATTACCACGACCTACGAACCGAGCAATTTCGGTAGTGCAGAAAAAATGAAAGGGCACACTCACTCTCTTGCAACAGGAACTCTTTCCACAGTTACCGACTTGCAAGGCAGTTGGAAAGTGGAACACGGTAGCAGTCACGTATATGATTGGACACTTTCCGACGATGACGACAAGCCTACTGCGGACAAAAAGCATACAGAACTTGAACGTCAATGTACAGAGTTGGGATGTAATGAAATCGGACATACGCAATTGCTGTGGGTACCCGAGTCTATCGGCGACCTTACCTACGACGGGGAAGATGTAACCGAAGAAGATATCAACGGGCTATTGAACAGCTTGTACGGCGACTTGTCGCTTGAACCTTCTTTCGAGGGCTTGAACGCGCGCAATGCCAAGAACGGCTACACTGTTACGGTAACCCTTTCCAACGGGCTGTGGCTGGTGAAAAATGCGGGCGTAAAGAGCGACCAACTCTCTTTCAACGTCAAGCAGAAAAAGATAACCGTCACCCCGACCGAGCAAACGTTCGAGTACGGTCAAGAGGTAAGGCTTTCTCAAACAGCGTACACGGCAGTTACGTGCGGCGACGACGTACTTGAACTCTCTCTCAAAATTCAGGGCGACGTTGCACCTCACAACGCGGGCGACTACATTATAGAAGTAGTATTGGGTAGCAACCCCAACTACTCAATCACCCCCGCAACGGGAACGTGCAAAGTAACCAAGTTGTCAATAACAGTAACAATGCCGAGCAAAACTCGCGACTACGACGGCAAGGTTCCCGACGTTGGAGATTTGACCAAGCCCACGGCAGACAAAGCTCTCGGTTACCAAGATAAAATCGAAGATTTGGTAACGATGACAATTCAAAACGCCGCCAAGGACGCCGCAACCTACGTTGTACACGGCACCGCAACGGAACAATCTAAAACCAACTATGAAATAACCGTCACCGACGGTTCGTATACGGTAACCCCCAAAAATGTAACGGTAAAGGCAGACCCGAAAGAAAGCGTATACGGCAAGGATATAGAACAACTCACCTATAAAATTCCCGATTTGGTGGCAGGCGACAACCTCGATGAGTACATCAGCATAACCACCAACGCCACCAACGCAAGCCCTGTCGGCAGTAGCTACGTTATAACCGTAACTTGGGAAGACGAGCGTAACAAGCCGCAAAACTACGAGGTGCAATTTGAAAACGCCACCTACACAATAACGGAAGCGGCTTTTGAGGGAATTAGCTTTGGAAACGGCAACTTCACCTACGACGGCACGGTACACAACATCACCGTAACGGGCGCACCAGACGGCGCACAAGTGGAGTACAAGTGCAAAGAACAAAAGTTTGACGGCGCAAAAAACGTCGGCACGTACGAAATTACCGCCACGGTAAGCCTCGCAAACTACAACAATCAAGATTACCACGCAACATTGACCATATCCGCGCGCAAGGTGACGGTCAACCTGCCCGAGTACTCTCGCGAGTACAACGGCAAAGTACCGCAAATAAGCGACATCGAGGCTTTGCTCTCCATTGCCGATACAAGCGAAAACTCCACTCTCGGCGAGGGCGACAACCTGTCTGAAATAGTTACGCTTACCATAGTAGGCGCGGCTAAGGACGTAAAAGACTACACGGTAACGGGCAAATGTAACAACGATAACTACACAATAGATTTTGTCAAAGACGGCGTGTACAAGGTTGTTCCCGCCGAGATCACGGTAAAAGTGTTGCCGCAAAGCAAAACGTACGACGGCAACGAAGCAGAGGCAAAGAGCGACTCCGAGTATTGGCAAATAACTGCGGGCGCAGAAAAAGTGGTGAGCGACGACGACAAACCTTTCGGTGTAACGTTGACCTTAGATGGAAAGAGCAGCTACAAAAACGTCGGTTTCTACAACATCAAGGGCGAATGTACTAACGACAACTACCGCGTAACATTCACTGACGAAACCAACGCCTACGAGATAAAGGCGCGCACCCTCACCGTAACGGCACGTCCGCAACAATCTGTCTACGGAGAACAGGTCGTAACCAAGCTCGACTACGACATAGATGGCAAGATCGACGACGGCACGACGGTAGATGTAAGCGTAACTTGCGAAGTTGAAGCGGGCAGTCACTATCGCCAAGAGGGCTACGAGATAACAGTAACCGTAACCAACAAAGAAAGCCTCACCAACTACAACGTAGTGGAAGTGAACGGCGTGTACACCGTTACAAAACGTCCCGTAAAGGTAACGATACAACCTCAAACGGACGTGTACGGCTTTGGCAAGACGACCTATGATTGGAATGACGATTTGTGGACGGCGGAAGAAAATTCGCCTGCAAGCGGGCTTGCAAGCGGCGAGAGCAAAGAAGTTCTCGGAGTAACGCTTACACAACCTCACATTACAGGCGCGGGATCCTACCCAATAGTTGCAACTGCCTCCAATAACGACTACCAAGTGACGTTTGAGGGCGAATGGCATAGCGACGACGCCAACAACGGTAAAGCGGGTGTTTACACCGTTTCCAAGCTCACCCTGACTGACGGCGAAGAAGAAACGGTATTCAACCTGTACGTGGACGGCGAACCTTTCAACACTCAAATGCCGCAACGTTACCCCTATGTGAACAAGGCGTTGATGCTTACCGCCGACGTTTCCGTTTGGGAGGGCGACAACTATCGCGAACAACCTCTTGACGCAACCGTTTCTCCCTCCACGTTGGAAGAGTTGGGAGTACACGTTGTAACGGTAACGATCGACGACGACAACTACTGCGGAACTTGCACATTCAACGTAGAAGTAGTGCGTGCGGACGGCTACTCTCAAACGCTGTTGAAAGTGTTGAGCAACTTGGAAGAATTGGCAGGCAGCCTTTCCGCAGATACCATTACCGCCACGCAGGAAAACTACGCCGCAGTAAAGGGCATTGTAACAGAACTTAACAAATTGTCCAACGAGGACAAACGTGTAGGCGAAGAGGAACTTGCCCCCTACATCGAAATTGTGGAGGCTTGGGACAGCGCGGCTAATATAGACGACGGGGTTATTGAAACCGCCCAAGCGATAGCCGACGCTCCGCTGAAAGGCTTGTTTGCAATAGCCGCGCTTAACGCGCTTGTTGCCGCAGCCTACGTAATTGCAAAAGGAGGTATCCTGTAATGAAAAAAAGACTGTTTATTTTGGCGGTATTGATTGCCGCAACGGCGATTTTGCTTTGCGCCTGCTCGGAAGAACTCACTCCGATACAGGTGTTGCAACAAAAGTACAACGAAATATCTGCCGCAACGGAAATAACGCAAAAGATAGAGATAAAACAAGGCGAACTGTTGCAGTACGACAGAAACGTAACCTACACCAAGACGGAAGAGGGCTATCATGCTGTCGGCGAGGAAAAAAGGCTCAATTCCTCTCAATCTGACAGCGACGACTACCTCACCGTGCAGGAAATAGACAAGCAGTACACGGCAACGAGCTTTGCGCCGAGCCTGACGCTCAACACGGACTACTTTGCCGCCGACTATAGGCTGGAAGAAACAAAACTTACCGCCACGGTGCCAAACGCTCACGTCCAAGACGTGTTGCAATTGCCCGCCGACGTCAACGCCCCCACGGGCGACGTCAAGTTGGAAATGAACGTATCGGGCGAACGGCTTCAAAGCATAAGCCTCAGCTACGTTGCGGGTTCGAGTACCGTGACGATCACGCTTACGTTTACCTACTGATTTTTACCCCCTTTTGTCGAAAGCCTTTCCTTTTTTGGGAAAGGCTTTTGTTTTTGCTTTGTGCCAAATGTTGGGGTGTAGGTAATTTCGACTTTATTGCAAATGTTGGGGCAGTGTTTTTTTTAACATATATATTGAGTTAGTGGCTACCTGCTTCTGCGGCAGTAGTGACTCGGTAACAGGGTTTCTTTTATCCGCAGGCGGAGGGATATTCTTTTTGCTCTGTGCCAAATGTTGGGGGCAAAAAACTTGATTTGAAATCGGCTCTTGTTTACTTGCGCTCCGACATTTCTCGCGGAACCTTGATTTTTGCGTATATTTTTTTGCCGTATCTGCATACTACGAGTACAACTAACAAGGAGGAAAAGCAATTTGAAAAAGACTTTCAACGTTTTTTCGGTTATTGCACTGATTTTGACAATTGTAGGTGCGCTTAATTGGCTTTCGATTGGTATTTTCGGCTTTAACGTGGTTAGCTGGATAACATTCGGAGTTATGTGGCTGGAAAGGCTTTTGTACATTTTGGTCGGTCTTGCGGGTATCTATATGATCGTATGGTTGTGCGTTTCCCGTTTCAATATGGTACAAAGCGACGCAAGTTACAGAGATTACAAGTACAGCGAACACCGCAACAACAGCACAATAACAAACAACAATTAGTTGTGCGTACGGAGTTGCCTCCGTCAGCGACTGCCTTCGAGCCATACGTAAGCCCGAGGGCAGTTTTCTGTTGATACGGCTTTCCCTCCCCCGAGTAAAGTGAAGTTTTGCGCTATGCGCAAAGTGAAGTTGTGCTGTCGCACAGTGAAGTACGCCTTGCGGCGAGTTAAGTTTGCGGCGTTGCCGCAAGTTGAGGACGGGCGTAAACGCCCGAACTGTTAGCACTATTGTACGCGTGGAGAAAGTGAGTTACTGAAATACAAACCGTCCCCGTCACGGCAAAATGGGTCCCCGCGCAAGTACGCCCATACTTGCGTGGGAAGAGTAGCCGCCGCAAGACGTGTTCCCCAAAGACCTTCCCCGTCACGGCAACGCCGTTACGGGGAAGGGGGACCGCCGTTAGGCGGTGGAAGAGGAATATCCGGGACCAATTCCCTCGCCGCCCTCGTTGCAGATTATTTTTGGTCGAATGTCCCGAGCGACATACTGCCGCACAAGTGGTCGGAACGCACAAGTGGTCGGAACCTTTATCTTCCCACTTCCGTATTGTCGTGTTTGCGGTCGCGCAGTTCTTCAATCGGGTGTTCCGCCGTTTCAAAGCGGTAGTCACGCCTGTTGTCGGCAATATATTTGCTTATCACGTTGTGACTTGCAACTTCGCTATCCTTTACGTTTACATGATGTTGGTAATCGAAAAATCTTGCGTCGCTCGGCAATTCGCTCACTTCAACGTAGTCCTCGCCGCGGGCGGTTATGTTTACCGTCGCGCCCAAAACGCCGCGAACGTATTCGATGTTGGAGTGAAATTTCAGCAACTCGGGAAATTCCCCTTTCGGTATCACCTGTTGCCACGTTTTGTTTTCGTATTTTTGCAAAAGTTCAACGGCTTTATGCAGGTGAGCGAGTTCGTCGTTGAAATGCTGTTCCCAAATCTGTTTGACGTTTTCGTCCGTTTCGTCCTGCAAAAGAGAGTAGTACAGGTAGCACTCGGTGTACTCGTGCATAAGCAGTTCTTCGCACCAACTGCACGTTGTGTCTTTCAGTCCGCCGTAAAGCGAAACGTGCTGTTCCTCTATCATACCTATTTCGGTGTACAGTTCGCGCCCCATTTTGTTTTGGTAAAATGCGGCTTGGTTCATATAGTAGTTCATAGTTTGCTGTTCCGCCGCCGTCAAGATGTTTATGTCCAACTGAGTGAGGCTGTTTGCCTGTTTGAAGTTGACGTAGCGTTTTATGTCGTCGGTGGGGAAGCGGTGTTCGGCAATGGTGGGTCTGCCGGGCATCAATTCTGTGTAGCCGCCCACCAATTTTTCGGCGTAGATACCCTTGTCCATTTCCAGCAAATCGGCGTAGCGGTACAGGTGATCGAAGTCCTCCAACAGGGCAAAGTCCATTGCCTGTTTTACGTATTTGTTGCTTTCGCGTTCGGCAAAAATAGCGGTGAGGTCTACGGCAAGCTGTTCGTAGGCAATGGTGTGTTCCAAAATGCTTTCGCCAATGGGTTTCAAAGCGGCTATGCGCTTTTGCTGTTGCTGTTCCTTTCGGCGCGTTACGGCAAGTTCTCGGCGCAGTTCGTTGTTGGGGCAGTGGCGGTGAAAGTGGTGGCTGAAACCTACCGCCTCGTACTCGGCTCCGTTTGCAAGAATAATGCGCACTTTGGTGTAGGGGTCTACGTCGAATTTATTGTACGGCTTGGGAGAAAGCTCTTTCCAATTGTAAAATTCGTCGTTGGTTACAACAGGTTTTTCGTTAAACGGATTCAAACTCATTTCAAAACTCCTTGTTTTTGTTTTTGTTCTATTTTTGCCCTTTGGTTTGTTGTTTATTCGGACGAGGTTGCTATTTGTAAAATAGTGCGAGATATTATTTGTGAAATAATTGATTTCGGCAAAAACAAATTTGACTTTCCGCCCCGAAACAAGGTGATTTTGCGGCGTTTCTTCACATAAAATAGGCTTGTGATATAGGTATGTCCGTTTCATAAATTCTGTGAAACAGGTTGTCCACCGTTTTACAGTCAATTGTGGATAACTTTGTGGATAAGTGTATAACTCGGCGGTTTTGAGCGTAAAAAAGTAAATTTTTTGTCTGATTTTGGCAAAAATGCCCTCGCCGATACGCGCAAGGAGTAAAAATGTTTGTTGTTTGGAAAGGTAACAAAGTAATCGTTGTATTGATCGTTTTGGTGGTTGCTCAATTGGCGTTGGTCGGTTTTGCGATTGCGCGTAATTTGCCAGCCAAGAACTCCGCGCTGATAGATTTCACTGTGGTTATCGACGCAGGACACGGCGGTATCGACGGCGGCGTTGTGGGAGCGGACGGCGTAAAAGAGTCGGATCTCAACCTCGATTACGCCAACTGTTTGGGGCAGATATTTGAAAGAGCGGGTTTTAACGTGGTCTACACCCGCAAGACGTCCAACGGGTTGTACGGTTTGCCCACAAAGGGTTTCAAACAGCGCGATATGCAGGAACGCAAACGGATAATAGACGACGCCAAGCCCAACATTATGTTGAGCGTTCATATGAACAAGTTTGCGGCAGCCTACCGTAGCGGTCCGCAGGTTTTCTATCAACAGGGCAGCGACGACGGGGCGGCTCTCGCCCAAAGTTTGCAACGCGTTTTCAACGACGTTACGGGCGTTCAACGCGAAGCTCTTGCGGGAGATTACTTTGTGTGCAGAGAAACCTCCTGCCCGTCGGTAATTGTGGAATGCGGTTTTTTGTCCAATCCCGAGGAATGTGCGGCGTTGCAAACCCCCGAACACCGAAACAAAATTTGCCAAGACGTTTTTAACGGCGTTATGTTGTACTTGTACGGCGGTTGACAAAACAATTTGCTCCAAAACTGTTGCTACAACTTTGTTTTAGCTGTATAATTTTGTCGTAGAACAAAGGAGTAGTGTTATGTGCAGAAAACGCGGTAATCCCGAAGAAAATTCCTCGCGCGAAAGCGGCGGTGTGTTGGGCTTTGTAGCATTTTTGGTAACTATATTTGCGGCGGTACTGTATCTGGTCGCGCTCATTTTGCAATTTATCCACGTTACCGTCCCCGTGATAGACACAATGCGTTCGGTTGCTTCTATGCTTACCATTTGCATTGTCGCGCTGTTGGGTTGGAAATTTGTAAAACGCCGCGCAACTTGGTGTAAAGTTTTGTACGTGTTGCTTGTTTTGGCAGTGGTGGTTTGCGTTGTCCTGCCCATTGTTTTGCACTATATCCCGCAATGATAAACAAAGTTACAAACTATCTGGCTTCTATCGGCGTGGATTTTCAGCTCATTCGTCACCCCGCAGTGGTAACGACGGAGGAATCGCGCAAAGTCATTCACGTAGAGGGCTGTATGTCTTGCAAGAGCCTGTACGTAAAGGACAAAAAGAGCGACAACTACTATCTTGTGGTTTTGCCTTTCGACAAGCGCGCCGATATGCGCGGTTTGGCAAGTTATGTGGGAGTTGCCAAGTTTGAATTTGCCACGGAAGAAACGCTGTTTGCGCATTTGGGCGTCCATCGCGGAAGCGTAAGTCCGTTTGCTTTCCTGAACGAAACGGATCGCCGCGCTCCGCTGTTGATAGACGCGGAAGTGTGGAACGCTCCCAAAGTAAAATTTCACCCGTGCGACAACACCGCGACGGTGATCCTAAGCGGAAACGGTTTGAAAAAATTTCTCCAAAGCATAGGAAAACGCGTCGTCGTTGTAAATTAGCCCTATTTGCCCGACTGCGAGTTTTGTTTTTGGGTATCTGAAAGTTGCTTTTGCGCGTCGTTTTCGCAATGCAAAACCGAGTGGTTACGCTAAAAATTTTTTGTTCAAATTTTGTCAAAATTTTTCAAATAACTGTTGCTAATGTTTGATACTTGTTGTATAATATATACAGCCAAAAAAATTTAGGAGGACTCTTTACTATGGCAAGCAAAAGTGATTACTTTGGTCTTAGTTACGTTGTTAGCGTAATTCTTGCAATCATACCTTTCACGGCATGGCTTTGCGGTGCTATTACGAGATTTGCCGAGGGCAAAATCGTAGCCGGCTTGATTCGTCTGTTGTTCGGATTCACCCTTGTGTGGATTGTGGACCTCATTATGATGATCGTCAGCAAGCACATTTGGCGTTTGCTCAATATCTAACAGAACAAAGAAAACTCCGCGTGCGCACGCGGAGTTTTTTTGTAAAACAAAACCACCGGCAGTGCTGGTGGTATAAAAGAGCTTTAGCTATGCCCGTTTACTAATCCTCCCGTGGTGGTGTAAAATTGAAGTGGTTCGCCAACCGCAACAAATTAAACCACCACGGAGGAATCAAGTATGAAACTTGACACAGACAGTTTAGCACAGACGACGTGAAAGTGCAAGTATAACATAGTATTTGCGACAAAATACAGAAGGCAAACTATCTATGGAAAGATAAAAGCAGATATAGGTAAAATGCTGAGAAAATTATGCGAATATAAAGGGGTAGAGATAATAGAGGCAGAGGCATGCAAGGATTATATACATATGTTGCTGTCAATACCACCCAAATATAGCGTATCGCAAATAGTAGGGTACTTGAAAGGGAAAAGCAGCTTGTTAATATTCGAGAAGTATGCCAATATGAAATATAAATATAGCAACAGACATTTTTGGTGCAGAGGATATCAGGTAGATACTGTAGGGCGCTATAAAAAGGCGATAGAACAGTACATACGGAATCAACTGAGAGAAGATGTAGAATATGAACAGATGTCGATTAAAGAGTAGATAGACCCGTTTACGGGTCAGCCGGTAAAAGAAGACAGATAAAGGACCCCTTTAGGGGCAGACTGAGGACGCATCGCGGTTGGCGGACAATTCAATGAGTTTTTAGACTCGTCACGAGGAATGCTCCAAGGGAGTAGCCCAAGTCACCGGCGCGGCTGGTGGTTATGACTATATTCTATAAAGTAATTTGGAAATTACCTATCATTATCGTTCACTGTCACTGAGAGACGAATGTTGATAAAAAAGCCCGGTGATTTTTTAATGCTTTTACGAAAAAATTTAAGAGTATTTCGCAAGGATATGCGACATTCGGTTGTGTAATTTCGTAGAATGTGATATAATATTTTCGACATCGGAGGAGATAAGATGGCAACTTCTTACAATAAGCTATGGAAACTTCTGATTGACAGGAAGATGAGTCAGGCAGATTTAAGGCGGAAAGCAGGGATTGCCCCGAATACAATGACTAAACTTCGCCGAGATGAGCCTGTGGCAAATGGTGTACTCGAAAAAATCTGCAAAACGCTCAATGTCAATTACGGAGATATCATGGATTATGTTTCGGATGATGGGAAGCGGTAACCATGAAAAAAACGAAAGAACAGATTCGTTTTAATATGCAGAGAGTCAAAAACAAAGATTCCGAGATCGAATTGATGTTGCGCCGTGAATTATGGAAAAGAAATTTGCGATACCGCAAAAATGTAAAAGCCGTCTACGGACATCCGGATATTGCCTTTATTGGGAAGAAAATCGCTATATTCGTTGACAGTGAATTTTGGCACGGATATAACTTTGAGCATCGAAAGGAAGATTTTAAGACGCATCAAGATTTTTGGATCCCGAAAATAGAACGTAACATAGAACGCGACCGGGAAGTGAACGCACATCTGCAATCTGCCGGATGGACCGTTCTTCGATTTTGGGGCAAGGAAATAAAGAAAGATCTCGACAGGTGTGTCGAAATTATTATTGAAACAATTCAAAACAGCCCCTCACCCGATGTGCGGCGGGAAAGGTGAATTCAGAGGATAACAATGATAGCAGTGGACTTCTTTTGCGGCGGAGGCGGAATGACGAGAGGACTTCTCGATACAGGTATAGACGTTCTTTGCGGGATTGATTTCAATCCGTCGTGCAAAAAAACATATGAAAGAAACAATCATAAATATTTGCAAAAAGACATTTGTCAATTCACGCCGGAAGAATTACTGTCGGAATTTCCGCAGATTGCCAATCGCGACGAACTTCTTTTAGTCGGCTGCGCGCCCTGTCAACCGTTCAGCGTATTGAGACGTGAGAAAATCGATGATTGGGGAAATATTATTCCTCATAAATCAGTAAATTTGTTGATGGAATTTGGACGTTTCGTAAAGGCTTTGCACCCGGCTCATGTTTTGGTCGAAAATGTTCCGGGTTTGAAGAAAAAAGGTGTGGAAGTTTTGGACGCTTTCAAAAGTATGCTTTCCGAGAACGGCTACCTGTACGATGAACGTGTAGTATATGCAAAGGACTATGGTGTACCGCAAAACCGGCGCAGATATGTTTTGATTGCATCACGGCGATTCAAACCGAGTATTCCGCAAGCGACACACGGAAAGGATCGGTTGCCGTATTGCACCGTCAGACAGGCAATCGCCGGGTATCCGCCTTTGGTTGCAGGTGGTGAGGATACATCGATCCCAAATCACAAATGCGCAAATTTAAGCCCGTTGCTGCTGGAACGAATAAAGAATACTCCCCATGATGGCGGCAGCAGAACGGATTGGCCCGAAAACCTTGTTTTGAAATGCCACAAAGGATTCGGCGGGCACACGGATGTGTACGGCAGAATGAAATGGGATGAACCGTCTCCCACGCTTACGGTCAAGTGTTTCAGTATTTCCAATGGACGCTTCGGGCATCCGGAGCAAGATCGCGCAATTTCTTTAAGAGAGGCGGCGGCTCTGCAAACATTTCCGGATAACTATGTCTTTGAGGGAAGTATGCAAGAGATAGGTCGCCAAATCGGCAATGCGGTACCGGTTTTACTTGCCAAAATCATGGGTAAGTATATTTTGGGAAACTCAAACGAGAGATAATTCCGTCATAATGAAGGAGAGAATATGACATCTGCAAAAGAAGTATTCGATAAGATAAGCGTATGGTATGACGGCGTTGACTTGAGTAAAATTTCCGCACTGAAAGAGTACGGAAACTTCTTGTGTTCCGTAATCGACTCCTCCGAAAAACATACCGGCGCAATTGCTTTACACACCGGATCGGAATACTACCGGGCAATCGCCGTGGCAGTATCTGCGATAGGATGTCTTTTTTATCATAATACCGATAATTCCGAATTGATAAAATCTTTATCCGCTGGTGATTTATTGATTCTGGACGGTCAACGCGTGAAATTTTTGGGTATCAAGGACGGAAACACTATCGGTATGTCGAATAAAAAATATTTTTCCGTTCGTTTTAACGATAAAACAAATGGTGAAAGATATATTCCAATTGAAAATATACAGAAATTAAGCATTTCTTTATATCAGGGCACTGCCGAAAAACTAGGCGGTAAAGGTGTAAGGACAACACTGAAAGTGCGTAAAGATTTTCTTTCGGCTTTTTCCGCCAAAGCGAAACAGGGCGGAATTTCCACCGAAATCGACCATTCGGTCGCTTTTATCTTTGACAGCGATGAGGCTGAAAGACTGTATCGCGGAATATTTTTTGTCTACGAAGATAAAAAAGTTCTGCTCTCCGATTTGGTGACAGCCTCCCGTTACAGCGAAGAAGAATGTTATCAAATCGGAAATAATCCTACAAAAGAAGAGCCACTGTTGAAATTTTTCTCAAAGGTATCTCCTTGCAGAAATGCAATCATAGAGGACAAAGAAAAGAGAATCGTCGGATGCATTGTAGGCGATGAGAATTTTTGGGCATCCGACAGCGAGATTGAAGATATTGTCAATCGAAAAGGATTAAAGTTTGCGGTAATGTTGGGAAAAACGCATTATACACGTTACCTCGATTGGTATCGATCCGAGTCGTATCGTTTTTACGCGCTTGTTCCGGAGACTGTAAAACCGTTTTTGAACGAAGCGGAGTTTTCCCTTCGTTCGCAGTCGATGAAAAAAGAACTGTTTTCGTTTTCTCGGCGCGAGATATCCGCGACCGGAATTCAATGCAACATCGATCGTGAAACCGTTAAGGAAATCAAAAAGCGTCTTTTGAGAATCAAAAGAGAATATCGGGGCGGAGAAGAAAAAGAAAATTTTCTTATGGGAAGCTATTCTCTTTTGAATCTATGTCGCTCGGCGTTTTTCCCGCTTTCCTACTGCGATAAGGCATACGAGAAAAAGATTTTAGGTTGGAATTTGTTCGAGAAAATCGCAACATTGAAAGAGTTTGGAAGCGGATTGATTGGCGAAATCAAAGAAGACGCTGAGTTTATTGCAACCGAAATAGAACGGATGGTGACGGATCTATATGAATTCAATCCGAAAGGCGAAGCGGTAAAAAGCAAATTGATAAACGGTGCACAACTCTGCATTGTTGCTACGAAAGCGTTTTACGAAAATTTATTTTCCTTATGGCTCGATGATTGTCAGCTTTCCGTTCGTCCGAGGATCGTGACGGTGTCCGCATTCGAAAAAAATGAGAGCGTTTTCAACAATGTAATCTTTCCGACGGTGTACTATGATGTTTCTTTTGATCCGTATGCGTCGTTCGGATTTACTGTCGGAGAGATTTTATTGTATGATTACGAAGCGATTTGGGATCGAGCCTTAAAAAAGACCGCGGAAGCGGGAAAGAGATTGTTTCACGACAAGAATGCTGTCTGCTATGATATTTCCTCTGATTCCGTTGACACGGAAGAAAATATCGAATACGTCGGAGACGATGTCTTCGAAACCGAAATGGACAAGATGGCGAAAGAGTTGCAACTGAAAGGAGCCTATCGCTATATATCTCCCTCCGGAATATCTCGGGAAGCCGTGGCAAAAATCGAAAAAATCTTTACGTTTGCCTCTGGGAACATCGGATACTTTACGAAATATTACAAGGGATATCGCATTTGCGGGGAAGTCGTTACCGATGTCGATTTGGATGACTTCAAAGTCGGCGATAATATGGTGTTTACCAAACAGAGTGAGAACAAAGACATTGTGGATCTTCTTTTGGAACAACTTTTGACCGGGCAATTCAAGAACACGTCCTATCCTGAATTTTACAGACTCTCGATTTGTTGGAAAAAGGCTTTGCGCGATTATATGTGTTTGTATGCTTTATCTTACCAACAGCTTGCGGATCGATTGACTAAATCCGGATGCGCAAAGCATCAGGTGACGATACGTTCTTGGTTGGTCGAAGAATCGCATATTGTCGGCCCGAGAGACCTTGGAGACTATGAAGCAATTGTCTTACTGACGAAGTTGACCGAATCGCCTGAAAAAATCAAAGAGGCTTGCGAAGCGATTCGAAGTCTCCGAATGAAGATCCTCGATTTGCTCGGCAGGGCGATAATAAACGGAATGTTCGCGGATGAAAAAGATCCCGTAAGTGCGCTTGTTTATCAAAGAGCCGAAAACCTGACGCAAATTGAGCAGATTACGAGTATAACAAATTCCGGTTCGGATGCGAATGTACCTGTTTACATGATCAATAAGCCTTTTAACGCCTGAAGGAGAAATAATGAACGATTTTCAAAAAGACCTATTAAATTTACGCAAAAAAATCGCAGACGCCCTTCGTGCGGAATTGCTCGGTCCTGGGTCGGAGATTTCCTATCCTGATGCGGAACACGAACTTATATCCGAATATCCGAGTGATCGTTATTCCGTGGGTATCCTATATCCGCAAAATGTTCCATTTAAGGATAACGATGCTGTAAAAGAGGAAAATACGGAGGACCCGGATGAAGATGTCGCCCCAGAAGAAAGTGCGGATGGGGATGAGTCTACGCGCAATCGATATATCATGTACAAGGATGATGCTCTCGATGATGACATTAATATGGCACAACAGAACAAGCCTTCGTCTATGGGATTGACTTTTTTCGTCGAGGGCAATCCAAAAAGCATAAATATCGAAGTCGATTATGCAAAGTATGTTGTGGCGGATGACAAAGAGATCGTCATCCCTGTTCCTTTTGACGAACTGTCTATTCCCGATTGTTTGAGTTCGTATATTTTATTTGATAAAGAGACGAGAACGATTCGAAAGTTGCAACCCATCAAGTGGAATGAACTGAACGACTTGTTTGAACGAAACAGGATTGAAGATAAAGATCTCCTTGATATTATTGCGAATTTGAATAAAATTTTCAAAAGCAAACGCGCTTACAGACGCCAGCCGTATAACGAGCCGCTTCAATTGGATTTTGAAAACAATTTGGCAAGAACGGATTTGGCGAATATCAAGGGATATGTGACGGCTGTAAAACATCGTGTTGCGGATAACATCCAAAGCATCACTGTAATGCTTGTAAATTCCGAAACAATAGGAAAAGGTCATATATTTCAACCCAAGATCAAAATCGAAAGCACGGAGAACCGAGGGCTACATTTTGCGGAATATGGTCACTTTATCGATGATGCGCAATTCGATGATGAAGAAAAATCGCTCGATATGCTTTATCGCAAGAAACTAGTTTATGCTACGGGGCATGGTGTTTCCGTTGATTGGAAAGTTGACTGTGATGGAAATGGAAGCGTGTTTACGGAATATATGCCCTCTTGGGAAGTGCCGAAAATTGATTTGGGTTTGAGGCGAGAAACCGAAGAAGAAAGATCCGTAAAAGATATCGCCTTGTCGATGAAATATCTTTCCGACCTCGACAACACCGAAAAAGCGACAAAAATCGCGGATATGGAGAGTTTTATCGATTGTTACGGCTCTTGGATCGATAATCTCGAACAAGAAAGTCTCACTTTGTCCGAACGATATCAAGATGCCGCGAAAAGGCATATTGCTCAATGCCGGGAATCTTACGCACGAATGAAGTTCGGACTTGATATTCTGAAAAAAGACAACATTGCTTGGAATGCTTTCGCGCTTTCCAACCGAGCCATGTTCATGCAGAGAATTCACGGCAGATTCCAATCGGCGGAGCATTATCCCGACGATGAAGAGTGGCAAGAGAAAATGGCAAACTTGGATTATATCGCCGAAAGCGACCGAGACTGCCGCTGGCGTCCTTTTCAGCTTGCCTTTTTGTTGATGTCGATTCGTTCCGTTGTCGATCCCTCTTGTGCTGAACGCGATTTGGTCGATTTGATTTGGTTCCCGACGGGTGGCGGCAAGACGGAGGCATATTTGGGACTTACGGCGTTTACGATCTTTCATAGACGATTGAAAAATCCCAATAACGGCGGCACGACAGTCATTATGCGTTATACATTGCGTCTTTTGACTTCTCAGCAGTTCACGAGAGCCGCAACTTTGATTTGCGCTTGTGAAAAAATAAGACGAGATGTAGCGTGCGACAAAACCTCGTGCTATAATTTGGGCGATGAAGAGATCACCATAGGTTTATGGATTGGTGGAGACCATGTCCCCAACACGAATACAAAAGCGAAAGAAGAACTTGAAAAACTGACCGACGGCGGTAGCGATCTAAAAGGACGAAAAGAGAAACACAATAAATTCCATGTCTTGAAATGCCCTTGGTGCGGCACCCAAATGGTACAGGATTATAAGAACGGTACAATCTGCGGCAAATGGGGATATAAGTTGGCAAAGAAAGCATTTTACTTTAATTGCACGCAGGAAAGATGCGAGTTTGAAAAGCACCTCCCTATTCAAATCATTGACGAGGAACTGTATAAAAAACCGCCGACATTGCTGTTCGGAACGGTCGATAAATTTGCGATGATGGCATGGAAAAAGGACGTTAAGTCTTTCTTCGGGAAGAGCGGAAACGACGCTCCCGATCTTATTATTCAAGATGAGTTGCATCTAATTGCAGGACCGCTCGGCTCCATGGTGGGGATATATGAAACAGCGATCGATTATCTCTGTTCAAGCAAGGGCAGAAAACCGAAGATCGTTGTTTCTACGGCAACAATTCGGGAAGCAGATCGTCAATGTCGCGCATTATATAACAGAGAAGTTCGTCAATTCCCCGCGCAGGGACTCGATGCAAGCGATTCGTTTTTCGCCAAAGAACTCCCTGTCGAGCGCGAGTTCGGACGTACCTATCTCGGAGTTATGCCTTCCGGAAAAACGAAAGTCATGTTACAAGCACGCGCAACGGCAATTGCCCTGCAATATGTGCATCAATTGCAATGTCCCGACGAGCAAAAGGATCAATTTTATACGCTTGCAATCTATTTTAATAGTCTGAAAGAACTTGGAAAAGCCTCTTCGGTCGTTGCGGACGACGTGAAAGACTTTATCAAGCGCATTTCGTACAGACAAATCGTCAAGCAATTTACGTCAAGAAATATTGGGACCGCATACGAACTTACCAGTCGTGTCAGCACGACCGAACTGAACGATACGTTGGACAAGTTGGAGCATATGACATACTCTGCACAAAATATTGCAGACAAGAAGTATCCCGTCAACGTTCTCCTCGCATCCAATATGATTTCAGTAGGCGTCGATGTTTCAAGGCTAAATTTGATGTTCTTACAGGGACAGCCGAAATCGGTAAGCGAATACATACAGGCTTCAAGCCGAATCGGAAGATCCAACCCGGGACTCGCCGTAACGTTGTACGATGTTTCGAAAAGCAGAGACCGCTCCTACTATGAGCAGTTCGTGGCATTTCACGGTGCCTTTTATAAGTACGTCGAGCCGACGGGAGTAACACCGTTTTCATCTCCCGCACGCGACAGGGCACTTCATGCGGTTCTGTTATCAGGAATAAGGCAATCTGTTGGAGATTTGAATGCCGATGAAAATGCTCCGAATATTCTTTTTGATTGTAATGCCGATGAGGTGGAAAAATTCGCGAAATTCATCTTTGAGCGCGTTAAGAAAATCAATTCCTACAACCCGGTTGGGATGAAAGACGACAGCGACAAAGTGAAAGCCGAGTTGGAAGAATTTATCAAGCAATGGAAAAAGAAAGCCAAGTCGTTCGAAAAGTTGACATACGGCGACAAATACATTTTCGGAGATGGGAATAAAGACACACACCGGCTTATAAAGAGATTCGACGATAAGGGCGGCGACGATGCGCAAAGGACGTTGACGTCTCTTCGGAATGTAGATAAAACGGTCCCCGTTTCCGTCTTGGTTTGGGAGGATAAATATGAAGATTAAAGATAATAAACCTTTGGACTCCGCATCGCACAGCGTCAGGAGAAGTCAGGCGGTTTTACAATACGGCGTTGGTGCTATGATCGATTTCCCGACGCAAGTTTTAATGACCGCACTTCCCGAAGAGTGGAAACAAGTTGAAATCATCCATGATGAACGTTTGGAAAAACTTCTCGATGTGACGCATTTTATCACGCCCTCGGATATGGGTATCCCTTTTGTGCGTTTTCCCCGTTGGTATTTTTGCCCGAAGTGCAGAAGGTTCAAACCAATCGAAGAGTGGCAAAAAGCATATGCGCAGAAGATGAAAAGGCGGGGCGAGATACAAGATACCTATATGCTTAAAAGGTTGGTCTGTTCCGATGACAATCAGGAACTTGTTCCGGCGCGTATCGTCACTGTCTGTGAGCATGGTCATATCGACGATTTTCCGTGGGTCAATTGGGTCCACAGACAAAATAAATACGGGGGCGAAAAAGACGTTTGCGCCGCGCCCTCCTTGTTGTTTAGGACAGGGACATCCGCTACCTCCGGATTGGAAGGCGTCGAGGTCGAATGCACTTCATGCGGAGCAAAGGCATCTTTATTCGGGGCATTTAACCCGGAAATTTTTGCGGAAATCGAAAAGTCAAGCAAATTTCGTACAAGATTTTCCTGCTCCGGAAAACATCCGTGGAAGAACGAAAGCGAGGTGTGCGATAAATATCCGCGAGCGATGCAAAGAGGCGCGGCCTCGGTATATTTCCCGCGCGTCATAAGTTCACTTGTCATCCCGCCGTATTCCAGCCTTTTGACGGCAAAAGTTGAAGAATCTCCCGTTCTTCGAAAATTGACGAATGTAATAGACGACGGCATCGGCGATTGCGAAAACGATTTCGAGCGAGAACAATTCATTTGCAAAAAAATAGATAAATACACGGATGAATTGGCATCGGATATCTATGAAGCCCCGGAGGCCGTAAAAGCAGTATTGAAGCGGAAATTATTGTTGCCGAAAGATGAGCAACCGGACGATTCGGAACTACGTTATAAAGCCGAAGAATATAAAGCTCTGACGGGAAAAATTATGAGCGATAATTACGAACGAGACGAATTCAAGAGAGAAGAAATCGATGTTTTCCTCTATCATATAAAGGGGATAAAATCCATAGCTCTTATCCATAAGGTCAAGGAAGTTACCGCATTGTTGGGATTTTCGCGGATTAATCCCACGCATAGTATGGATCCTTCCGATGGAGTGTTTGTATCTGTAAAACGAAAAGAAACGAAGTTTTATCCCGCAACCGTGTCAAGAGGAGAAGGTATCTTTTTGGAGTTCGACAAAGAGAAACTGCGCGAGTTTTTCAACAAAAAAGAATTCATCGAGAGGGCGGCTACGTTAAATACAAGATATAACGAATCTTTTTACGGAAGAAACAATCAACGTGAAATCGATACGGAATTCTTATTCATTCACACCTTGGCACATCTGTTGATCAAGGAACTCAGTTTCTGCTGTGGGTATCCCACGGCGTCAATTCGTGAGAGAATCTATTATGGAGCGGCGGAGGATGAGAATATGTGCGGTATGTTGATTTATACCACGGGCGGAGATGCGGAAGGTACGCTCGGCGGATTGGTTCGACAGGGATATCCAGACTGTCTACCGGGCATTTTGAAGAAAGCAATCAACCGTGCAAAATTCTGTGCCAACGATCCCGTTTGCAGTTTCAGTAGCGGACAGGGAATCGAAACCTTAAACTATGCGGCATGTCATGCCTGTGCCCTTTTACCGGAGACTTGTTGCGAATTCAACAATGTTCTATTGGACAGAACCGTAATTGTCGGTAATATGGACCAAAGCATCAAGGGATTTTATTCCGAAGTTTTATTTGAATAACATTGTCGGAAGAATAGTTAAGCAAAAAAATCTTTGGCTTGTTCGCCAAAGATTTTTTTGCCCTGAAAATTTATTCTTAAATCCCTAAGTTATCACACTTTTTGTGGCGCGGTAAATTTTTCTGAATGTGGTTAGCCTTGCAGACCTTCCGCTTGTCGGCGCATATTTTCTATCACAACATCGTACACTTCGCCGAGAGTAGCGCAGTACTCCAACACTTTCCAAGGCGTGTTGGTGTGAAAATGCAATTTTATGAGTTCGTCGTCGCCCACAACCAACAGGCAATCGCCCTCTATGTTGGCGTTTATGTATTCGATAATTTTTGTATCGCTGAGGTTTTTGCCTTCGAGAAGCAATTGTGTGTCGTAAATAAATTCCATTGCGGTTTCTCCTTTGATTTTTGTACTACTTAATTGTAGTTCAAGGCAAGTTTTTTGTCAACACAATTGAACGGCAAGGCGCATATCGCGGCTAATCGAGGTACTGCTTTATTTTTTCCAAAGCGCGGCTCTCGATACGAGAAATGTAACTGCGGCTGATACCCAATTTTTTTGCCGTTTCCAGCTGCGTCATAGGCGTCGATCCCTCTTCCAGACCGTACCGCATAAGAATGATTTTCTGTTCGCGCGGGTTTAGCCGTTCGTTGATTATTTTGAGCAGATTTTGTTTCAGAATGGCTGTTTCCGCTTGGTGAAAAACGCTGTCCTCTTTTACCGCAAGCACGTCCATTAGCGTGTATTCGTTGCCGTCGTTGTCCACGCCCAGCGTACTGTTCAGATACACCGTGTTTTGATAGCGTTTGTTGCTTCGCAATGTCATCAATATTTCGTTTTCTATGCAACGGGCGAGATACGTGGCAAGTGTCGTCCCCTTTTCCGTAGAGTAGCTCTCCACGCCCTTTATCAACCCGATGGAGCCAATGCTTATCAAGTCGTCCAATTCGTTGCCTTTGCCGTACTTTTTTGCAATGTGGGCAACCAATCTCATATTGTGCGTGATAAGTTTGTCCCGCGCCGCGCGACTGCCCGATTTCATTCGTTCAAGACATTGCTGTTCTTCTTCGGGAGAAAGCGGTTGCGGATAACTGCCGTTGCTGAAATACCCCGTAAAAAAGAACAGTCGCCTGAACAAGTTCAAAAAAGCCTCAAACATTTTCTTCTCCTGCGCTTATTGTACGCAAGCCGTTCGCACGATAGCCGCAAGGGCTTGTGTACTTTTATTTTACTTGTCAAAACCGTACAAATAAGTTACAATAATATGGCTATGAAATGTAACCTTTGTCCACGAAATTGCAACGCCGAACGCGGCGCGGGCGGCGGAGTGTGCCGAACGGACAGCATAATGCTGTCGCGCGTGGCACGTCACGATTGGGAAGAACCGTGCATTTCGGGGCAAAAAGGCAGTGGAACGGTGTTTTTTGCAGGGTGCAACCTGCATTGCCGCTTTTGCCAAAACTACGATATTTCCGTGGTGCCTCACGGCGCAACCGTGTCCGTACAACGTCTTGCCGACGTTCTTTTGTACGTAAGAGATATGGGCGTGGCGAACGTAAATTTGGTAACGCCCTCTCATTTCGCGGACAAAGTGGCTTGCGCTCTCGCGCTTGTTAAGCCGCGCCTCGATATACCCGTGGTGTACAACACAAGCTCTTACGAAAAGGTTGAAACGTTGCGTTTGTTAGATGGGTTGGTGGATATTTACCTGCCCGATTTGAAATTTTGCGACGAAAACGTTTCTCGTTTGCTTGCTCGTGCGCCCGATTACTTTAAGGTTGCAACCGCCGCGATAACGGAAATGCGCCGACAACAGCCGCGCGACGTTTTCGACGAGGAGGCATATATGCGACAAGGCGTGATAGTGCGGCATTTGGTGTTACCCTCGTTTGTAGAGGACTCGAAGCGCGTTTTGGATTGGTTGGCGAATTTCGACAAGGACATATACGTCAGCCTTATGTCACAATTTTTCGTTGCGCGCCGCGACGACGAAACGGCGGCTTTGAACAGAAAACTTTTCCGTCACGAGTACCAAGCGGCTTGCGACTACTTTTTCAACGTCGGTTTGCACAACGGTTACTTTCAGGAGTTTTCCTCGGCAACGCGCGATTACCTGCCCGAATTTGACGACGCGCAAGTAACGGATTTGATACGAAATATACCTCGGGTATTTTCTAAGGAATGAATGCGGCAAATGAAACGACAAAGGCAAAAACTTAACAATTCTCACAAGGTAAGTTTGTGGTTGCTGTTTTGGACTTTTTTCAAAACGGGTTTGTTTACTTTCGGCGGCGGCTACGCGATGATTTCCATTTTGGAAGAGGAGCTTGTCGGCAAGAGAAAATGGCTTACCTCGGCGGATATGCTGGATATGTTGGTAATTGCCGAATCGACCCCCGGGGTAATCGCCGTCAACACCGCAACGGGAGTGGGTTTTCGTTTGCGCGGCGTTTGGGGCGCAATCGTCGCCACGTTGGGAGTGGTGTTGCCCTCTTTTGTCATAATCACGGCGTTGACGTTTTTCATAAGGGCTTTTTCTCAAAACGTTTGGTACAAAGCGGCGTTCACGGGCATACAGGCTTGCGTGTCGGTGTTGATCGTCAACGCGTTTGTAAAAATGTTTTCGCAGTTGGAACGCGGTTGGTTCAGCGCGTTGTTGTTGGTCGCGGCGTTCAACGTGGCGTTGTTTACAAATTTCAATGTGATTTTTTTGATATTGATCGGCGGCGCGGCGGGTATTTTGTACGCCGTTATTGCCGACGCTGTATGCAAGAAAAAGAACAAAACTTTGCCGCTAAGTAGCTCTGAGCGATTGGAGGACGAGTCCGCTCGGCAGGACGATGACGGCGCAAACGGCGGAGGTAACGAATGATTTACCTTCAACTGTTTTGGGAATACTTCAAGATAGGTTTGTTTACGATAGGCGGCGGTTACGCAATGTTGCCGTTGGTAACGCAAATCGTCGGTAAATACGGCTGGCTGAGCGAACAGGAACTTATTGAGTTTATCGGTATAGCCGAGTCCACCCCGGGACCGTTTGCCATAAATCTTGCCACCTTTGTGGGCAATACCGTCGGCTCCGCCACCGAATTGGGCATTTTCGGAGGAATACTCGGCGCGTTGGTGTCCACCGTGGCGGTGGTGTTGCCGTCGTTGATAATCATTATTGTAGTAACGCTGCTTTTCGACAAATTCAAAAGCAACAAATACGTTCAAGGCGCGCTAAAAGGTATTCGTCCCGTTGTTGTCGGGCTTATCCTTTCCGCCGTCATTTCCGTTGCGGGAAAGGTGGTTTTGCCGAATTTTAGTTTCAAAAACATTTCCGCAGGCGGTTTTGATAAATTCAATTGGATTTCGCTGATACTTATTTTGGCGTTTATCCCGTTGTCGCAAATCAAGATAAAAGGCAAAAAAATTCACCCCATTTATCTGATTTTGTTCTCCGCCGTGTTGGGAATAGTCATTTTCGGCGCATTTGGCGTACAACAGTAACACAAAAAGCTCAACTAATTTTGTAATATAGTGTTGCAAAATTCGGTTTTATGTGATACAATATAAATGTTGAAAAGTATCGGGTCAATTGGGCGCGTCTCAATGACGCGCTTACACAACAGGAGTACTACTATGGAATTCAGAGAAAAAGTAAAAATCGTCAGGAAGAAACTTTATTTAAGTCAAGAAATGATGGCAAAAGAGTTGGGCGTTGCTTTTGCAACCGTCAACCGTTGGGAGTCGGGCAGATGCAAGCCCAACTACGGCGCGCAAAAGGCTTTTGCAGATTTTTGCAAGGCGCACAACATTGACGTAGACACGCTTGAAGAGCGTAACTATTAAATTTGGATTTGACTTAACGTCAACAGGGCAACTCAACGCTTGCCGCAACAAAGCGGCAACGCGGTTGCGTTCAAATTTACCACGCGTCTATTGAGAAATAGTCGCCAACTATTCTTTTGTTTTTATTCGGAGGCATAGCTCAGTCGGTTAGAGCGCTCGCTTCACATGCGAGAGGTCGTAGGTTCGAGTCCTACTGTCTCTACCAAAAAAGAAGTATGAAAATGATACAAAAATATCGGCTTCATACTTCTTTTTTATTGCCTTTTTGGGCTTTTCGGGGCTGTTTTTCCGAAAATCCACCTTTCACAGCCGTTCGGTTACTCGCCGGGCGGCTTTTTCTTTTTCCTTCCGCAAACGTTATCGTTAAATTTATGGGTTATCGTTAAATCTTTGGGGTATCGTTAAAACTTCGTTTTGAGGTCGAATTAAAAGGATTTTCGAATCGGATTAGCTTCTTCATATCGTTTGTAATATTCCCCATAGCGGTTAAGCATTGTGTTCCACGGTTTATCAATGGTATAGTGGACGATGCGCGGCTGCGCGATTTGAGTCACAGAGCTTCGGACTTTCGGCATAAATTTTTCTGGGTGGTCTATGTTATTCCATTGCAGATTCCACGAAAGGGGAATTAAACCGATGTCGCCTCTGCAAACCATATTAAGGATATCCTGGTCGATGTAAGTGAACTGTCGCTTTTGCGCGATGATTTCAGCTGCCTTCTCGAAATAGCCCATTTGATTGAAGCGAGTGCAATTTATCACCATAACACCGGCATTGATATAATTCAAATAAGACAGACCAAGCGATTGGATATAATCGGCATCATCGGGGGTGGAGTAGTTCAATGCACCGAACACGGTATGCGCATCATCCGTTGCTTCCAGAAGCTCCCCGATATCACAATTCACGACGAGATCCACGTCAAGGTAGATGAATTTTTCGATGCTCGCTCCGAAGTATTTCGGCAGGAACAGGCGGTAGTAGGATTCCTTAGTATAATGCGCCCAGGTGTAAAATAGCGCATCATACTCCTTAGTGTATTCCTCGAAATTTACGAAGTGGATTTCAACATTTTCAGTCTGCAACGATGAAAGGAGATTGATGTTCTTTCGGCTTAAAGACGAAAAAAATACAAACAAGGCATATCGCTTGTTTGGATTTCGATTCACCGTCAAAGAGTAGATGGCGGTGGAAAGATAGGGGGCATAGCCATCGTTCGTAACAAAAGCTACGGAAATCAAGTCATTCATAGCACAATGGGGAAGGCGGGTTTAGTGGCGGTTGGTTTTGCGGTATTCTTCCGGCGACATAGAGACTTGCTTCTTGAACAGGACCGTCCAGCGTTCCTCTTCGATTCCTATCTTTTCGGCAATTTCGCCATAAGAGAAATCGGTTGTCGCAAGCAGTTTTTTCGCCTCCTCAAGTCTCACTTTCCGCAAATAGTTTGGCAGATTGCAATGGAAGGTCGCTTGTAAAAAGATGCGCAGAGAATTTATGTCGGTGTGAAGTGCGCGGCTTATGGATTGCAGGGTTAGGTTTTCATTAAGATGCAAGCGCGTATATTCATCGAGTTTTCCGGAAAACGCCGGGTCTATCACGACAAGCTCGCGCAGGCAGGTCCGAACGCCGATAGAAATTAAGAGCAACACATCTTTGGCGAGATATTCGTCGTAAACGGGTAGCTCGTTTATAAATTGCGGGGTGTGAGGATTGGCATCCTCGTCAAAATAAAATCGTGAAACAACGATATATGCAATAGGGGTAGTGTCCGAAACGACCTCTCCGATGACTTCGGCTGTTTTGTCTGGAAGCAGTCGGATGTTGGGGTAGTGCGAGGTAATGCGCTTGTGTGTTTCATGCCACTCTTTCGCCTGTTCTTCCGTGTCCGTTCCTCCCGTGGTTACAATCAATCGGAATTGCGGATCAAAAACCGAAATGGACACATGGATCAAGTCACCCAGTTTGTCGATCCAGGTTTGTAAGCCTGTCTCGCTTTGAGTATCATACCTAACGTAAATCATTTTGCCGAATCGTCCTTTATTTATGTGAATTTCTATATTGTGTCGGCGTGATTCCCGCTTTCATTTTTACTTTGAAAAATTGGGAAAAGACGCTCGGCTTGCTGAATCCGAGAGCATCAGAGATATCCGCAATAGGCATCTGTGTGCTTGTGAGCATTTTCTGCGCTTGTTGGAAGCGCACCCTGTCAATGTAATCGTGAGGAGAACACTTGAAATATGTTTTGAAGAGCGTGTATAAGTCGTGATAGGCGAACTTCAAATCGGTACAAATGCGCTCGACGGTTATTTTATCTGCCAGGTGGGAATTGATATACTCGTTGATTTTTTTCGTGAAACTGCTGGAAATGGTATGGAAGAGTTTCTCGTTCAGAATGTAGCCCACGAGCATTTTCAGAAGAAGAATGGTAGACTTGAGTTCTTCCTCGCTGAGAAATTTGAGCTGTTCCCACAGCTTAAGCATTTCGTCTTTATCAAGGCCGTATTTTTCGGCCGCCTCGATGACGGATTCCTTAGAGGAATATTCTCCTTGCTCGTCGCGGAATTTCCCGATCATAATATAGCCGACCAATGTGTTGTCCACATAGATAGGGGCGACCGCTTCGGCAAGTCCCGCGTGGCAACGATAAATATACGGCTCCGGCTTTTTTTCGGAATCCTTCGCATGCTTTCGGTTGCATTCCCTGCATTGATCGAGCCGATCGGGTTCATTCCCTACAGCGAGGCAATACTTTTCCCACTTTCCGACATCGAGAACCGGATCGAGGTCGGTGTCGAACAGCGTGATGACGACATGCGTTACTTTGTAGAACAAGGTCATTGCCTGTTCCAATTTTTCTTTTTCGGATGCTAACATGGCTCCATTATATCACAGGAAAAATGAAAAAGCAAGGGAAAAAATATTTAGAAACAAGATATTTTTATAGCGATTTGAGGTAGGAAATTCGTTGCGCTTATGCTATAATATAAAAAAATCGCGTTTTAGAGGGTTTTATCGTGATGGTATATAGCAAAATCGATGCGTTGTTGCGCTATGCCGAAAACAATTTATATTTGCCGAAGAAGAACGTCGACTACGTTCGCAACGGGATTTTTCGTCTGCTTGGGTTGGATGCATATTCCGGAGAAAGGCAAGATGCGCAGGAAGTATCGGACGAAACGCCCGAACGGTTACTTGATGAGTTGACGGCGGCATGCCTCTCGGAAGGGCTATTCGAGGAGCAGGAAGCGGAATACTACCGTGACAGTATTATGGGGGAGCTGATGCTTTCGCCCAAAGACGTCCAGGATGTTTTCGACACAAAGGTCGAAGATGCGGGTAGTGAGGCGGCATTGCGGTGGTTCTACGAATATAGCATCAAGTGCGATTATGTCAAAAAATCGATCCTCGATAAAAATCCGCGTTTCAATTCGAAAGGGCTTATTATAACCATAAACAAAGCAAAGCCGGAGTTCCGTGATCCCAAAAAGGCAGTCAGCGGTAACTCGACAAAGAGCGGTTACCCGAAATGCAACATCTGTCATGAAAACGAAGGCTTCGCCGGGCGGAGTAAGCGTACACTCCGTACCATTGACATCACCCTCGGTGGGGAGCCGTGGTTCTGGCAATATTCTCCCTATGGGTATTTCAATCAGCACGGCATTGCGGTCAATTACACGCATACGCCGATGTACATAGACCGTGGCACGTTTACGCGGCTGATGGACTTTGTGGATATGTTCCCTGCATATTTTATAGGGTGCAATGCTCCGTTGGAGCGCATCGGCGGCAGCGTTCTTGCGCATGACCACTATCAAGGCGGTGGCGAAATCCTGCCGATGCATAAGGCGGGCGCAGCCTATACCATGCACAGTGCAAAATATCCAGATGCGCTGGTCGAAGTTGTGGATTGGGCGGGAACAGTCGTAAGGATCGTTTCCAAATCCCGCCGAGACATCGAGGAAATCGGCGAAAGCATCAGAGCGAAATGGGTAACCTATGATAACCGTGCGCTCGGCATTATTCCCGAAGACGAAAAGGGTGTCCATAACGCAATCAGCCCGACCGTCGTTCGGACGAAGCGCGGTTATGAAATGAGCATAATCCTGCGCAGCAACATCACGAGCGAACAGTACCCGGACGGAATCTTCCACGCGCATCCCGAATACCACATGATAAAAAAGGAGTCTATCGGGCTGATCGAAGCGCAGGGGTTGTTCATTCTTCCCGGCAGGCTTGAAAAGCAGCTCGGTGAAATAGAGGTGTTGATTTCGGAAGGAAAACCGCTCCCCGAATCGCTTCAAGACTTCAAACTGGTCTATGATGATGTGACGGAACGTGTGGGGGCAGTCGCGGACATGGGTGCCGTGAAAGCCGCCATGCGTGAGGAATTGGGGAGGATTTGTAACGCGATCCTCGACAATACTGCTGTCTTTAAGGACAAACGACAAACGATTGCATTCATGAATGATCTGGGGTTCCACGCATGATAAATACACAAGGATACCGTTATGAAATTTCAGCGGCGGGCAGAGTAAATCTCATTGGTGAGCATGTCGATTATTGTGGTGGCAAAGTTCTGCCATGCGCTCTTTCTTTGAAATGCACCGTATATGCCCGTCCGAACGGGACGGACTATATCAATCTTGAATGGACGGATCTGCAGGACAAAATTTCGCTCGACATTCGGGACTTAAATCAGTACCGTGAGCTTCGGCACGCGAAATATCAAGCCGGATGCGCATACGTCTGGCAACAGGCGGGGCATGAATTGAAAGGTTGCGATCTTTTGATCGACTGCAAAGTTCCGTTCGGTAGCGGTCTGTCATCTTCTGCGGCAATCGAAGTATCAACCATCGCGGCATTTGCCCTCATTGCCGGGGAAAAGCCCGATCCCGTGGAGATTGCGTGTCTTGCGCAAAAGGCAGAGCATGAGTTCGCCGGCGTAAACTGTGGCATCATGGACCAATTCGCCTCGGCCTGCGGAAAGAAAGACCATGCCATGCTTCTCGACTGTAAAACGCTGAAATGCGAACAGATCCCCGTCAAAACGGGCGGTTATTCTCTCGTCATCATCAATACCAATAAGCCGCATAGCCTCGTTGTAAGCAAGTATAATGAACGGCGTGAGGAAACGGAGACGGCATTCTCCCTTTTGAAACGCAAGATGGATATTGAGTGCCTGGCAGATGTCAGACCTTTCCGTCTGGTCGAGTACCGAACAAGTTTGCCCGCGATCATCTATCGTCGCGCAAAGCATGTCGTCGATGAGTGCGAGCGCGTTCGGCTCGCGGTGGAGGCAATGCAGAACGGGGACATGAAGAGGTTCGGTCAACTGCTTATGGAGTCGCACATGTCTCTCGCAGACTTTTATGAAGTGACGGGAAAGGAACTCGATTGCCTCGCCCATGCCGCATGGGATCACCCTGCTTGCGCCGGAGCGCGTATGACGGGGGCGGGTTTTGGAGGATGTACAATCAACCTCGTCAAGACAAATTCCGTCGAAGAATTCAAGCGCAAGGTCTGTGCGCGCTACGAGAGGGAAACAGGTTACGAAGCCACCTGCTATAATGTAGAGATAGGCGACGGTCTGAGTTATCATTCATTATAGATAGTAAAAGCAAGTTCTATAAAAAAATCAAGGAGGATCAATACATGAAGGTTTTGGTGACAGGCGGTGCGGGGTATATCGGTTCGCATACCGTTGTCGAGCTTTTGAACAAGGGATACGATGTCGTGGTCGTAGATAATCTGTGCAACTCCGACGAAAAAGTGATTTCCCGCATTGAGGAGATTACGGGCAAGAAAGTGGCTTTTTATAAGATGGATGTCCGGAGCGCAAAGGATTTGGATGCGGTGTTTTCGGAACACGACATCGATTGGGTCATCCACTTTGCGGGGCTTAAGGCCGTGGGCGAAAGCGTGAAGAAGCCCGTCGAATACTATAACAATAATCTCGTTTCCACTCTTACGCTGTTGGATGTCATGAGAAGCCACGGCTGCAAGAAGATCGTTTTCTCCTCATCGGCGACCGTATATGGTACACCCGAAATCCTTCCGCTTGATGAAACTGCAAGGTCGGCGGGACAACGAATCCATACGGCACGAGTAAATATATGCAGGAGCTGATTCTGAAAGATGTCTATACCGCGGACCCGACGTGGACCGTGGTGCTTCTGCGTTACTTTAATCCGGTTGGCGCACATGAGAGCGGACTCATCGGTGAGGACCCGAAAGGGATACCGAACAATCTCACACCGTATATTGCGAAAGTCGCTATCGGAGAGCTGAAAGAAGTGGGGGTTTTCGGTAACGATTATCCTACACCGGACGGAACGGGAGTGCGCGACTATATCCACGTCGTGGACCTGGCGAATGGGCATGTCGCCGCCATCGAGAAGCTCGATAAATCTGGCGTTTTCATCTACAATCTCGGAACAGGAAAGGGGTACAGCGTTCTCGACGTGATCCATGCCTTTGAAAAGGCTTGTGGGCATTCTCTTCCTTATGCTATCAAACCGAGACGTGCCGGGGACATTGCGGAATGCTATGCAGATGCATCTAAGGCGGAGAGTGAACTCGGCTGGAAAGCGCAGCTCGGCATTGACGACATGTGCGCTTCTCTTTGGAATTGGCAAAAGAAGAATCCCAACGGCTACCGCTCGTAAGGCGAAAGTCTTTGACGGTCTTTCATACTTTTCCTCTATAAGCGTCGCTTGCAGTTATTTTCTGCAAGCGATTGCTTAAAAGGGCGATTTACGGAGGACGAAGGAAATGATGGAATTCAAGCAAACACAACGGATACACATAATAGGCAATGAATTTTTGACAGTCGCAGTATCGAATCTCGGAGCGAGCATTCAGTCAATACGGCTGGGCGGCAGGGAGCTTTGTCTTGGGTTTCTTTCCCAGGAAGAACGCATTAAAAGCGGAACATACTGTGGCGCGGTCATCGGTCGTGTGGCGAACAGAGTAGCCAAAGGGAAATTTATCATGAACGGTCGGGTGTATTCTCTCTCGCAAAACGACGGAGAAAATACGCTCCACGGTGGCAGTGATGGATTTGACCGCCGTTATTTTGCCGCGACATATCCGAATGGCATATTGACGATGACCTTGACCAGCGAGGACGGGGATCAAGGCTTCCCCGGAGAGCTTAAATTGCGTGTAGAGTACATTTTAGACCAAACTTCTCTCACGGTGCGGTTCTCTGCGGAAAGCGATGCAGACACCGTATGGGGACCCACGATTCACCCTTATTTCCGTTTGGGCGATGAGGACACCATCAATGAAACCTATTTGAAAATCGATGCCGACACTTACACGCCGATGGATGAGCGGCAGATCCCGACGGGGGAGGTGCGCTCCGTTATCGGTACGCCGTTTGACTTTCGGTCAGAAAAACAAATCGGGAAAGAGATCGATGCCGCCGAGCTGCGAAGGACAAATGGATATGACCATAACTTTGTCTTGCGTTCCGGACATGCGGCGACTGCGTTCAATGAAAGGAGCGGCATTAAAATCGATGTCTATACGGACATGCCCGGACTACATTTTTATTCGGGGAATTTCCTCGGTGGATTTACAGGCACTCGGACTCTTCGCCCGCATGAGGGCTTCGCGTTGGAGCCGCAGTTCTTTCCGAATGCTGTAAATATACCCGCTTTCAAACAGCCATACCTGCGAGCTGGAGAAAGCAAGTCCTATTTCATTCGCTATGAATTCGGCGTATCGCGCTGATACTTTTCGAAGGGATGTCCCCGGAAGGGTGGCTTCCTTTTTTCATGACTCAAAAAAAATTTAGAAATTTTTAGAAACGATATATTTTTTGCAGACTTTGGGGTAGGAAAAG
>CANQND010000012.1 GCA_947625115.1 uncultured Clostridia bacterium | reverse complement strand
TGTTTACCGAAAACCCCACGATTGTCGTGGGGTTCCGTGGAGGTTTACCGTTGAACAAAGAAACCTCCTGTGGTAAAATTAGATAGAGCCTGGTAGCTTACTAAAATACCACAGGAGGTTTCGTCAAATGAATGACACAGAAAGTTTAGCACATACGACGTGGAATTGCAAGTACCATATAGTTTTTGCGCCCAAGTATAGGAGAAAAGTGTTTTATGGAGAAAAGCGTAGAGAGATTGGAGCAATTCTACGTCAGTTGTGCGAATGGAAAGGAGTAGAAATAATTGAAGCAGAAGTGTGTCCCGATCATGTACACATGTGTGTAAAGATACCACCAAAAATGAGTGTTTCGGGATTTATGGGATTTTTGAAAGGCAAAAGCAGTGTAATAATATACCAAAAATTCGGAAATCTCAAATTTAAGTACCGAAACAGAGAGTTTTGGTGCAGAGGGTATTATGTCGACACGGTTGGCAAGAATACAAAAAAGATAAAAGAATACATAGCGAACCAACTTAGCGAAGATAAACGAATGGAGCAAATGACTATATACGAGATAAATGATCCATTTGCGAAAGACAAGCCGGTTCGCTAACGCATGACAGCCGCCAGGCTCACAAAGACACGATTTCGTGTAGCTACAACAGAGGGTTTTACCCTCACAAGTAAAGCCACCGGCTATGCCGGTGGATATTTACTTTATCTCATCGGTATTTTTGGGCAGAAACTCTATCTTTTTGCCCCATCTCTTTTGCCCAAAATTGTCAGAATAAATTTTCCCAAAAAATTCGGCAACTTAAAACAGAAAATTCTACTCTTCATTTTTTCTCCCTTTGACGGTTACATTATATGCCGCAAAAAGGAAGAAAGTTACACGCTTACGTAAAATTTATTTGGATCCGCCGCGAATTTTCTTTATCGCCGCGGCGCAATCGGGCGCGCCGAAAATCGCGCTTCCCGCAACGATAATATCCGCCCCCGCTTCCGCAACCTGCCTTGCGTTTTCGGCGTTGACGCCGCCGTCCACTTCCACAGGCACATTGGGAAACAGCTGTTTGGCGCGGCGAATTTTGTCCAGACTTGCGGGGATAAACTCCTGTCCGCCGAAGCCCGGTTCCACAGACATAACAAGTACCATATCGAACAGCCCGCGATAGGGGGTCAAAGAGCCTATCGGCGTGTTGGGCTTGACGGAAATCCCCGCCTTTTTGCCGCAGGAATGTATTAAACGGAGCGTTTCGGACACCTTTTTGGTGGCTTCCAAATGAAATGTTATGGTATCTGCGCCCGCTTCCGCAAATTTTTCCACGTAACGCTCGGGTTCCTCTATCATAAGATGTACGTCCAAAGGGATCGCCACGCATTTGCGAATACTTTGCACCACGGGCAAGCCGAAAGTGATATTGGGAACAAACCTGCCGTCCATAACGTCGCAGTGTATCCAATCGGCACCGCAACGTTCCAACGTCTGACACTCGTATCCCAAACGGGAGAAATCGGCGGATAAAATTGACGGGCTTACCAAAACTTTCATATTTTTCTCCTCGGCGGCACCTCTTTTGCCGTCATTCAATATCGTCTTTTTTCGTATTCTTTGAGTTCGTTGTACTCTTCCGTGTAACGCGCGTAACGCGACGCGTTGATTTTCCCGCTTTGAACGGCGGCTTTAACGGCGCAATCGGGTTCCGCCGTGTGCGTGCAGGACGGATATTTGCAACCGTGCGCCACCGTCACGAAATCGTCCCAATACAGCCGCAATTCGTCCGAGCGAATGTTGTCCAATTCGCAAAGAGAAAAACCGCACGTGTCCGCCAGATAGCAGCCCTCCGCCCTGTGCAAAGAGCTATGCCGCGTTGTGTGTACTCCCCTGCCCGATTTGGCGGATATACCGCCCGTTTCGGCGTGAGTATCGGGCAACAACGCGTTAAGCAACGACGTTTTTCCTACGGCGGACTGCCCCGCAAAACAGGCGATTTTGCCGTCGGCGAGATAAGGTTTGAGTTCGTTTACGTCGCCGTTCAACGCGGACACGCGCACTATGTCGGCGATTTCGGAGTAGTTTTCCGTAACCGTTTGCGCCGCGTTGCAGGACAAATCGATTTTGTTTACGACAATCACGGGCAGAATTTTTTCCTGAAAGCAATTTACCAACACCTTGTCGCAAAGGTAGAGATCGGGTTGCGGCTCGGAAGCCAACACAATGAAACACACGTCTACGTTGGCTATCTCGGGACGGGTGAGTTTGTTGCGACGGGGCAAAACCTCCGCTATCACGCCCTTGCCGCGCTCCAAGATGTTAAAAGCTACTCTGTCGCCCACAACGATGTCCAAATCGTTGTATCTCAACTTTTTCGGCGCGAAACACACATATTTACGTCCGTCGGACTCCACCGTGAACACTCCGCCCACGGATTTGACAACAATTCCGCTTTTAGTCATAACGTTCTTCCAAGTAACGGCGGCGAAGCTGTCCGCACGCGCCCTCTATATCCTGCCCCATAGTGCGGCGGCGCGTTGCGGAAACGCCGAGCTTTTCCAGATAGGACAAAAAGCGTTTCAAACCTTTTTCGCTCGTACCTTTCAAACCGCTTTCCTTAACGGGGTTGAGCGCGATGACGTTGACGTGCGCGGACATTCCGCGTAGCAACGAAGCCAATTTCAACGCGTGCGCATAGCTGTCGTTTTGACCGTCTATCAAGGTATATTCCACAATTATGCGACGTCCCGTCTTTTCAAAATAGTACTTGCAGGCGGCTATCGCGTCCTCTACCGAGTAGGCGTTGGTAACGGGCATTATGTTTTTTCTCTCGTCGTTGTCGGGGTTGTGCAAACTGAGCGTCAACGTCACGTGCAAGTCGGAGTCGGCAAGTTTGATAATGTTGGGAACAACGCCGCAAGTAGACAGAGAAATGTTGCGCAGAGAGATGTTTATCCCCTCGGGACAGGACGCCAAGCGCAAAAATTTAGTTACGTTGTCGAAGTTGTCCAACGGTTCGCCGCTACCCATAAGCACCACGTTGGTTACGTAGCGATCGCCGTTACCCAAGGCGTTGACGGCAAGCACCTGACCGAGAATTTCGCCCGCGGACAGATTGCGCACCAAGCCGCCCAACGTGCTTGCGCAAAACTTGCAACCCATTCGGCAACCGACCTGCGAAGAAACGCACAGCGTGTTGCCGTACTTGTAGCTCATCAAAACGCCCTCTACAACGTTGCCGTCCCACAACTCGAACAAAAACTTTTGCGTACCGTCGATTTTCGACGTGAGGGTGCGCACGATTTTTGCCGCGACGGCGACGCATTTTTCTTGCAAACGCGCCCGCAACGACTTGGGCAAATTTGTCATCTCGTCGAACTCCACCGATTTGCACAGCCAACCGTAAACTTGTTTGGCGACAAACGGCTTTGTTCCGAACTCCGCCGTGAGAAAAGTCGTCAATTCCGCTTGCGTCATATCCTGCAAAAGTATCATTTGTTCCTTACAAGCACCGCCACAAAGAAACCCTGCATACCGTCTTTGTGCGGAAGAAATTGGTAAAAGTTTTGTCCGTCCGCCGACGGGCATTGCGGTAAAACTATTTTACCGTACCCAAAGTCGCCGTGTTCTTTCAAAAATTTGCGTACTATCTGACCGTTTTCGTTGTCGAAAACCGTACAAGTTGAGTACACGAGAGTGCCGCCCGCCTTGACAAAGCGCGAACAGTTGTCCAAAATGGCGTACTGCACTTTCATCAAATCGGAAATGTCTTTGTTTTGCCTGAACAATTTTATATCGGGACGGCTGTCCACCACTCCGAAACCGCTGCAAGGCACGTCGCACAGCACCGTGTCGAACGCGTCGTTCCACTGCTCAAAGGGTTGCGACATATCTCTGCAAACCGCGTTGAGGGACGCATTCATTCGCTTTGCGTAGCTCTTTATCAAATTTACTCGGTGAGGGTACACGTCGCAGGACGTTACCGACAGCGAGGGTTTGAGCTGTTTTACGTAGACGGATTTTCCGCCCGGTGCCGCGCAACAGTCCAAAAACGAGCCGTTTTCCTCCGTAAGGGAAGCGCATATACGCGCGATTGCCATAGAAGACAAACTTTGCGCCGTACAGTCGGGGCTGTCCGAGGGTAGGTTGCCCTTTACGTAAAACGCGTCGAAAAGCGTTTGCTCCGCCTGTACGCCGAACCGTTCCGACACCTGACTTGCCGTTATCGGATATACGAACCTCACCGTCGTGCGCTTGTCCGACACGTAGGAAACGATTTGTTCCGCCGTCTGTTCGCCGTAGTCCTTTGTCAATTTGCGCAACGCCCATTCGGGGTAGGAGTACAGCGCGCACAGCCGCTCTATCGGGTCGGAGGGATAGTCGTCGAAATCGCCTATACCCTTTGCGACGGCTTTGAGAGTGGCGTTTACAAAACCCACTATCCGCTTGTCGGCGGACATCTTGGACAGTTCAGCCATATCGTTTACCACCGTGTAGACGGGCAAAGAGAGTTCGCTCAAACAGTACGCGCCCATCTTCAAGTACAGCAACACGTCGCCCTTGGGCATTTTGCGCACAAAGCGGGACAGGACGTAGGTCAAGCGAATGTCCTTTTCCAACACGCCGTAGACAATTTTGGTGACGAGTGCCTTGTCGCGATTGTCGCACCTGCTCAAAACTTCGTTGAGCGCGATGGCGGAAAAAGCCCTGTCGACGTACACTTGGTGCAGTACGGTAAAACTTTTGAGAAAGGCGTTGTTCATCACTCACCCAAAACGGTGCCGACAGCCACGCGATGTCCGTTCAAGAAACTCGCTATATCCATACGTTTGGAATTTTCCGCCTGAATTTCCAACACGTTTACCGCACCCTCGCCGCATTTAACAGTCAAAAACTTCTTTCCGCAAGCCACAACGGTGCCGTTTGCGCCCTCAAAGCTGCCCTCGGCGGGGCGCAATTCGTAAATTTTTACGCGTTTGCCCGAAAGCGTGGTCCAAGCGGCGGGCGAGGGATTGAGCGCGCGCACGAGGTTGACTGTTTCCGTAGCCGACTTGTTCCAATCTATTTGCTCCTGCTCGGCGGTGATCTTCGAACAGAACGTAGCCTTGCTTTCCTCCTGCGGAGTGTAGACGGCGGTGCCGTCGGCGATTTGCTTTAACGCTTCTACGACAGCTTCCGCGCCCAGCAAAGACATTCGTTCAAACAAATGTCCGCACGTTTCAAAGGGTTCCACGTCAAGAGCTTTTTGCAAAATAATTTCGCCCGCGTCCACCTTGCGTACCGTGTTCAAAATGGTGACGCCCGTCCTTTTCAAGCCCAAAAGCACGGCGTACTGAATGGGAGCCGCGCCTCTTAGTTCGGGCAGAAGCGAACCGTGTATGTTGATTATGCCGTGGGGCGCAACGTCTATCACTTCCTGCGACAAAATTTGACCGTACGCCGCCGTAACCATTATGTCGGGGGCAAGCGATTTGAGCGTTTGAACGCCGTCGCGGGAAATTTTTTCAAATTGAAAGAGCGGCAAACCGTTTTGCAAAGCGAATTTTTTTACCGCGCAGTACTCCGTTTTGCCGCGCGCGCCCACCTTGTCGGGTTGACAAACGCAACCGACTACTTGGTGAAAACGCATTATATTTTGCAAAGCGGGAACTCCGAAATCGGGCGTCCCCAAAAAAACTACTTTCATTGTCACCTCAACAAAAGCTAATCTTCATCGATGATTTTTTTGATCATTCTGTCCGAAAACAAAATGCCGTCCAAGTGGTCCATTTCGTGCAGAAACACGCGCGCGAAATATCCCTCGGCGTGCTGAACGCGTTTTACGCCCTGCCTGTCGAAGTACTCCACGTCCACCGTCTGCGGACGTTCCACGAGTCCGCGATAGCCCGGTACGGAAAGACAGCCCTCGTTGTCGATACACTTGCCGCGACTTTTCAGCAGAACGGGGTTTACCAATTCATACAGCCGATTGTCGTACTCCACAATGCAAACGCGCTTCAATATGCCCACCTGCGGAGCAGCCAAGCCCAAACCGCCTACGGTGTGCAGAGTGTCTGCCATATCGTCCAGCAGTTGAGCGAGTTTTTCGTCGAAAGACTCGACGGGTTTGCATACTTTCCTTAGTAGCGGGTCGCCTATTTTCAGTATATTTCTCCTTGCCATAACACACCTATCAAGATAAGTTTTGCGGATTGCGTTCCGCAAAAATTTGAACGCCGTTGCGTTTTTTTCCGTCGCAAATACCGTAGATCAACGGCAGTATCTGCGGCAGACTGTCAACGGAAAGTTTCATAAGAATTTGAAAACGGTATTTCTTTTCCGCGCGTTTCAACGGACAGCGCATTTTGTCCAGATAGTAGAAAGCGTTGGGATAAAGACTTTTCAAATCGGTCAAAGCGGCGTACTGCTCGGTAAGTTGATCGATACAGTCCTTTTCCTTTTCGCCCGTGTACAAAATACGCAATATTTCCGAAAAGGGCGGGAAATGCGACGGCTGACGGATATTTATTTCCGTTGCGTAAAAACCTTTGTAGTCTTGCCGCGCCGCCATTTGCAAACAGTCGTGAGTGGGCGTGTAGGTCTGCAACACCACTGTTCCAACGTCTTTGTCCCTGCCGCTACGCCCCGCAACTTGCGTTATCAACTGAAACGTGCGCTCGGTAGCCAAGTAGTCCTCGTGGTACAAACTTTGGTCGCCGTCCAAAATTCCCACAAGGGTCACTTTGGGGAAATCGTGTCCCTTGGCGATCATCTGAGTACCCACAAGTATCTGAGCTTCGCCGTTGCGGAACGCTTCCAAAATTTTGCCGTGACTTTCCTTTGTTTGGGTCGTGTCGGCGTCCATACGCAGTACGTTGACCTGCGGAAACAGCGTGTGGAGCAGTTCCACCACCTGTTGGGTGCCTATTTTACCTTGACGGAAAGCGGAAGAGTTGCACTTGGGACATTTGTCCAACAAGTAGTACTGCTTGCCGCAGTAATGACATTTGAGCCTGTTGTCCTCGCGGTGTACTGTCAGAGTTATGTCGCAATCTTCGCATTTTGCCACATAGCCGCACTTTGTACACATCATAAAGGAGGAATAACCGCGCCTGTTGAGAAAAAGCATTGCCTGATTGCCGTTTGCCAAAGTTTCGGCAAGGCGTTGTTTCAACACGGAACTGAATATGCCTCTGTTGCCGCGCCGCGTTTCCAACGCCATATCCACAATTTCCACCTTGGGGAGCGGGTGCTTGTTGATACGCTCGGGTAACTCTATCAGTTTCAATTTGCCCGTTTTGGCTTTGTAGTAGCTCTGAATGCTCGGGGTCGCGCTTCCGAGAAGCAACAACGCGCCGTTTTGTTCCGCCCTGAATTGCGCCACGTCCACAGTGTTGTAGCGCGGGTTGAAATCGGATATGTAACTGCCGTCGTGTTCTTCGTCGATGATTATCGCGCCGATGTCGGTCAAGGGCGCGAACACTGCGCTACGCGCTCCGACGGCTATCTTCGCCTCGCCGTTTTTCAACCGAGTCCACTCGTCAAAGCGTTCGCCGCTCGACAAACCGCTGTGCAACAGCGCAACCGAGTCGCCAAACCGTGCGCGCAACTGCCGCAACATATTGGGAGTGAGGGAAATTTCGGGGACGAGCATTATGCAAGTCTTGCCCTGCGCGACGATTTTTTCTATCACCGTCAAGTAAACTTCCGTTTTGCCGCTGCCCGTTACTCCGTGCAAAAGAAATTTGCCCGTTTTATCGGACAAAACGGCTTCCACCGCCGCTTGTTGGGCGGGCAGGAGCGTGTGCCGCTCGAAGTTGCCCACGCGCAGATCTTTGTAGGGGGTGCGCCTCACCACGATGTCCTGAGAAACCACTATCCCCTTTTGTTTGAGTGCGCGCAAAGCGGAGTTGCCGAACTCGGCGTTTATCGTTTCGGCAAGGGTCGCGCCGTTGAGATACAGATAAGTTACAAGGTCGCGCTGCATTGTGGCGTTGGGTTTCAACGAGGCGAGTATCACGTCCAAGCTGTCCTGCGTGGCAAGGGAAACTTGCTGTTTGGACAGCAATTTGACGCGATTTCCGCGCATTTCGGCGGGGATAAACAAGCGCAAAACGTCCGCCCAACGCAGGTGATATTCCCTGCGCATAAAACGCCCCAACTCCAACAAATCGGCAGATATTGCGGGAAAATCGTCCAACGGACGAATTATTTCTTTAAGTTTGTTTTCGTCGTAGTCGGTTTTGTCCTTTTCTTCTATTATGTACCCCTCCGTGGGGCGTTTGCCGAAGCTGACCAAAACGCGAGTGCCAACAGAGTAGCCCTCGCCTTTGTAGTCGAATATTCGGTCCACTTCGCTCGCGGACAAATCCACTATTACCGAGTAAATCATTTGCCGATTGCCCTGTCCAAAATAAGGTTGGCAACGTCGTACTTGCTCATTTCGGGATATTCCACCTCGTCTTGTTCCGTGACAAAGGTCACCTTGTCAAAGTCGCTCCCGAACACGTCGTTGTGTTTTACGTCGTTCAACACCGCCAAGTCGGCGTGTTTTTTTACCAATTTGGCGCGAGCGTTGGACACGGCGTTATCCGTTTCCGCGGCAAAAACGCACAAAAATTTACCCTTTTTCAACTCTCCTACGCGTTGAGCGATGTCGGGATTTTTGACGAAACGGACGGTGAGGTCATCGCTTTTAATCTTGCTCTCCGAAAAAACTTCGGGGCGGTAATCGCAAGGCGCGCCCGCCAACACGAATATATCGTTGCTTTCCGTGCGCGAAAGGGTTTCTTCCAACATTTGAGCGGTGGTTTCCACGTTGACAACGCAAGCTCTGCCGTCCGGCACAGCCGTGTGTCTGCCCAAAATAACCGTCACTTCCGCGCCGCGATCGAGAGCGGCTTTCGCAACGGCGCAACCCATTTTTCCGCTGGAAAAGTTGGTAATGTATCTCACGTCGTCCAACTTTTCAACGGTGGCTCCGCAAGTTACCAAAACGCGCTTGCCGACCAGATCGCACAATGGGAAGAGCAACTTTACGCAAAAGTCGAATATCGTCTGAGGCTCCGCCATACGCCCCTCGCCCTCGTCGCCGCAAGCGAGAAAACCGCTTTCCGCACGCACCACGTACACGCCGCGCTGCTGCAAAAGGTCAAGATTGGCACGGAAAGACTTGCTCCGATACATATTGACGTTCATTGCGGGGCAAACCGCTACGGGAGCCGTCGTCGCCATTAGCGTAGTGGAAAGCATATCGTCTGCAATTCCGTTGGCGTACTTGCCGATAACGTTCGCCGTTGCGGGCGCGACGACAAACAAATCGGCTTTTTTGGCAAGCGAAATGTGTTCCACTTCCCAATGACCGCCGCGACGGAACATATCCGTAACAACGGGGCGGTTGGAAAGGGTTTCAAAAGTGAGCGGGGAAACAAATTCCGTTGCGTTTTTCGTCATAATTACGTCAACGTTTGCGCCCGCCTTTTTGAACAGGCGCACCAATTGACACACCTTGTAGACGGCTATGCCTCCGCTAATGCCTATTACGATGTTTTTTCCCTGCAAATTTTGCATTACTTCTTGGCTATCTCCGTTATGCCGTCGTCAAATTCGCCCGCGGCATAGGTGATGGGTTTGAAGTTCTGCGGCAAATCGGGGCTGTTGTTAAGTTCCTTTGCGCGCTTTGCGATAACGCAACAAAGAGTGTACTTGTCGCCCGCTTTTGCGGTCAGTTCGTCAATGGGAGGTTTTGTAATCATTTACTTTTTTCTCCTTTCTTTCAAAATTTCTATTATTTCCGCTACCGCTCTGTCTACGTCGTCGTTCATAATGCAGTAGTCGTACTTGTAACGTTGAGCAAGTTCTAATTTGTTACGCGCCATTCGAATTTGAATTTTTTCTTCGCTTTCCGAACCGCGCTTTTTCAGACGTTCGTACAACGCTTCTTCGCTGGGTGCCTCGATAAAGAACAAAATGCTGTCGGGATAGTTTTGCTTTACCTGCAACGCGCCCTTTACGTCAATTTCCAAAATTACGTCCTTGCCGAAGTTGAGCATATCCACAACGAACTTTTTGGGAGTGCCGTAGTAGTTTTCAAAGTGTTGGTCGTATTCCAACAATTCGTTCCTGCGCACCATATCGAGGAAGTTATCTTCCGTAACGAAGAAATAACTGCGATCTCGGCGTTCGTTGGCGCGAGGAGCGCGCGTCGTCACCGAACAGGACAGCACCAAGTCGGGCATAAGTTTCATCAATTCGGCGCAAATTGTTCCTTTCCCCGCGCCGCTGGGACCGGAAATAATGATAAGTTTACCTTGTTTTTTTTCTTCCATATTTTTGTTTTATCTCCAATGGATCACTCCAAATTTTGTACTTGTTCGCGAATTTTTTCTATTTCGTTCTTCATTGCCAACGCAACGTCGGTAAGCTCCAACATCGACGATTTACTGCAAATCGTGTTGGTTTCGCGATTAAATTCCTGCACCAAGAAATCCAACTGCCGCCCTACGGGTCCGTCGGAGGCGAGAATGGTTCGGGCGTGAGCGATGTGACTGCCCAACCGCGTGATTTCCTCGTCGATACAGGATTTATCCGCAAAAAAGCAAACTTCGTTCATAAGTTTTGCGTCGTCCAACTGAACATCGCCCAACGCTTCCGTTATGCGCGCAAGCAGCTTTTCGCGGTATTGTTCGGTAACGCGGGGAGCAAATTCCTTTATGCGCGAGAGCAACTTTTCCACAACGTCTATCTTGCTCAGCAAATCGCGGCGGAGAATTTCTCCCTCTCTTTCACGCATAGCGTTGAGGTTTTCCACTGCGAGAGCGGTCGCCTCCTCCACCATAGAGCGCAACAGTTGACCGTCGTCGCCGACTTGTTCCACTTTCAGAACGTCGCCCGAGTGCATAAGCGCGTTTATGTTGAAATCGTGATGAAGTTCGGGAAATTGCAAACTGAGTCGGTGCGCCGCCTCAACGTAACTTTGCGCAAGAGTCATATCCACTTCCACGCGCTTGTCCGTGTCGCCCACAAGCGTGTAGTTGAGATACACGTCCAAGTGTCCGCGCGATACGCCCTTGGAAATAACGGCGCGGATAGCGTCCTCGCAGGAAACGAAAGAGCGCGGAATTTTTATCGCTACGTCCAAAAAACGGTGATTGACGCTTTTCAACTCTACCGTAAGTTCGCGATTATCTCGCGTGACCGTTGCTTTGCCGTAACCCGTCATACTTTTCATTGCGCACAATCCTCCATTATTTTCAATTAAATATTGTACCACAAGCAAAGTATTTTTTCAACCGTTGGCGACTAAAATTAAATTTATATTTTTATAAATATTTGTAACAAAACGCAAAAGGGCTTTCGCAACGCCTAAAACACGGCGCAAAAGCCCCTTGTACCGCAAAAAAATCTGTCGTAAAACTTCGGCAAAGCCGACTGCCGTGCCAAATCGGTATTTTCGCTTTCGGCAGGCGGTTCAAACGGCGAAACGTCGGAGCAAAACAGGTTTTTGACGATTTTTATCGCGAAATTTGCCGCGAGGCCGTAAAAAATCAACCGTTTATCAATTCCGCAAAACGCTCTTCGTCTATTATTTCCAACCCGAGTTGCCGCGCCTTGTCGTACTTGCTACCCGGGTTTTCGCCCACTATCACCAAATCGACGGATTTGCCGACGGAAGAGGCGATTTCTCCGCCCCGTTCTTCGATGAGTTTGGCGGCTTGCGAACGGGTGTAATTTTGCAAACTGCCCGTCAAAACTACTTTTTTGCCCGCAAAGTAGCCGTCGGAAACCGCCGCGCGATAGGAGGGATCGATACCGAGCTTTTTAAGGCGGTAGATGATTTCCATATTTTGCGCTTCGGCAAAAAATTGCACTATCCCGTCCGCGACCACTTCGCCTATGCCGTCGATGGCGGTAAGTTGCTCCGCGGTGGCTTTCGACAAGGCGTCTACGCTGCCGAAACGCGCCGCAAGATCTCTTGCCGTGACGGAACCGACATTATCCAAGCCCAAAGCGAAGATAAACTGCGCAAGTTTGACTTGTTTGCTCTTTTCTATCGCAAGCACGACGTTTTGCGCCTTTTTGGATTCCTTGTTGCCTTGAACAAACAGCGGCGCAAGGTCGTCCTCCGTCAAAGAATACAAATCCGCTACGGACTTTACGTTCAATTTGTCCACCAACAACTCCACGGTTTTATCCGAAAGACCGTCTATGTCGCAGGCGTTTTTGGAACAGTAGTGAGTTATGCGCGCCACAATCTGCGGACGGCAGTGTTCGGCGTTTACGCAGTACAAATTTGCGCCCACTTCCTGCAAAATCGATCCGCACGCGGGACAGCGCACGGGTTTTTCGATGTCCGCGCCGCCCTCTTCCGCCGCGCCCAACACCTCGGGGATAACGTCGTTGCTTCTGCGCAAAAATACCAACGCGCCCGTTTTCAGACGTTTGCGCAATATGTCGCCGTAGTTGTTGAGGGTGGCTCTGCGAATGGTTGCGCCGCACAGCTCCACCGCTTTGAGTTTGCCTATCGGGGTAAGTTTGCCCGTGCGCCCCACCTGCCACTCTACGTCAATCAACTGCGTGGTGACCTGTTCCGCGTCGAACTTGTAGGCGACAGCCCATTTGGGAAATTTGTCGGTGTAGCCCAGCTGTTCGCGCAGGGCGAAATCGTTCACTTTGATAACAACTCCGTCTATCAAAAAGTCGTAGTCGCCGCGTTGACGTCCTATCTTTTCAATAACGGTTTTGATTTCTTCGTAACAGTACGCCTTTTCAAATACGTAGTTGGTGAGCATTCCGCAAGACTTCAAAAATTCCACCAACTGCGTTTGCGACTTTGCCGTCAGCCCCTCCTCGTAGCCGTTGCTGTAAAACACCACGTCCAGATTGCGCGAAGCGGTAACTTTCGGGTCGAGATTTCGTATCGCGCCCGCCGCGGCGTTGCGCGCGTTTTTGAGGCGGTCGGCGGGGTGGGAACGATTGTATTTGTCCAAAACGGACAGGCGCATTATACCCTCGCCCTGCAATTCGCACACGCCCTTAAAGGGAATGGAGAGGGGTACGGAACGTATCGTCTTGACTTGCTCGGTAACGTCCTCGCCCGTAACGCCGTTGCCGCGCGTTGCCGCGCCCGCGAACAAGCCGTCGCGATAGGTGACGTTGATGGTCAGTCCGTCGTACTTCAATTCCACGGTAAACTCCGTTTTGCCGAGAACTTTTTCCACCTTTTCCACCCACTCTTTCAGTTCGCCGAGGCTCTGCACCTTGTCGAGGCTGTACAGCCTTTTGAGGTGATTGTGCTGTACGAAAGTGACGAGCGGTTCGCCGCCTACGCGGTGCGTGGGACTGTCGGGGAGTACCGTCCCCGTCTGTTTTTCCAAAAGTACCAATCTGTCGTAGAGTGCGTCGTACTGCGCGTCGGAAACGCTCGGATCGTCCAAAACGTAGTACTCGTATGCCCATTGGTTCAATTGAGCGACCATTTCCTGCATTGTCATAGCAAATTCTCCGTTATTCTACCACCTTCATAGGTGCAAACTTTACGTTGAGCGACTTTTTACCCGCGCCGTCGAAAGCGACGTCGGCAATTCCGTGATCTATGCGCAAGATTATCCCCCTGCCGAAAGAGGAATGTTCCACTATCTGCCCCACCTTGAAAGCAGACGTTTCGCTGTCCGACTTGCCCTGATTGGGTGCGGAACGGCGCGGTTCGGCGTTTATTAGTCTGTCCAAAACCCTGTCGTCGGATAACTCCCTTTCGGAAAGAGGTCTGCGTTGCGGCGCGAGCATACCTTGCACTTCGTTGAAAAAGGCTCCCGCACGGGGATATTTGCGCTCGCCGTGCAAAAAGCGCGATTTGCAACAGGTAAGGTACAGCCTTTCCTCTGCGCGGGTGACGGCAACGTACATTAAACGGCGTTCTTCCTGCTTGCGTTCGGGGTCGTCGTTGCGTGCCCACGGGAAAAGCCCCTCCTCCAAGCCCACGACGAAAACGGTTTTGAATTCCAACCCTTTCACTGCGTGAATGGTTGCCACGGTAACGTAGTCGGCGTCGTTCATCTCGTCGGTATCTTGCGAAAGGCTTACCGTTTGCAGGTAATCGCCGAGGTTTGCCGAGGGATTTGTTTCCTGAAATTCCGCCACGGTCGCCTCGAACTCCTCCACGTTGGCGGCGCGCTCTTCCTCGCCTAAATCCGTCCAATATTTTGCAAATTGCATAACGTCCAAAAAGGTGTGAACGAAATCTTTTACGTTGCAGGAACGCGAAAGTTCTTCCATTTCCGTTATCAGCTTGTAAAAATCGAGGAGCTTGCCGCGAATGGCGTTGCCGAACGTTTCAAGATTGCGTTCGTCGGACAGCACGTCCAACAGCGGCAAACCGTATTCTTCCGAAAGATTACGCAACTTGGCGACGGAAACGTCGCCGATACCGCGCTTTTGCGGCACGTTGAGCGCGCGAACGAACGCCTCGTTGTCGTAGGGGTTGTGTATCAACCGCAAGTAACAAAGTATGTCCTTTATTTCCCTACGCTCAAAAAATTTGAAACCGCCGAAAACTTTGTAGGGAATACGATTTTGTTGCAGTTGCATTTCAAAACTGCGCGAAAGGGCGTTTATCCTCATCAATATGGCAAAATCTCTCAGCTTGCAATCGGGATTGAAGTAACGCAAATCCTTGATCTGCTCTATCACGTAGTACGCCTCGTCCTGTTCGTTGTAGGCGTTGTACAACTGCACCTTTACTCCGTCGGGATTTTCCGTCCACAAAACCTTGTCGAAACGGTTGGCGTTCTTGGCAATCAATCCGTTGGCTACCTGCAAAATGCGTTTGGTGGAACGGTAGTTCTGCTCCAATTTGTACACGTTGCAATCGGGAAAATCCTTTTCAAACTTTTTCAGATTGTACGCGTCCGCGCCGCGCCAACTGTAAATGGATTGATCGTCGTCGCCCACGACGAAAATGTTGCGATATTTTTCGCCGAGCATTTTGAAAATTTCGTACTGCACCCTGTTGGTGTCCTGAAATTCGTCGATGAGAATGTAGCGGTAACGTTCGCGGTACTTATCCAATATTTCGGGGAAATTTGCAAAAAGTTTGTGGACGTAGTACAACAGATCGTCGAAATCGAGCGCGTTATTATCGGACATTTTGGCGGCGTAGCCATTTATCACGTTCAACAATTCTTCATCGTCGTCGCAATCGGTCAACAAAGCGAGGGCGTCAAGCCGTTCGCGCAGATAGTCGTCGGTATCGGCAAGCTGTTGCAAATCTCCGCCGAGCAGTTCGGGCGCGTTGTTTTTCAGGTCGGAAATGCTGTCCGCAAAGCCGTCCACCGTTTGAGAAGTGCTGTCGCAAAACACGCTTTTTACAACCTGTTTCAACACGCTCTTTTTTTCGCTTTCGTCGTAGATGGAAAAATTACTGCCGAAATCCAGCGTTTTGTACTCGTTGCGCAAAACCGTCGCGCAAAAAGAGTGCATTGTGGATACGTGCATAAACTGCGCGTCGCATTGAAAGCGAAACAGGCGGCGTTTCATTTCGTTAGCCGCTTTGTTGGTAAAAGTGATGGCAAGTATCTGCGACGGACTGACGCCGCACTCCTGCACCAAGTAAAGTATTCTGTTGGTAAGAACGCGCGTTTTGCCGCTGCCCGCGCCCGCAAGCACCAACGTCGGAGCGAGAGGCGCGGTTACCGCTTTGAGTTGCGCGTCGTTGAGAGATTGCAAATTCACTGCCGTAACTCCCGTTTGTTATTTGTGTTCAAAATAGTACAAAAGCCGCTCTTTCACTTCAAAAACGCCCTTTCCGAGCGTATTTTCCGATACTATGTCTGCAATAGTATTTGATAAAACCGTAGGAAACAGATATAGTAGGGTCACTTTGTAGTCAAATGTCACGGCTTCTTCTACCGCATAAGGTTGCAAAGCGTTACGCAACTGTTTCAAAAAGGAGTACTCCGTGACAATCTGCGCGCGCGTGCAATCGGTCATTTTGAGGCGAGGCGCGTTGCGCAACGCTTCTGCGCAAATGCCGCCGTATGCTCGAACAAGACCGCCCGCGCCCAGCTTTACACCGCCGAAGTACCTTGTTACGACAACGCAAACCCTGTCCAATCCGTTTTGCTTTATGCACTCGTAAATGGGCAAACCCGCCGTGCCTTGCGGTTCGCCGTCGTCGCTGAACTTGGCTTTGTCCCCCACCGCGTAGGCGTAACAGTTGTGCGTGGCGTCGCCGAACTTTTTTCTCCTCTCCTCCACAAAACGTTGCGCTTCTTCCGCCGAATCAACGCGGACGGCGGCGGCGATAAACCGAGATTTTTCTATTACGATTTCCGCCACGGTAGGCGTATCGGAAAGGGTGACGTACTCTTTCATCTGTCGATAATCACGCGAACGTGTACCTTTTTGCCCTTGTGCAGTACAAATTCGCCTTTGGCGAGTACTTCCTCGGGGAGGGTCCAATTTGCCGCGCCTATCCTCTGCTCGTTGACGGACACGCCGCCGCCCTCCACCAAACGGCGCGCTTCGCCGTTGGACTTGCACTGACCGCATTTAACCAAAATGTCGATTATGTTGAGGGGGTCGGATATCCTTACGACGGGCATATTTTCCACGTCGGAACCGAACGAAGCCTTTACCTGCTTCAAAACTTGGTCGGCTACGTCCTTGCCGTGTACTATCACCGTAACTTCGTAGGCAAGGCGTTCTTTTGCCGCGTTCATTCTCTCGTCTTTGTGCGCGGTAAGCTCAGCAATCTCTTCCAAATCCACAAAAGTGAGCAGTTTGAGGCAAGTTTCCACGCGGTCGTCCTCTATGTTGCGCCAATATTGGAAAAAGTCGTACGGACTTGTTTTGTTTGCGTCCAACCACACCGCACCCTTGGCGGTTTTGCCCATCTTTTTGCCGTCGGACGTGGTAAGCAACGTGTAGGTAAGCGCGTAAGCCTTTTTGCCCTCTTTGCGGCGGATAAGGTCCGCGCCCGCAAGCATATTGCTCCACTGATCGTCGCCGCCCGTTTGCAAAATACAGTTGTACTTGCGGTTAAGCACAAGGAAATCGTACCCCTGCATAAGCATATAGTTGAACTCCAAAAAGCTCAATCCGCGTTCCAGACGTTGTTTGAAACACTCCGCCGTGAGCATTTGATTTACGGAAAAGCACGTGCCTATTTCCCTCAAAAAGTCTATGTAGTTGAGGTTCCACAGCCAATCGGCGTTGTTGACGAAAATCGCCTTGTCCACGTCGATAAAACGGGACATTTGCTTTTTGAAACACTCGACGTTGTGCATTATCGTTTCTTTGCTCATCATCGAGCGCATATCCGTACGTCCCGACGGGTCGCCGACCATAGCCGTACCGCCGCCGATGAGAATTATGGGCGTGTGTCCCGCGCGTTGCATATGCGCCATCGCCATTAGCGTAACGAAATGCCCCGCGGTGAGGCTGTCCGCAGTAGGGTCGTAGCCGTTGTAAAACACCACTTTTTCTTTGCCGAGCAAATCGTAAAGTTCCTCTTCGAACACGGTTTGTTTTACGTAACCGCGCGCTTTCAGTACGTCAAGTACGTTCATATAAATTTCTCCCAAATGTTTTATTTTTTCGCTTGGAAAAAGCGTTTTCGGCGATTTTCCGAGCGGTAACGTTCTATCGAAATTCGGGTGCGCCGCCGTCCGAAAACAATCCGCCGCACACTTGCCCTTATTCCAACCCGTTTTGTCGAAACAGGCGAAAGTCGAGGCTAAATTTCTATCTGTTCAAAGCACTTAGCCGCTTTTGCCGTCATAACCTTGTAGGCAATCGCCGCAAACGCGCCGCCTGCCGCCATATCGACCAACCACATTATCAACAGCCAAAACCACTGTCCGAACAGAGCGTACAACACGATAAAGGGCGCGGACAACGTTGCGATAGAAATTGCGGAAAGAAACGCGACGAGCATTGCCAACCAAGAGTTCTTCATATTTTTCAATCCCGAAAAGTTATCCCAACTCAAACGGGGATTTTTCAGGTCAACGAGCGTAGTTATGCACATCGAGCCGAAGCCTATCAACAGCATAGTTGCCAACACCGCCGCGCCGTAGTACCACTTTACGCCGAGCAAAGCCACTATCAACACGCAGGTGAGAAGATCGCACACCGCCATTACCGACGTAGCCAGCAACACCTTTGCCAACAGCACCTTGTTGAACGGGACGGGCAAACTTTTCAAAACGGACAGCGACTTGTTCTCCCTCGATATGGGATAAAGTCCCAACACGTTTGTAGCCGCGCCGATAAAGCCGATGTAGGCGAGTATCACCACGGGAGCAATCGCCTGATACAACGACGACGTGCTTATCAATTTCAGAACGGACGCGTCGCCCTCGTCGCTTATGCCCAAACAAAAGTAGATTATCACCACGAGTATCGGCATCATCACAATGCCCGCAAAGGATTGAAAGCCTATTTGAGGATCGCGCACCGTCTTTTTGAGGTCTACGCGCATTATCTCGCGAACGACGCCGCGATTTTCCATTTTGACCGTTTCGTTGCCCTTTTTGCGGCGCGACCCGCCCTCTTCCACAGACATAACAAGCATTCTGCGGTAGAAAGGCAACGCCGCCAAAAACACCAAACCGAGCAAGGCGATATTTTCACCCAAAGCCGCCGCAAAGCCCGCTATCCATTGCGCGAAATCGGCGGCGGTCATAGCCGTCATAAGCATAAAATCGGGGTGAAAATAGGGCATTACAACGTGCAAACGCTCTTCCAGATTTTCCAAAATTTCGCGGACGTACACTTCGGGGTTGTCCAGCGCGTTGCCGTTTTCCGAGCCTGTCAAAAACCCGAATTGGTACATCAAAAACATATACAGACCGATTATCACCACGTAGATGGCTATGCGCAAAATCGTTTTTACGAGGCTGTTTTTCCCGAAAGCGGTAACCAACGCCGACAAGGGCATTGCAACGAGCGTTCCCACAAGCATTGGGAACATAGGAATGAGCAACGCCGCCACGGGCAACATAACGTAGTACGCCGCGCTTGCCGAAGCTCCCAAACCGAAAGGCAACAGCACCGCTATCGCCGCGACCGCAGTTGTGATAAGTTCGTTAATGTACGCCACGGTAAGTTTGGCAAGAAACACGGTGTGCGCGCGTACGGGCAGAAACAGCAATCTATCCGCGTCCTTTACCACAAACACCGTTGATATAACGGAGTGTACGCCGAAAATCAAAACCAAGCCCTGACACATCAGCAACAAAAACGTGCCGAGATACCTATCCGCGCCCGCTATCTTGCCCATAAAGTACATACACACCGCTATCGCGACGACGGTGGGCGCAAAGCAAAGAGCGAGCAAAACGTAGAGGGCTATTGTTCCGCCGCGTTTCCTTTTGTCGGCTTTGCTCGACGCGGCGCGGAATTGACAAAATTGCTTTACAAGTAGCAATTTGACGAGAGCTAAATATTTTTTCATTTGCCCTCTCCGTCCGCCGTAACGGTAAGGAACAAACTTTCCAAAGAAACTTTGTCGTTGTTGCGGATATTTTCCAACGTGTCCACCGCCACGAGTTTGCCGTGATTTATTATTCCGATTCGGTCGCAGACCTTTTCCACTACGTCTATCACGTGCGAACTGAAAAACACCGTGTTGCCGTCGTCGGCTCTTTTTCTCATAATTTGTTTCAGACGGAACGCCGATTGCGGATCCAAGCCCACAAGAGGCTCGTCAAGCACCCATATCTTAGGGTCGTGAACAAGCGCGGCTATGACGGAAAGTTTTTGCTTCATTCCGTGCGAATAGGAACCAATCAAGTCGGTCAGCGCGTTTTTCATATCGAACAGCGAGGCGTACTCCTCCGTCCTTTCTTTGAGTAGGTCGGGCGCAACGCCGTACATAGTGCCGATAAAATTGAGATACTCTATCCCTTTCAACGTTTCGTATACTTCGTGATTGTCGGGGACAAAACCCACAATGGATTTGGCGGCGATGGGATCTTCCGCCAAGTTTATCCCGTTTAGCTCTATCGTGCCGCTGTCGGGGGTGAGTATGCCCGTTATCATCTTGATAGTTGTGGACTTCCCCGCGCCGTTTGGACCCAAAAAGCCGAATATCTCGCCTGCGTTTATTTGCAGGGTGATCTCGTCCACCGCTTTTGTTTGCGATTTGGCATAGGTTTTGGATACGTTGTGTAATTTTATCATTTATCGTCGTCCTCGAACCACTTGTTGGGTACTTCTTGGTGTTTGAAATCTTTTTTCACTTTCGGTTGGCGGCAACCTACGTCCTCGCCGTTGTTGCTCGGGACGTAAAACACTTCGTCCTTTACCTCGTCGGGCAGGTACTGCTGTTCCACCCAACCGCCGTAGTTGTGCGGATATTTGTACGCCGCGCCGTCAATTTCCTCCGTACTGCGCGGGTGATTTTCGTCCATAAGATAACGCGGCACTCGGGCGGCGGGGTTGCTTTTGGCGCAGTCCTCGGCGGCGTACAGCGCGTTCACCACGGAGTTGGACTTGGGACAGTTGCATATGTACAAAATGGCTTCCGTCAAAGGAATACGCCCCTCGGGCAAGCCGATATTCTGAAAAGCCGTCAACGCGCTTGTAGCCACTACCAATGCGCGCGGATCGGCAAGACCGACGTCCTCGGCGGCGTGTATCACAATGCGGCGGGCAAGCAACAAGGGGTCTACGCCCGCTTCCAACATACGTTCAAACCAAAACAACGCGGCGTTGGGGTCGCTTCCGCGCATACTCTTGATAAACGCGGAAATCATATCGTAGTACGTTCCCGTATCCACCGACAACGCCTTTTTCTGCATAGATTGCGAGGCGATGAGCTTTGTTATGTGCGTGGTGCCGTCCGCTTGCGGATCCGTTGTTATGACAGCCAACTCCAACGCATTGTAGGCGTTGCGCAGATCGCCCGCAGCCGTTTCGCAAATGTACTCTATCGCGTCGTCGTCCAAAACTACTTTGCGACGAGAAAGCAATCCGTCGCGCTTGACGGCTTCCGTCAAGCCTTTACGTATATCCTGCTTGGTAAGGGGCAGAAATTCAAAAACTCTGCAACGAGAAACTATCGCCCGCGTCATACTGACGTAGGGGTTTTCGGTGGTAGAACCGATAAAGGTTATGTACCCCTTTTCGATTGCGGGGAGTACGCAGTCGCTTTGCGATTTGCTCCAACGGTGACACTCGTCCAAGAGCAAATAGGTCTTTTGCCCGTAGGCGTTAAAACGGCGCGTTGCGTCGTCGATGATCTTCTTTGCGTCGCTCACGCCAGAACTGACGGCGTTGAGCTTTTCAAAATGACTGCCCGTTGTGTTGGCGATAACGTTTGCAAGGCTGGTTTTGCCCGTTCCCGGCGCACCCCAAAAGATACAGCTCCCCAACTTGTCCGCCTTGATAGCGCGGCACAAAAGCGAGCCGTCGTATATCAGGTGAGTTTGCCCGATAAACTCCGACAGAACCTTGGGGCGCATACGCTCGGCAAGAGGAATGTTTTGCAGTTTGTCCGTTTCAAATAACGATTTTTGTTCATACTGTGCCATGCTATCTATTGTACCAAATTATCAACCGATTTGCAAGATAAATCGATATATAATCAATAAAATAAAATTTTCCGCGCGGAAATATATTTTATATACCAAAGACAAAACGTATGCCAAAATGCAGAAATGAAAAGCGCGTTCGCGGAAAAAAATGCGGGGCGATACTTATTACAGTTGCCGACCTACTCCTGCGGACGGGGGTTGGTGGTCGGGGAGAGGAACGGCGGGGGCGATTGCCCCGTCCTTAACTTGCGGCTATGCCGCAAACTTCACAATTGTACTTCACTTGCCGAGTAACGGCAAACTTCACTTCACTCAGGGGTGGGCGGTCGGGGACCTTGTAACACAAGGAGCGAGGGTGTTCAACCAAAAATAATCTGCAACGAGGGTGGCGCGGGAATTTAACTTGTTTCGGTAGTCGAAACTCATCAGTCACCTATCGGTGACGACTGCGTTGGGGCGTTAGAAAAGCCCCAACTTGCCCGCGCAGATTGCAGGTAGACTACTTGCTTTTCAGGTCGAAACTCATCAGTCACCTATCGGTGCCAGCTTCTCTTGCGTCGTCAAGAGAAGCCTTTATTTCAGTTGCAAACTTGTTTCCTACGGACACGTTTGCTTTGCGTGGCGCACTCTTGCGTCCCCAAGAGAAGCCTTTAACGCGGTTGTGGACTCGCCACCCGAAGCGAAGCCTTTTTTGGTAGAACGCCCGAGCGACAGCATTGCGTTTGGTCGGTTATTCAAAATTTTGTGATTATAAAATTAACAGAAGCCTACTTCTATGTCAAATCGGAATTTTCGCGCGCGGAGATGTGCGTTTCGCACATAGTAGCGGAAAACTTCGCTTCACTCAGGGGTGGGCGGTCGGGGACCTTGTGACACAAGGAGCGAGGGTGTTCGACCAAAAATAATCTGCAACGAGGGAGGCGCGAAAATTTGTTTCGGATATTCCTCTTCCACCACTTCGTGGTCCCCCTTCCCCTCGTCGCCGCACGGCTTTGGTTAGCACCAAGCGCGTAAACGCACTCGGTACCGCTAACAGTCGGCGGCTCCTCTTCCCACGCAAGTATTTGCGTACTTGCGCGGGGACCCATTTTGCCGTGACGGGGACGGTTATTTATCGCAGTCGCTTACTTATCCCCCCCCCGCGTACAATAGTGCTAACAGTTCGGGCGTTTACGCCCGTCCTCAACTTGCGGCTATGCCGCAAACTTCACTCGCCGCAAGCGTACTTCACTGTGCGACAGCACAACTTCACTTTGCGCATAGCGCAAAACTTCACTGTCCTCAGGCGAATACCCGAGCGACAGCATTGCGTTTGGTCGGCTAAAAAAATCGCGCCCCCATATCGCTTTTTTGCGTTGCGGGAGCGCGTTGAAATTCTATTTTTTTCTTTTGGCAAGAGCGAACAAGTCGCCGAACCACAACGAAAGCAGTTGCTTGCCGCCGTGCGCGATGAGTTCGCGGTCGCTCGGTTGAAGAGCGTCGTACGCCTTGCGCATAAGTCTGATCTTGCGTAACGGTCTATGCAGAAAATCGCCCACTTCCCGCGCGCCGCTACCCTCCACTATCGCGAACACCGCGTAGACGAACCTGCGGCGAGTGCGCTCGTCCATATTCGACAGCCACTTTGTCAACGCGGCGTCGGTAACTTTGGAAGTACGCGTGGTTTGGGGCAGTTTTTTGAAACCGTAATTGTCTTTCACTACCCACGTGAACGGATCGTGCTGTTTTATCGAAACGCCCACGCTGTCCACCACTTCGTAGTTGTGCGTGGTGTTCAACAACATTCCCACAATGGAATCGTGAGGGACGGTTTTGTGTATGCGATCGGCAACGGACAGGTATCTCGGGTCGTCGAATATGCCCTCTTTGAAGCCCGGACCGTCGTGATTGTAGACGGCGGATATACGCTCCTTTACGCTGTCGGGCGCGTAGGTGGCGGCGAACACGGACAAATTGCCTCCTTTGCTCAATCCGCCCAAAGTGAGAGAACCGCTCACGCGCGAAGCGACTGTCGTAAGGTAATCGAGGGCGATCCTTTGCGTGGGGATAACGAGCATAAGAGCCATTTTCAAATTCTCTTTCCAACCAACGAGGGACACACCCGTGCCGCGATAGGATATATGCCACGAATTTTCGCCCGTGCGGAAAGTGACAGCGGCAAAACGTTCTTCCTTGGAATCGCTGCTTCGACTGCGCGCAAACCCCACTTCAACGGGGGCAAAACGCGGACTTTTGTTTAACGCCTTGACGAGTTGCAGGTTGTGCCTGCGCAAAATGGACAGCGTTCCCGCCGTCATATACTCGGCGTCGCGGGTCAGTTCTCCCAACGTGCGCTTGGGCAGTTGCGATTCACTGCGGCGAAAGTTGAAGTAGGCGACTTCGGCAAACACAAGGCTGTCCACTTCGTTCAGCGGCTGTTCGGCAAAGGTGGCTTTGTTTTTTCTTACGTAATCTACAATGTTCATAGTTGCTCGGCTAAGGTACTGTTATTTTGTCGAACGAACGTGCCGCATAGACGCGAACCAAAGAGCGATGAGTTCTTTGCCGTTGCCCAACAGCAGTTGTTTACTTTCTTCGTCCAGAGATTTGAACGCCTGTTGCATTTTTATCAGCTTTTTTAGCGGGTTTTTGAGCAATTCGGGGACGGTTTCCACACCGCTGCCCCGCAACACGGTGAAGATGGCGTTTACCAACTTCTTGGTCGTGGGCTTGTCCAAAGAGGCTATCCAATTGGTGAGTGCCTCGTCGGTAGCCACCGAAGTATGAGCCGTTTCGGGCAACTTTTTGAATTGAAAATCTTTTACTTCCCAACTGAACGGGTTGTGTTGCATAACGGAAACGCTGTTGCTCTCCACCACATCGTAGTGTTGCATTGTGGTCAACAACATTCCGATAATGGAATCGTGAGGGACGGTTTTGTGTATGCGAGGTATCATCTCTACGTAACGTGGGTCGTCGAAAATGTCGTTTTTGAAACCGGGACCGTCGTGGTCGTAGATAGCGGATACGCGTTTTTTTGTCTTTTCACTGCCGAACACGCCGGAATAGATAACGAGATTTCCGCCCTTGCTGTGTCCGCCGAGTATCAATTCGCCCTCTGTTTGCGAGGCGACAAACTCCATATAGTCTGCGGCGAGTTTTTGCGAGGGAATAACCTTTACTATCGCCATATTGAAGTCCTCTTTCCACCCCAACAGCGTTATGTCCGTGCCGCGATACGCCAGATAATACAAATCGGGCTTTATCTGAAAGGTGACGGCGGCAAAGCGTATTTCCCGCTTGACGCTGTTGCGTTCGCGGAAATATCCCACCTTGACGTCGGAAAAACGCGGACTTGCCGCAATTGCCTTGATGAGTTTTGCGTTGGACTTGGGCAGAAGCGTGTCCTCTATCCAACTTTCGACATTTTTCGCCAGCTCTTTGAGCGTTTTTGCAGGCGCGCCCGCAACGGCGCGAGTGTAATGCAGATAGGAGAGTTCGCAAAGCACAAGACTGTCCACTTCGTTGAAAGGCATTTGCTCAAAGGTCGATTTATTCTCCGTTACGTATTGAACGATATTCATATTTTCCTCCGCAAATAACAGGATATAAATAAATTATAAATTAAACCGAACGGACAGTCAATAACTCCGCGACATTTTACCGCCGCATTTGTCGGAAAAATTTTCCTCAAAACCGCAACAAAAAACGGAATTGGATCGCATTTGTCGCGCAATCGCAATTCCGTTTGCCGCCCTTACCACAGAAAGCGCGTCAATCGACTTTGTTCATTCTGTAACCTATGCCCACGTGGGTCTGAATGTAGTCCTGCGCGCCCTGACCGTCGCCTAACTTTTTTCTCAGATTAGCCATAAAAACGCGCAACGACGTTACGTCCGTCCAATTGCTTCCCCACACCTTTTGAATGATGTAGGTGTGCGTGAGTACTTTGCCGACGTTTTTGGCGAGCAAGCACAACAACTTGTACTCTATCGGAGTGAGGTGCAGTTCGTCGCCGTCGAGATACGCGCAACCCGCCGCGAAATCTATCTTCAATTTGCCGTTGGAGAAAACCGACTGTTCGGATTCCGAAAAGGAATTTATTCGGCGTTGCATAACGCGCAACCGTGCCAAAAGCTCCGCGACGGAAAAGGGCTTAGTCACGTAATCGTCCGCGCCCGCGTCCAAGGCGGAAATTTTGTCGTCGTCCTCGTTGCGCGCGCTTATCACCACTATGGGTACGCTCGACCAACCGCGAACGCGCTTTATCACCTCTACGCCGTCTATATCGGGCAGACCCAAATCCAACAAAATAATATCGGGGTTGTGAGAGGCGGCGGTCGCAACCGCGCTTTCGCCGTTTTCCGCTATCACGTAACGGTAGTCGTTGGCTTTGAGCGTTGCGGAAATGAGATTGCGAACGGAGGGATCGTCCTCCACTACCAAAATCAAGCTATTCACCGACATCGGATCCTCCTTTCGGGAGTACAAACGAGAAAACCGCGCCGTGCGGCACGTTGTCCGTTACGCTCATTGTGCCGCCGTGCGCCGTCACTATCGATTTGCAAAGGGCAAGCCCCAAGCCAAGACTGCGCCTGCCGTCGGCGACGGCGTTATCTCCCGTGTAGAACATTTCAAACACTTTGTCTTTGAGTGCGTCCGCTATGCCCGCCCCGTTATCCGCAACGGAAAACATAACGCCGTTGTCCGTCGGCTCTGCCGAAAGCGTTATCTCGCTGCCCTCGGGCGTGTATTTGAGGGCGTTATCCACCAAATTTACCAAAACTTGCAATATCAATTTGGTGTCCACATTGACGAGCAAGGGGACGTCGGGCAACTTTTTGGTGAGAACGTATCCGTTGGAACGGCGGTGAATACGCCTCAACGCGCCGTCTATCAGATCCTCTGCCAATTCGCAGGTGAGGTTGAGCTGCACCGTGCCGTTAAGACGGGTGACGGAAAGCAGATTTTCCACCAAGGCGTACAGCCACATAGAATCGTCGTAAATATCCGAAAAAATCTGTTTGCGCGTGCCGTCGTCCAACTTGTCGTAGGAATTGAGCAGGAAATCGGCGTTGCCCGCAATGGACGTGAGCGGGGTGCGCAAATCGTGCGAGATGGCGCGGAGCATATTTGCGCGAAGCTGTTCCTGACGGGCTTCGAGGGTGGCGCGTTCCTGCTCTTTGCGGTTGTGAACATTGTCTATCGCAAGCGCGCATTCGCCCACTATCGAAACGAAAATGCTGTTTTCCAACAACTCGAACGGGCGGTTGCCCACTCTCACGCCCACAACGCCGTACACTCTGTCCGTTATCGCCACCGCGCGGTACACCGCCCCGTCAAACTCGACTGTGTTGTTGGCGGTAAGACACTTTTTTGCCGCCTCCTCGTCAAAGGGCGCGCCGTCGCTTCGATCGGCGAGAAAAACCTTGCTCGACAGCAATTTGCCGTCGGCAACGGAGTAGACTATCGCGTCCCTGTCCGTCAGCCTCACCAACTGTTGCGCCATAGTGAACAACAACTCGTCCGAATCGGTCTGCTGTTGTAACAGCCTGTCCGTATCGAACAGCACCTTTGTGCGGTAGGCGGATTGCGCCGACTGCTTGGCTGTGTACTTCAAGCGGTGGGCGAGCATACCCGAAATGAGGGAAGCGGCGAGCATTATCGCAAAGGTCACGTAGGTACCCGCGTCGCTGACGTGCAAACTGAAACGCGGTTCCACAAACAGCAAGTTGAATATCACCACGCCGCCGATGGCTCCCACGACGTTGCAGATAAAGTTTTGCGTAAATATCGCCGTGATCAGTACGCTAAGCACGTACACGGTTATTATGTTGGCTTCGGTAAAGCGAAGATATGCAAAAAACATACCTATACCCGTTGCCGCAACCAAAACGCCCAACGTTATCAAAATATCCCGCCAATTGGGCAAAATGCGGCGCGCTATCCCCTGCGCGTTGCCGCGATACTTGATTTCGGCGGCGTTATCGGGAATTATATGTATTTCTATGTCGGGGGCGATAGCCGTCAACCTGTCCGTGAGGGGCTGACGTCCCAAAGGCTTGCGCTTGATACTGCTCCGCCCCAACACCACCTTTGTCACGCGGGACAAACGGGCGTACTCGGCAATCTGAAACACCACGTCGTCGCCGTACACCGTGGCAACCGTTGCCCCGAGCTTTTCGCTGAGGGCGACGTTGCGTTGCAAGCGCGCTTTGTCCTCTTCCGTCATAGAGGGCGCGTCTGGCGTGCTTACGTACAGCGCGGTAAACAGCGCGTCAAACGCCTTTGCCATTTGCGCCGCCGTTTCTATTATGTGTGCGTTGGAGGGCGAAGCCGACAAACACACCAAAATGTGTTCTTTTTGCTGTTCCATAAAGGTAATTATATCATAATCGACAAACAAACACAATTATTTGGTGCGGCGATTGTTGTTTTTGCGTCCGCGACGATATTGTTTGTTTCTGCGCACAAACTTGTCGTATTTGCCCACGAGAAAATATCCTGCGACGCATATCACGCAAAACAACGGAACAAGTACGATAGCGTAAATCATTTTTGTTGCTCCTTTACAGTCGAAAACACTTTTGCAACGCGCGATATTCTCCCAACACGAGCAAAGTGTTGTCCTCGGAAAGCCTTGTGTCCGACGTGATCTCCGCGTCGAACACGTCGCCCGTTTTTACTCCCAAGATGTTGATGTGGTATTTGCGGCGCACTTCCAACTCGCCTACGGACTTGCCCACCCACGCTTTCGGCACGTTCACTTCGATGATGGCGTGGCTGTCGTCCAATTCCACGTAGTCTAAAACGTTGTCCAGACCGTAGCGTATCGCCGCCCACTTTGCCATTTGTTTTTCGGGGTAGATAACGTCGTTTGCGCCCGCAAGCCGCAAAAACTTTTCCTGCGCGTCGTTGGAAGCGCGGGACACGATGTACTTGGCGTTGAGTTCTTTGAGCAACGACGTTGTTTCCAGCGAACTTTGAAAGTTATCACTTATCGTAACAATGCACAAATCGAAATTTCTTACGCCGAGGCTCTTCAAAAACTCCGTCTTGGTGCTGTCGCCTATTTGCGCGCGCGTGATGTAGGACAATGCGTCGTTGACGCGTTCCTCGTTTGAGTCCACTGCCATAACCTGACAACCCAACGCGTTGAGTTCGGTGGCGACGTGTTTTCCAAATCTTCCCAATCCTATCAAAAGTACCGTTTTCATATTTCTCCTTTTTAGCCTATCGCTATTTTTTCCTGCGGCAGTTTGGAAACGTTTTTGTTGCCGTTGGACAAAACCGCGTACAGCAACGTCAAACCGCCCACTCTTCCCACAAACATAAGTATCATTAAAATTATTTCGGAAAATATGCCGAGCGAGGGCGTTATGCCCACGGACAGCCCCACAGTGCCTATCGCCGAAGCCGTTTCAAACAGGCAGTCCCCCAACGGCAGACTTTCCAACAACGAAATGGCGCAACCGCTCACCGCAAATAGCGTGACATACGTAAGGCACAACGCCGAAGCAGTTTTCACCGTGCCGTCGTCTACGCGGCGGCGCAACAGTTGCGAATCGTTCTTTTTGCGGAACACCGACAGCGCGCTTGCGAACAAGAGGACGAAAGTTGTCGTTTTCATTCCGCCTGCGGTGGACCCGGGCGAACCGCCCACAAGCATAAGCACCACCGTCAACGCCTTGCCCACCGAACCGAGAGAATTTACGTCCACAGTGTTGAACCCCGCCGTGCGCGGCGTTACCGAAGCGAACAACGAAGCGAGAATACGTTCCTTTATCGGATAGTCGGCAAACTCCGCAAAGAAGAAGTAAAGAGCGGGCAACAGCGTGAGTACGGCGGAAGCGATGAGTACCGTCTTGGTTTGCAACGCGTACTGCGAAAAACGGAATTTGCTTTTGCCGATGTCGTAGATAGTAGCAAAACCTATGCCGCCGAGGAAAATGAGCAACATAACCGTCAAATTCAACGTTATATTGCCCGTGTAGCCCGTCATAGATACGTACTGCGCCTCGTTTGTACCCAAAATGTCGAAACCCGCGTTGCAAAACGCCGAAACGGAGTGGAAAAACGCCAACCACACGCCCCTGCCGCCGAACTGCGGAACGAACACTCCCATAAGCGCGCAGGCACCTGCCAACTCCGCGGCAAAAGTCGCTATCAAAATGAACACCGTAAAGCGGACGATACCGCCCATTTTCTGCACGGAAGTCGTTTCCTGCATAGCGGACTTCTGGAACAGGCTGATTTTGCCGCCGAAAAGCAACGTCAACGCCGCCATAGAAGTGATAACTCCCAAGCCGCCTATCTGTATCAACAACAAAATTACCGCCTGACCGAAAACAGACCAATGCGTTGCCGTGTCCACCACGGTCAAACCCGTCACGCAGACCGCCGAAACCGATGTGAACAGACATTGATCGAAAGGCGTAACCTGCCGCGAACGGGAAGAAAAGGGCAGCAAAAGCAACAATGCGCCGACAAGTATCACCGCCAAAAAACCGAGTATTATCACTTGGAAAGCGTTCAAATGCAGTTTTTTGCGTCCCATAACTACTCCTTTTGTGCATATTGTAAATCATATTCGTTAAAAAACACGTAAAGAAAACAAAAAAGACGTAAAGAAAACGTAAAGAAAATTGCTTTGTAGACACCTCACGGCGGCTTTTGCGTTAGTCTGCCGCGCCGCCTTGCGTTTTATCGGCGGCTCCAAAAATATCGGATTCGATTTCTGTTTCTGCTAAAAGTACGCGAAAATTTTTTACGTTTACAATTTTTACTACGGCAGTTGTTATAGGATTGTTATTCTCTTTGTACAACTTGATTTCTTCCGTTAAAAATAACGAGGTTGGTTTGCATAAATAAATTGTCTTTTTAGCGCGCATAGAAACTGTATCGCACATAAAAAAAGTTTGTTCTGAAAATTTTTTTGTTGCTACGTTTGGCGCATAGAAATAATTTTTTACGTTTACAATTTTTGCTACGGCAGTAGTATATTTTTATCTTCTTTGTTAAACTTGTTTTTTCCGCTATAAATCTTCCACTATAAATAACGAGGTTGGTTTGTACAAATAAATTTGACTTTTTATCGCGCACAAAAGTTGTATCGCACATAAAAACAAGTTTGTTTTGAAAATTTTTCTTTTGTTCCAACGTTTGGCGCAAAAAAAAAGCCCGCCGATAGGGCGGGCGACATTCAAACGGAATAAAGGTAAAACCGAAAGGGGCGAAATTACCTTTGCGAAAGAATTTTTTCGATGTATTCGTCGATGGACTTCTGCACTATTGCCTTTGCGTCCTCAGCGTCGTGTACTTCCGACACCGACGTGGGCTTGTTTTCCAATTCCTTGTACACGCGGAAAAAGTGTTGCATTTCGTCGAAAATGTGTTGGGGCAGATCCTTGATGGACTTGTATCCGTTGTAGTTGGGGTCGGTGAAAGGAATGGCTATCACCTTTTCGTCGCAGGACCCGTTGTCGTTCATAATAATCACGCCGATGGGATAGCAACGCACAAGGCTGTGCGACAAGAGCGGCTCGGAACACAACACCAAAACGTCCATCGGGTCGCCGTCCTCCGCAAGCGTACGCGGAATGAAGCCGTAGTTGGCGGGATAGTGAGTGGACGTGTACAAAATTCTGTCCAACACCAACAAGCCCGTTTCCTTGTCCAGCTCGTATTTCATTTTGCTGCCTTTCGTTATTTCTATGACGGCGTAAAAGTCGTCTTTGCTTATCCTGCTACGGGATATATCGTGCCAAATGTTCATAATTTACTCCTTGCGTTATTCAAAGTGATATTGTTTTGCAAACCTGATGAAGTTTTCCGAATCGGAGTAAAGACTGCCGCTCTTGGACCAAATCAAAACAATGTCCTGCATTATCGTTTGATCAAGAGGTATGCACACCAAGTCTTTGTCCATTTCGGCGACCTGTCTGTACAGGAACGCGCCCGCGTAGCCGTAACTCAAAAATTCCTTTATCGTGTACAGTTGAGATGAGTAAAGCAAAATTTTGGGTTCTACGCCCACCTCCGAAAAGGCGCGCTTGATAAATATGTTTTGGTAGCTGTCCGCTTTGAACAAGATGATGTGTTCGCTGGCAAGCTCCTTGAAAGATATATGCGTTCTGTCCGCCAAGGGGTGAGTTCTGCTTACGCAAAATACCAACTCGGTGGTGACAAGGGGCAGAACGTTGTAACTGTCCGTGACAAAATTGTCCGAAATGGTTACGCCCAGATCCACGGAGTTGGCGTCCACCAACTTGCGAGTCTGCAACGAACCCGTTTCCAACATCTCCAACTCCACTTCGGGGTACATTCGCGTAAAGGCGTTGAACATCTGCGGAAACAAAAAGGTGCTTATCATTGCGGGGACGGCGATCTTGACGTGGTTGTGATTTTTGCCCATATCTTTCATCTGCGTACAGAGCGAATCCACCGACTGCAAAATGTAGTTGATCTTGTCCAAAAAGAACTGACCCTCTACCGTCAACTGCAATCTGTTGTGTCTGCGGTGAAACAGCTTTACGCCAAATTCGTCCTCTAACTCTTTCAGACAAAAGGAAATCGTCGGTTGACTTACGAACAATTCCTCCGCCGCCTTGGTGATACTGCCGTAGCGGCAAACGGTTTGAAAATATCTCATTTGCAAAAGTTTCATCTTGCACCTACAAATTAGAAAAATTTTGTCCAATTCAAAGTTGGACAAAGATTTTACTATGCTATTATAACAGACTGAAACAAATAAATCAACATAAATAGGCGCAAATTTGTGGGAAAATATGCTATTTTTGAAAGTTTCAATGTATTATGTCTGAAATAGTACTATATAAATCGCCATTTTCTGCGGTGGTTGCGCCGCAAAACAATCTCAATCGACGTCCGACCAAAGTTCCGCCACAATAGAATTTGAAACGTAAAATTTGTCGTCGGGAACGCGCACGTTATCCCCGTCAAAGAGCAACAAACCAAGTTTATTTAACCTTTTTGCCGAGGGGAAATAGTCGCAAAAGGTGCGACCGAAACGCTCGGCAAACTCCGAGAGGCTCACACCGCTAACCAAGCGCAAACCGAGCATAACAAATTCCTTTGCCTGTTCGGCAAGGGTTACTTCCTCGCAACTGCCGTCGCGCAGTCTTTCGAGGGGCAACGACAGGTAATCGCGTATATCTCGGGCGTTGGTAAAGCGAACGTTTTCCACAAAACCGCTTGCCGAGGCACCCAACGCGAAATAGCGACCCTCGCGCCAATAGTTAAGGTTATGTTTGCACTCGCGCCCCGCTTGGGCAAAGTTGGAAATTTCGTACCGAATGAACCCCTTTTCGCGTAAAATGAGCAACGCTTCGTCGTACATATCCGCCATTTCGTCGTCGCTTGCGGGCGATTTGCCATTGAAACGCTTCCACAGCGGCGTTTCGGGGTGCAATTCCAACGCGTACATACTCACGTGAGTGAGGGGCAACTTGGCAACGGTTTTTACCGAGCGGATAAATTGCGATTGCTCCTCGGGCAGACCGATGATGAGATCGGCGTTTACGTCGGCAAAGCCGCGCAAAAGCGCGCGCTCCAAAGCGGAAAGAAATTCGCCGTAGGTGTGCAACCGCCCTATCGCTTTCAAAGTGGCGTCGTTTACCGATTGCAGACCGAAGCTCAATCGGGTAACTCCGTTGTCCGCAAGACAATCAAGCAACTCGTCGGAGGTGCTTTCGGGGTTGCACTCGAAATTTATCTCGCAGGTGCGGGACATATCGAAACAATCGCGCAGTTTACAAAATAGCGCGTCAATGTAGCGCGTTGAAAGAGAGGACGGAGTTCCGCCGCCGACGTAAAGAGTGCGTATCGGTCGGGTCTTGTCGGAGTAACGATCCGCCTCGCCGAAAAGTTTTTCAAAATAGCTCTTGACGAGAGAAAAATCGGTGCAGGAAGAAAAAGCGCAGTAGCCGCACCGCGCTTTGCAAAAAGGTATATGAACGTACAAAGAATATTCGTCTGTTTTGTTCACCCTACACCACCGTTTGATTTTTCTCCGAGCAGTAAAACTAACTGCGCAGTTTGCGGAACGGTCCTATGCCGTCCATTCCGTCCAAAAGCGCGACGTCGCTCTCCGAAAGGGCAAAGTCCACCGCCAAATTCTGCTCTATCCGCGCCTTGTTGACGGATTTGGGCAGGGGCAACGTCCCCTTGTGCAGGCAGTAGGCAATGCACAGTTGCGCCACCGAAGCGTTATACCGCGCGGCAATCTCCGCCAAAACGTCGTTGTCCAGAATGTTGCCCGTGGCAAGGGGCGAGTACGCCTCCACCAAAATGCCGTTTTCCTGACAGTAGAAAGTGGTTTCGCGTTGAGTGTTGCCGATAAAATAGCGAATTTGGTTGACGGCGGGCATTGTACCCGTTGCTTCCAACAGCGGTTTTATGTCGGTGGGCAAAAAGTTGGACACTCCGCAACAGCGTATGAAACCTCTTATTTGCAGATCCAACATCGTGCGCCAAGCAACGATATTGCCCTCGGTGCAATCTTTGCCTATTTCCGACCACGGCCACGGCGCGTGTATGAGATACAAATCCACGTAGTCCATTCCGAGATTGCGCAACGATTCCGTCAGGTGCCGTTCCGTTCCCTTTTCGTCCTTTATGTGAGAGGGCAATTTGGTGGTGATAAACACCTGTTCGCGGGGAATACCGCTGTCCCTGACGGCTCTGCCCACGTCCGCCTCGTTGCCGTAGGCGTGCGCGGTGTCTATGTGACGATAGCCCGCGTCCAAAGCCCAACGCACGGCGTTGTAGCAATCGGCGGGCGCGCTCTGCCAAGTTCCCAGCCCCACCGCGGGTACGGAAACGCCGTCGTAAGTAACGAAATCTTTTAGCATATTTCTGCCTCCCTTGCCGCAATTGAAATCAGTCGTCTATTTTCAGAATGGACATAAACGCCTCGCTCGGAACGCTTACCGAACCAACCTGACGCATACGCTTTTTGCCCTCTTTTTGCTTTTCCAACAGCTTCTTTTTGCGCGTTATGTCGCCGCCGTAGCACTTGGCAAGCACGTCCTTGCGCAACGCCTTTACCGTTTCGCGCGCGATTATTTTGTTGCCTATCGCCGCCTGAATGGGAATTTCAAACATCTGACGGGGAATAGCCTCTTTGAGCTTTTCCGCCATCTGCCGTCCGCGCGCGTAGGCGCGTTCCTCGTTGACGATAACGGACAGCGCGTCGCACACTTCGCCGTTGAGCAACATATCCATACGCACAAGTTTGCCCGTAACAAAACCTTTCAGTTCGTAGTCTAAGCTGGCATAGCCGCGCGTGCGCGATTTGAGCGTGTCGAAAAAGTTGTAGATTATCTCGTTGAGAGGAATGTCGTAAGTTATCTTTACGCGGTGCTTGTCTAAATAGGTCATATCGATAAACGTGCCGCGCTTGTCCTGACAAAGCCCCATAACGTCGCCTACGTACTCGGGCGGAGAGAATATTTCCGCCTTTACGATGGGTTCTTCGATATGCTCGATAAGTGTGGGCGGCGGCAACTTGGTGGGGTTGTCTATCATAAGCACTTCGCCCTGAGTGGTAAACACCTTGTACACCACGCTGGGCGCGGTGGTAACGAGATCGAGGTCGAACTCGCGCTCCAAGCGTTCCTGTATTATCTCCATATGCAACAGCCCCAAAAAACCGCAACGGAAGCCGAAGCCCAACGCAACGGAGGTATCGGGTTCGTAGGTGAGCGAAGCGTCGTTGAGTTTTAGCTTTTCCAATGCGTCTTTCAAATCGTTGTACTTGCTGCCGTCCGCGGGGAAAATGCCGCAAAAAACCATCGGTTTAACTTCTTTGTAGCCGTGCAACGGCTTGTCGCAGGGGCGTTTGGCGTCCGTCACGGTGTCGCCCACGCGCGTGTCCGAAACGGTTTTTATGCTTGCGCAGATGTAGCCGACGTCGCCCGCGCACAGGCTTTGAACGGGTTGCATTGCAGGGGCGAAAATGCCCACTTCCGTCACGTCGAACACCTTGCCCGCGGTTTGAAACATCTTTATCTGCGTACCTACGCTAACGGAGCCGTCCACGATACGCGTAAAGATAATGACCCCCTTGTAGTTGTCGTACTGACAGTCGAATATCAACGCTTTCAGCGGCGCGTCAACGTCGCCCGACGGGGGCGGAACAATGTCCACCACGGCGTCCAGCACGTCTTTGATGTTTATGCCCTCTTTGGCGGAAACAAGCGGAGCCGCGCTTGCGTCCAGACCTATCGCGTCCTCGATTTCCTTTTTCGTCCCCTCCACGTCCGCCGAGGGCAAATCTATCTTGTTGATAACGGGAATGATTTCCAAGTCGTTTTCCAACGCGAGGTAACAGTTGGCGAGGGTTTGCGCCTCTACGCCCTGCGACGCGTCCACAACGAGCAACGCGCCCTCGCACGCGGCGAGAGAACGGGAAACCTCGTAGTTGAAGTCCACATGCCCCGGTGTATCGATGAGGTTGAGCGTGTAGTCCACGCCGTCCTTGGAGTAGGTCATTCGCACGGGGGTGAGCTTGATGGTTATGCCGCGTTCGCGCTCGATGTCCATCGAATCGAGCATTTGCGCTTCCAGATCGCGCTTGGCTACCTGCCCCGTGTACTCCATTAACCTGTCCGCGAGGGTGCTTTTTCCGTGGTCGATATGTGCGATTATGCAAAAATTACGTGTGTTACGCTGTGACATAGTTCAATTATACAGTAAAAATCGGCTTTTGTCTACGAGTTGGATAATTTTTCGGGGCGGAACAAATTGTTTTGTATTATGGTTTTTTTTGCTATATTTTATTGCAAAAATATCCAAATCATATTATAATGTATATTTAGTTGACACAACGGATAAAAGAGGTTGAAATTGATTAGACAAGAATACAAATGGCTGACGGACATTTATGTCGCCCACAGGGGTCTGTTTGATAACGTAACCGTACCTGAAAACTCCTTGCCCGCATTTATCAAGGCGGCGCAAAACGGCTTTGCGATAGAAACGGACGTACAAATGACAAAGGACGGCAAGCTCGTCGTCTTTCACGACGCTACGCTGGAACGCCTCACGGGGGCGAAAGAGTCCGTTAGGGAACTCGAATTTGACAAGCTGCGCCAACTGCGCTTGCTCGGCACGGACTGTTTTATACCCACATTTGAGGAATTTTTACAGGCGGCAAACGGCGCGAACATCGTCGTGGAAATAAAGCCTCACCGCAAAGTGGGCGAAATAGAACAAAAAACCTACGACGCGTTGAAAAACTACAAAGGCAATTTTTGCGTGGAGTCGTTCAGTCCCTTTATCATAAGGTGGTTCAAGGTACACGCGCCCGAAGTGATAAGGGGCGAACTGTCCTGCAACTTCGAGGGTTGGCTTACTCCGTTTCAAAGGTGGACGTTGCGCAACCTGTTGTTCTGCAAATGGAACGGAAGTCAATTTATTGCCTACGACGCCGCCACTATCCGCAACAACAAAGCGGTACAACGCTACGCAAAAAAAATTCCCATTTTGTGTTGGACAATACGCAGTCAAAAACAATTTGAAGAATTGCGCGACTGCTTCGACAATATAATATTCGATTCTTTTCTCCCCGAGAGAAAGGACATTTTGCAATAACAGAGGTAAACTATGGGCAGAAGAATTTTGGCGTTCTTTTTGGGAGTCATATTCGGTATCATACTCGTTTTCGGAGCCGTTGCCGGAGGACTGCTATTCGCCGCCACCGTCGCCAAACCCGGCGATTGGATTCCCGACAGCGACAAATATTTGGGCGAACTTGCACAACTGTCGCTGTACGACATCTACAACTCGGTAAGCGCGCTCTATCGCGAAAAGTTGGGCATTGGCGAAAACGGCAAGTACTTTACTTTCGGCGACTTTTGCGAAACCTACCAAATAGATCCAAACGAGCTTTTCGGCGGCAAACAAGTGCCGCAGGAAGTGCTTGACATACCTATTTTTGAATTGATAGGCGGCGATAGGGAACAGGCGCAAGCTCAGATAAAAGTAAGCGTTATCCCCGCGTTGATAAATATGTTTACGGGTTCGGACGGCGAGGACGGCAGTGCCGAGCCGATGTTCCCCGATACCCTTTTGGAAAAACTCTCGGCGTACTCCGTTTCGGAACTGTTTGCGGAAAACGGCATTGCAACAGTTCTGGCGGAAGTGCGCATTGCGGAAGTGGCACTCGGAATGTTGCCGTTGGAACGCACCTTTGCCGACGCAGAACAGGGAACGGAGGACAACTCCTTGATGTGGGCTGTCGGTCAAGCCAAATTGGGACCCCTTGTGGGCGGCGGACTGACGGGCAATATGTTTTTGCAATTTAAGGAGGGCGGCGCGTTCGACGAACTCGGCAAACTGCCCTTGACGGAACTGTTGGGCGACGGCAGTCAATATCTGACGGCTTTCCTCGGCGACAACGCCATAACCGACTTGATAGACGAAGAGGGCAACCTCAACCCCGACGACATTCTCAACGGGGTGTACCTCGGCGGCTTGGTGAGCTTGCAACGCAACAAACTTGCAAGCGCGGAGGGCTACACCGCCACCTCAATTACGAAAGACAACGTGACGTTGCTATCCAAAGAGGACGGCTACGCCCTGTCGATAGCAGACGACGACCCCGAAAAGGAAGCGGAAGTTTACGAGGCGCGGCTGTGCTGTACCAAAGAGGAACACACTCACACTGACGAATGCGGCGACGCGCCCGACTACACCTGCGGCAAAGAGGAACACACTCACGATATGGACTGTTTCGGCTTTGCTTGGTACACGCAATGCACCGAGGAACACGACCACGCCGACGAATTGGTTATCGACGGAGTGAGTTACGTACCCGCAACGGGAGTTTACGCCGCCATTGCCGACGTTACGGTAGGTATGCTGACGAGCGGCGACTCCGATTTGTTGATGAGCAAGTTTATGAATTTGCCCATAGGCGAATTGATAGGCGACTCGGTAACGGTGGACGGACTGTTGGAAAACTTTGTGAACTACACCATTGCCGACTTGATGAGCGGTTCGGTGTTCGACGGGCTGTACCTCGGGCAACTGCTCGGGTTGAGCCGCGTTGAAACGGACGCAAGCGACTACTCCGCCACTGACGTACCCAACGTTTTGCGCAAAGAACTTTCGGACGGCGAACTGTACGTCAAGCAAGAGGACGGAATTTGGTATCAGGCAAAACTTACCTGCCGCAACGAAGAAGAGGATCACGTTCACGACGAAAGTTGTTTCGGTTACGTGTGGAAAACGGAATCCGAAGAGGACGCAACGGGCATTTACGCCGCGCTTGCCGACCTCACAGTGGGCGAACTTATGGGCGGCGACAGCAACGTCCTTATGGACAAAGTGACGAACATTCCCCTCAAAGACTTGCTCGAAGGGCAGGAAATGAGCGGAATTTTCGAGAACTTGTCGGATATGACCATCGGCGAATTGATGAACGGCGGTATCGACTCGATGTACATCGGGCAGTTGATGGGCTTTGAGCGTACGGAAATAGAAAAACCCGCAGGCGAAGTGACAGAACTGTACAAAACTCAACCGCACGGCGAGGAGGACGAAGTTGCCAAGTACGTCGTTTTGGACGAGGAGGGCAACGTTCTCGGACTGTCGCCCGACAACAAAACTTGGTATCAGGGCAAGTTGATTTGCGCGATAGAGGAACACACTCACGGCGAAGAATGCGGCGTCGCGCCCGAGTACACCTGCGGCAAAGAGGAACACTCGCACAACGTGGCGGGCTGTTACGGCTTTGTGTGGACCAACGGCGAGGAAGAGGTAAAGGACCTTACCGAAGTGTTCGCCAACAAGCAGATAAACGATATGAACGACCTCAACGGAATGATAGACACGCTCACGTTGAGCCAAGTTATGGGCGGCGAGGAAAAAATACCCTCGCAGTTGCGTTCGCTGAAAGACACCACCGTCGGCAATCTCGGCGCGGCGATAAACTCGTTGCACGTGGGCGAACTGATGGGCTACACCAAGACGGAAGAGGGCTGGCTTGACGGCAACGGCGAACCCGTTACGGGCATAATGGCGAAGATCGCCGACAAGACCGTAGAGGGGTTGAGTACGTTGGACATTATGAAATACACGCTCGGCGAAGTTATGGGCGACAAGATCCCCAAGCAGTTGCAGGGCTTGAAAGACGCACCGCTCGGCAATATGAGCGAAGCTATTGACGACTTGTACCTCGGCGGCGTGTTGGGCTACACCCAAGGCGAATTGTTAGATGGGCAGGACGAAAAATACCATTGGTACACAGACGAGGAAATGGGAACCGAAGTTACGGGAATGATGAGTAAACTTGCCAACGAAAAGATAGGCAACCTCGGCAATCTCAACGAAACGATAAAATCGTTTACCCTCAACGACGTTATGGGCGAGGACATCCCCGACGTGCTGAAAAGTTTGGGCGATACCGAACTCGGCAATATGAACGAGGCGATAAACAATATGTACTTGGGCGACTTTTTCGGTTACGAAAAGGGCGACGAACTCGAACCCGACAGCGGCAAGTACGTTTGGACAAAAGACGGCGAAACCGTTACGGGAATGATGGGCAAACTTGCCAACGAAAAGGTGAGCAACCTCGGCAACCTCAACGAAACGATACAGACCTTTACGTTGAGCGACGTTATGGGCAAGGACATTCCCGCCGCGTTGCAATCTCTTGCCGACGTGCCGCTTAGCGAACTCGGCGGAAAGATAGACCAAATGTACCTCGGCGCGCTGCTCAAATATGTGAGAAAACCCGTGGATACATCGACTTACACTGACGTGGCTAACACCGACGGGCAGGTAAAACAGAAACCCGATACGGACAGTTACGCGCGCCTTGACGGCGAAACTTGGTACGACGCGACGTTGAACTGTACCAACAAGGAAAACAGCCACACCCACAACGCCGACTGCTACCGCTTCAATTGGTACACGTTGAATTGCACCGCTCCCGAACACGGCGACAACCACGATGACGGTTGCTACACGCTTGCAGACGGCATTTTGGGCAGAATAGCGCGCCTCAGAATGGACGAATTGAGCGGCGACAACCTCACAAACATAGTAAACGACACTCCGCTCGGAGATGTACTCGATTTGGAAAATTCCAACGGCTTGCTTAAAGAATTGGCGCAAGTAAAGATAGGCGAATTGAGCGGCGAATTGGACGCTATCTACGTGGGAATTGCAATGAACTACAAGCGCAAACAAGTGGACGTTTCGGGTAAATCTCCTGAATTAGTTGTAAAGGACGAAACGCCGGGTCGCTTGCGCCACGACCAAATATATAAATCTGCCGACGGCAGCGAACTGTACTTTTTGGACACCAAGCACAACGTCTACTACGAAGCGCAACTTACCTGCAAACAAAGCGAAGGTCGCGACCACAGCCACAACTTTACCTGTTACGGGTTTGTGTGGTACAACTGCTTTGAAACGGGTCCCGATCACGTTCACGGCGAGGGTTGCGAGGCGGTAAAAGGTCTAAACGGCAAAATTTCCAATTTGAGAATAGACGAATTGAACGGCACCAGCCTTTCCAATATTGCCACAAGCCTCACCATCGGCGATTTGATAGATAGCGGAATGATGGAAATGAACGATAATGAAAATATTTACAAACTCGCGGTTGTGTTCTGCCCCGACGAAATAACTACAATTGGAGATTATATTACTCAAAATGCTCTATCTGGCGGAAACTTGACGTTTGAAAAGTATTGGCGCGATAAACACAGCTGGAACGGCGAGCTTACGTCCGAACAGATTGAACACAGGGACGTGTGGAAACAAATTCCTTTGAAAGATTTTATCAGCACATTATTGAACGCGTTTACTTTCAAAAAGGGTTAAAGAAAAATTTTACAAATAAACTTGCCCCGAAAGATCAGGCTCTTTCGGGGTATTTTTGGCGGAAAAACCGTCGGTAGCGCGAAAGTTTTCGCGATTGCACCGTTTTCGGGCGTTGTAAATTTTCCGAAATTGTCGAAAAAAAAGTGTTTTTTCGGGTAAAATTGAGTGGAACTTTCGGTAATCTTGGGAAACAGTCGAAATTTATCGGAAATTACTTAAATTTATTGAGAATTTACTTAAACTTTCTAAAATTGTAGGAAACGTTGTTTTTTCGTACTAAATTGCGGGAAACATTCGGAAATCTTGGAAAACAATTGTATTTTGTTGGAAGTTGCGGAAATTTGTTGAGAAACATCGAAAATTTGACAAAATCGTCGAAAAATTTACGTTACAATCGTTTTCGACAATTTCAAACGACTTTCGACAAATTACGACAATTTTCTACAAATTTCTTTCAACGGGGTCGGCAATGCTCATAGCCACGCGCAGTCCGTCCACCGCCGACGACACAATGCCGCCCGCATAACCCGCGCCCTCGCCTGCGGGGTACAGGTTGCGCAAATTGCTTTGAAACGAAGCGTCGCGCACTATTCTGACGGGGGAGGACGTGCGGCTTTCCACTCCCGTAAACACGCCGCTACTGCCGAAACCGCGTATTTTACCGTCGAAGTACTCCAACGCGCGGCACAGGGCGTTGCTCAGAGGCTCGGGGAGCAAATTGCGCATATTTGCCGACGCCACTCCGCGAGGATAGCTCGGCGCAACGTCGAAAGAGCAAGAAAGACGGTTTGCGGCGAAATCGGCAACGTTCTGACAGGGCGCGACATAGTTGCCTCCGCCCAAAGCAAAGGCTTTGCGTTCCAACGCGCGCTGAAACTCCACTCCCGCAAAAACGCCCTTGCCGAAACCGAACGTTTCCATATCTTGCGCGGTGACGTTTACCACCAACGCGCTGTTGGAATTTGCTCCGTTTCGCGCGTGGTCGCTCATACCGTTGACGACGACGGTGTTCGGCTCGGAATTGGCTGCCACCACCGTTCCACCGGGACACATACAAAAGCTGTAACAACTGCGATCCGCACCGTTAAAAGCCAACTTGTAGTTTGCCGAGGGCAGATCTCGGTGGGCGGCAAACAGTTCGCCGTACTGCGCTTGGTTGATAAATTTCCGCGTGTGTTCGATACGCAAACCCACGGCAAAGGGCTTGAACGTCATCTCCGCGCCCGCTCGGTACAAAGTGTCAAAAATGTCACGCGCGCTGTGACCGCAGGCAAGTACCACCGCCTGCGCAGGTAAAGTTGAGCCGTTTGCAAGCCTTACGCCCTCAACGCAACCGTTGTTTGCAACAAAGTCCGTTACAGCCGCGTTGAAGAGAAAACGTCCGCCGTAAGAAACTATTTCGTCGCGCAAATTTGCCACCACGGCGGAAAGATTGTCCGTGCCTACGTGGGGCGTGGCGGAAGTAATCACAGAACGAGGCGCGCCGCTTCGCACAAATTGACGAAACACCGTGTAAGTCAACGGAGAAGAAATTCCGCTCGTCAATTTGCCGTCGGAAAAAGTTCCCGCACCGCCCAAACCGAATTGGACGTTGGTTTCCGAGTTGAATTTGCCTCCGACAAAAAATTCTTTAACTGCCGCTTGTCGCGCGGATATATCCGCGCCCCGCTCCACAACGGTGACGTTGCAACCGCTCTTGACAAGGTACAGCGCGGCGAACAAACCCGCAGGTCCCGCGCCCACAACAACTACTTCTTTGCGCAAACGCGGCTTTGCCTCGCACAGCACGTCTTGCGGAAAAACATAGGGCTGGGCGTTTTGCGGAGCGCGCGTTGCCTCCACCAAGTAGGAACACACAAAGTGGACGTCGCTCTTGTTACGCGCGTCCACGCTTTGGCGGTGCAAACAAACGTTTTTCAACTCCGACTGCTTCAAACGCAGTAGTTTCAGCAATTTCGGCGTTACGTCCTCTACGTCGCAACCCAACGGTATTTGCAATGGTTTTGTTACAAAAAATGGCATTTTTTACAATAATTTACTTACTATGTGTGAAATAGTACTCTATATTTCGCCCAAATCGGCAGTAATTTGCCGTCAGGAAAGCGAAAAGGCTTTTTCTCGCTCGGCGCGGGAAAAGGTGTAAATCGCCGAGGCGGCGGCAAAGTACAGATTGTTTCCGCCGCAAATACCGTCTACGTTGAGAATTTCGCCTATCGCCACCACGCCGTTTGGCATTTGCAGTGTTTCGGCAGAAACTCCCCGTTCGCTTATTCCGCCTGCGGTAACTTGGCTCATCGACCAATCCAGCAACTTGTCAAAGAGAAATTCCAGATTTTTTGCCGTGTGCGCTATCTGCGTGGAATTGGCGTCTTTGCCTGCGCGGCGCACAACGTGTTCGGCAAGTTTGTTGTGCAAAATTCCGTAAAACAGTTTGTCCTTTTCGCCTGCGCGAAGTCGGCTGTAAACTATTTCTTCGAGGCTCCACTCTTCCAAAAAGGGCGCAACGTCCAAAACAAATCGATATTCGCCCGATTGACGTTTGACTTCTCTGCGCGCTATCAACGCCGACAGATCGAGTACGCAAATGCCCGACAGACCGTATTCTTTGAATTGCACCTCTCCGTCCGAACCGCCCAGCAGTCTGTCGCCGTCCCAAAGGGAAACGCGCGCTCTTGCGCGCAAACCGTTGAGGGTTGGGTCCATATATTTTATCCTGACAGGCACAAGGGACGGCACCATAGGCGTCAACAGTTCCGACGGCACCAGATTGCGCACGTCTACGCTTGCCTGACTGCGACCGCCGCAAGCCAACACAACTTTGTCGAAATCGCAGTACTTGCCGCGAATGTTTGCCGTGTAGCCCTCTTTTGTTTTGGACAGCCCCGATACCGTCGCGTCGGTGAGCAGTTTTCCGCCGAACTTGACGATTTGGTAACGCAAGCAGTCCACCACGTTTGCCGCGCTGTCCGAAAGAGGGTACATACGCCCCTCGTTGTCGGAATAGAGAAAAATGCCGCAACTGTTGAGAAAACGCGTGTACTCCGCAACGGGGACGGAATCCAACACGCGCTTGACGATGGCTCCGCCGTTGAAACACGCGGGCGACACCCGAGCGTTGCCAATATTGCATTTGCCGTTGCCCGTAACGGAGATTTTTTTGCCTACGCGGCTGTTGCTCTCCGCAACCGTTACGTCGTAACCGTTTTTGCAGGCGATGACGGCGTAGGTAAGCCCCGCCATTCCGCCGCCGATAACAAGAATTTTCATAAGTACCTCAAATATATTTTAGTCCATAACGGCAAAGGTGTCAAGACAAAAGGCGGGTTTAACGCCGCAAGCGAAAACAATTCAACGCAAATCGCTCAAAAGCGCGTACAGCCCGTTGAGAACAGAACAGGGCGAATACAGTCGCACCATCCCCGCTTGGAACTCGGCGGAAATACTCGGTTCTACGGCAAAATCTCGCCCCAAAACGGAAAGACTTGCCGTTTGCGAACGCGCAAATTGCGACACGAGCCGCATAACGCGCCATTGCGGAAAACTATGCAAAACCGTCGTGACGTACTGCCCGTCGCAAAATTTTTCCGCAACGGAAAGCAATTTGTTGCGGGAGGAACAGGCGGACACAACCGTACTTGCGCCGTCGGGGTTGAAAAAATTGCCTATTTTGATGGGTATGCCCCGTTGTTCGCAGGGGGCAACCGCGTCTATGTGAAGCACTTGCGCGCCCGCCGCAGAGAGCCGTCGCATTTCGGAGTAGCCCAAGCACTCCACCGTCTGCACGTTGTGTACTTTTGCAGGGTCGGCAACGCACACACCGTTGACGTCCGTCCAATTTTCGTACAGCGAGGCGTTCAACGCCGCCGCCGTCAACGCTCCCGTAACGTCGCCGCCGCCGCGCGTAAAGGTACGCCGTCCCGACGGACACCCGCCGTAAAAACCGCCCATTACGCCCACGCCGACTCCGTTGAAAACCTCTTCGATGTTGCGACAGGAATCGGAAAAAAGCAAATTCCCCTCGTCGTCGAAACGCACAGCCCGCTCCGCCTCGATGTAGGTCGCGCCCAAGTACGCGGCAACCAATCGCGCCGAAAGCTCCTCGCCGAGAGAGGCGCAGTAGGTTTTGTCAAAGCGCGTTGCGCGCAGGTGAGCGTCGCAAAGCAGCTCTTCCAAATTTAGTTTTATCCCGTTTACTTCCGCAAGTCGGCGGTACTTGTCGGCAAAAACTTGCCAAAGGCGTTCGTCCCTTTCCTCGAAGTAGCCGAGCAACAGATCCGTCGCCTTTACATCCTCTTTGTACTCGCGCCCTATCGCGGAAACGACTATCGCCCTGCGCGTAGGCGTGGCGATACGTTTTAGATATATCAAATTGCGCGGAGTTACCGCCGTGCCGCCGAATTTTGCCACAATCATATTGTATAGTACTTTTGAGTTGAAAAAATTATACAAAAAGCAATTGCAAGAGTCGGTTGCGGATATTCCTCTTCCACCGCCTAACGGCGGTCCCCCTTCCCCTCGTCGCCGCACGGCTGTGGTTAGCACCAAGCGCGCAAGCGCGCTCGGTACCGCTAACAGTCGGCGGCTCCTCTTCCCACGCAAGTATGGGCGTACTTGCGCGGGGACCCATTTTGCCGTGACGGGGACGGTCTTTGGGGAACACGCCTTGCGGCGAGTGAAGTTTGCGGCGTTGCCGCAAGTTGAGGACGGGCGTAAACGCCCGAACTGTTTTACTTCCCCTACCGACACCCCTGTTTGCAGGGAGCAAGTGGGTTACGGTGTATGATATATTTAATATTTCAATATACTTTGCCCAAAGGGAACAAGTCGGCAACCGTGTATAAGGCTTCTCTTCACGACGGAAGAGAAGCTGTCACTGCAAGTGACTGATGAGTTTCGACTATCAAGACAAACCTTATATCGCTACTACCCCTAACAAAAACTTTGTGTTGACACAGGGGGAATTTTTAATAATATTTTACTTGTTTTTCAGGTCGAAACTCATTCGTCGTCCTGCGGACGCCGACTGCGTTGGGGCGTTAGAAAAGCCCCAACTTGCCCGCGCTCACGGCAAAGTGTCCACAGGACACATTTGCTT
>CANQND010000011.1 GCA_947625115.1 uncultured Clostridia bacterium | reverse complement strand
GTGGAGTGGCATTCCTCGCAAGAGGGCAAAGCTACGGTTCAAAACGACGGTACAGTTACGGGCGTTGAAGCGGGTACGACGGAAATAACCGTTTCTTGCGGAAGCGTGACGTCCGACCCCTTTACCGTCACGGTAAAAGGTCTTTCGGCAAATATGGCAGTATATGATTTTTCAGGCGGACTGACGGCGGATTCTGTTGTCAATGATTTGTACAAACGTAAACAAAACGGGGATATTTTGGACAACTTTATCAAGGTGTGGTGTCCCGATTTGGACGAAATAGTTTCCTTTACCGTTACCAATATGCGGACGGGTACACAAGCAACCAATCACGGTCTTATGTATCATACCGCGGTAGGGGCGGCAGGAACAATTGAAATAAAAACGACACATCAAATCAAGGCGGTTTCTTTCAAAATCATTCCCGGTTCTGCCGCGCAATGCAAATGTAACAAATTTACCGTCAACGGAAAAGAAGTAAACAAAACGCCCGACGACACTTGGACGGGCAAGATCGGCAGCACGTATACCGAACGTTTTGAATTTGATCAACCGACCGACACGATAAATTTCAATGCGCATTATGAAACAATGAATCTCTTCCTTATTATCGGAATAACGTTGGAATGGTAACCTAAACGGCAATGCTTGCAATTGTCGCGCTCTGTTAAAGTAAAAAAACGCGCTCTCGAATTTTCGGGAGCGCGTTTCTCTTGTTTTCGGCAATATTTAGATTTTGCAAATAATTTTGCATACCGTCGCTGTTTCGGGCGGCAACGCAGTAGGTGGAGGAAAGTGGCGCGAAAGTGCGTCAGCCAAGCGTAAGGCGTGTGGCGACTAAGCGTGTACGTGCAACAGAATGGTTGCGGGTGGTTTTTTCTAATGCGAGCTTTCCGAAGCGCGAGCGGCGGTGCCGCTTCCAATAAACGTTGAGTTTGTAGCTCGGTTATCCGTACTACAAAAGCGACTCACAACGGAATCGCTTTCAAAAATGAAAAAAAATTTTCTTATTTATTTTTTAATACTATTACTCACATAATTTTGACGATTGACCGCAAACGTGCTAATATATACTTTGTATATATGCGCCCTTAGGGGGAGATTTGCGCTTTTTTGCGGAAATTTTCTCAAAACACAGCGGTTTGGTATTTTCACAATACCATATCGCGGGCGAGTTTGCAACAATTTTTGCCAAAATTTTGAAAAATATTTTTGAGGAGTTTTGTAATGCAGCAAGACATCAAGATCGTTAAATACGGAAACCACGAAAGAAAGTCGTTTTCCAAGACAAAGGAAGTACTGCCTTTGCCCAACCTGATCGAAGTGCAAAAGTCCAGCTACAAAATGTTCATCGAACAGGGAATAAGGGAAGTTTTCGAGGACTTCTCTCCCATCGAGGACTTTGCGGGACATTTCCGTTTGGACTTTTTGGATCACCACATCGACGCCACTCCCAAGTACTCCGAGGAAGAGTGCCGTATGCGCGACGCCACCTACGCCGCGCCGTTGCGTTTGAAAGTTTGCCTCACCAACAAGGGTACGGGCGAAGCGGTTGTGCAGGACGTATTTATGGGAGATTTCCCTCTTATGACCAACACGGGCAGCTTTATCATCAACGGAGCGGAGCGCGTTATCGTGTCGCAATTGGTGCGTTCTCCCGGCGTGTACTGCGAGATTTTGCAGGACAAAAACGGCAAACCCGTCTACAACACAACGGCAATGCCCAGCCGCGGAGCTTGGTTGGAGATTGAACACGACAGCAACGCCAACGTGCTGTACGTGCATATCGACCGCAACCGCAAATTGCCGATAACGGTGTTGTTGAGAGGCATTTTGCACGACGGTATCGGTTGCGGCAGTTGCAGCGGCAACTACATCGCCAAGCTGTTTGAGTTCGACCCCGTTTTGGCGTTGACTTTCGCCAAGGACGACACCGCCACGGATCAGGAATCTCTTATCGAAATTTATCGCCGTTTGCGCCCGGGCGAAATCCCCACGGACGAATCGGTGCAAAAAACTTTGAACGATTTGTTGTTCGACTCTCACCGCTACGATTTGGCGCGCGTGGGTCGCTACAAATTCAACAAAAAGCTGTCGCTTGCTTCGCGCATAAAGGGCTTGACGTTGGGCAAGGACGTAGAAGTGGCGTTGCGTACTTTTGCAAAGTACACTTGCCTCACCCGCGAACAGGCGGAACAAATCGCCCGTAGCGGCATTGTTCACAACGTAAAGATACTTGACGACAAAGGTCAGACCGTAGACGTGGAAGTGTCGGACAGCGAAGAATTTTATCGCGCTACGGTAAACGGCTATCTGGACGCAACGGTAACCGTACCCTGCCGCCGCACGATAAGCGCAGGCACCAAATTGACGGCGGCGGACGCTTACGACATTCAGCAAAGCGGCATAAACGAAGTTTATCTTGCCGAGCAAACCTACTCAAAGGTTTTCTCCGCGGAAGAAGCCAAATCCGCGCAGGACTACGAACAATTTTTCGCTCGCAACACGGGTAGCGTGTTAATGACGGAAAAAGGCTCGTTTGACGCGGGCGACGGCAAAATCGATGTAAGCGGCAGAGTTATCGCCGATTTGCCTCAAACCACCTACGAAGAGCGCAAGAGTCGCGTTCTCGTGGCGGAAGCAGCGCAAATCGCCTACGAAAACGGCTACGACGTCTACAAATCGAACATTGCCAACGTGCTTGTGTTGGCAAAAGAGTGTCCTTGCGTAAAAGTTATCGGCAACCGCACGGTAGACGCCCGCACCTACGCGGTTACGCAAGACGTGCGTTTTGCCGACATCGACTACAAAGGCTTGGGCTTGTACGAAGCGGTGGACAGCGCGGTTTTGCACGAGATACTCGCTTCCGAGCTTAGCCTCGAAGATACCGCCGCGCTCATTCGCACGCGCCGCGACGAACTTATCAGCAAGCATATCACGCGCGCCGACATTATCGCCACCGTCAACTACAACCTTTGCCTCAAATACGGTATCGGCACGGCGGACGACATCGACCACTTGGGCAACCGTCGCGTACGTAGCATAGGCGAATTGCTTCAAAATCAATTCCGTATCGGTATCAGCCGTCTTGAAAGGGTCATTCGCGAACGTATGGCAATTCAGGAACCGGGCAAAGCTACGCCGCAAACGCTCATAAACGTGCGCCCCGTCAGTAGCGCGATCAAGGAGTTCTTCGGCAGTTCGCAGTTGTCGCAATTTATGGATCAGTCCAACCCCATTGCCGAACTTACGCACAAACGTAAGCTGTCGGCTCTCGGTCCGGGCGGACTTAACCGCGACCGCGCCACATTCGAAGTACGCGACGTTCACTACACGCACTACGGCAGAATGTGTCCTATCGAAACCCCCGAAGGTCAGAATATCGGTCTTATCACCTCTTTGGCGGGATATGCCCGTATCAACGAGTACGGCTTTATCGAAGCCCCCTACCGCAGAGTGGACAAAATTCACAAAACCGTCACCGACACGGTAGAGTACCTTTCCGCAGACGAAGAGGACAAATATATAATCGGTCAAGCCAACGAGCCGTTGGACGAAAACGGATATTTCAAGAGAGAACGTATCACGTGCCGCCGCCGCGAGGAAATTTTGGAATTTCCGCGCGAAAGAGTGGACTACATCGACGTCAGTCCGCGGCAGTTGATTTCCGTAGCTACCAGCCTTATTCCTTTCTTGGAAAACGACGACACCAACCGTGCGTTGATGGGCAGTAATATGCAACGTCAGGCAGTTCCCCTCATTAGCCCCGAGGCTCCCATTGTGGCAACGGGTATCGAGGCGCGTATCGCTTACGACAGCGGCGTTATGATAATCGCCGAAGAGGACGGAGTGGTACTCAAAGCCGCCGACAGCAAGATCGTGGTGCAAAACGACAGCGGTTCGCTCAAAGAGTACACTCTCAAAAAGTTCGTCCGTTCCAACCAAGGCACGTGTATCAACCAAAAGATCATCGTCAAAAAAGGCGACCGCGTAACAAAAGGACAAGTTCTTGCGGACGGTCCCTCTACCGACGGCGGCGAACTTGCGCTCGGTCGCAATATGATGATAGGCTTTATGACTTGGGAGGGCTACAACTACGAGGACGCGGTTTTGCTTTCCGAAGAGCTTGTAAAGCAAGACGCATTTACTTCCATTCACATCGAAGAACACGAAATCGAGTGCCGCGAAACCAAGCTCGGTCCCGAAGAATTCACCCGCGATATTCCCAATGTCGGCGACGACGCATTGAAAGACTTGGACGAAGAGGGTATTGTGCGTATCGGCGCGGAAGTACATCCGGGCGATATACTTGTAGGTAAAGTTACCCCCAAGGGAGAAACGGACCTCACCCCCGAAGAAAGACTGTTGCGCGCCATCTTCTCCGAAAAAGCGCGCGAAGTGAGAGATACTTCGTTGCGCGTACCCAACGGCGAGGGCGGAATTGTTGTGGACGTCAAGGTGTTCACTCGCGAAAACCGCGACGAACTCGACCCCGGCGTGAGCAAATTGGTGCGCGTGTACATCGCTCAAAAGAGAAAGATCTCCGTCGGCGACAAAATGGCAGGTCGTCACGGCAACAAGGGCGTTGTCAGCCGCATACTTCCCGTTGAGGATATGCCCTTTATGGAGGACGGCACTCCCTTGCAAATAGTACTCAACCCGTTGGGCGTTCCCTCTCGTATGAACATCGGTCAGGTGTTGGAAGTTCACTTGGGGTTGATCTCCAAGATGTTGGGCTGGAACATTGCCACCCCCGTATTCGACGGCGCAAGCGAGGAAGAAATTCGCCGCCTGTTTGAAGAAAACGGAATGGTAAACCCCGAAACGGGCAAGGTGGACGGCAAAGTTCGTCTGTACGACGGACGCACGGGCGAACCCTTTGAAAACAGAGTTACCGTCGGCTATATGTACTACCTCAAATTGGTACACTTGGTAGACGACAAGATCCACGCGCGCAGTACGGGTCCGTACAGCCTCGTTACGCAACAGCCCTTGGGCGGCAAAGCGCAATTCGGCGGACAGCGTTTCGGCGAAATGGAAGTGTGGGCTTTGGAAGCCTACGGCGCGGCAAACGTGTTGCAGGAAATACTTACGGTCAAATCCGACGACGTTGTGGGACGCGTCAAGACGTACGAAGCCATCGTCAAGGGCGAAAATATCCCCGACCCCGGTATTCCCGAAAGTTTCAAAGTACTCATAAAAGAATTGCAATCGTTGGCATTGGACGTCAAGGTGCTTTCTCCCGACAAGGAAGAGATCATTGTCCGCGACTCCACCGACGACGAAGCGGACTACAACGAAGTTATGCAATCGGAACGCGACGACCGCAAATCCTCAATGCACAACTTCAATGAAGAGGACGAAATCGAACTCGGCGAGTCCAACAAGGGCGGCTTCTCCGACGATGACGACGATTTCAGCTTGGACAGCCTGTTTGACGAGGACGACAGCGCAATGGAAGAGCTGTTCGGCGATGAAGAAAGCGAAGATAAGCCCGAGGACGAAGAAAATCTCGACGACAACGGCTTGGACAATCTGTTAGACGCTCTCAGCGGCGATGACGACGACTTGTTCGACGATGACGAAGATGACGACGACAGCGACGACGATTTGTTCGACGACGATAACGACGATAACGATGATGATGACGAAGATAAATAAGGAGGCAATGTAAATGAGTAACGAAACAACAATTACAGGTCAATCCATTTCGGCTTTGCGCAACAACACGCTTGCGCGCACGGGACTCATGAACGACTTCGATTCCATTCAAATCGGAATTGCCTCTCCCGAAAAAATCAGAGAGTGGTCCTACGGCGAAGTCAAAAAGTCCGAAACGATCAACTACCGCACTCAAAAACCCGAAAAAGACGGTTTGTTCTGCGAAAGAATATTCGGACCCGTCAAAGATTGGGAGTGCCATTGCGGCAAGTACAAGCGCATACGCTACAAAGGTATCGTTTGCGAAAAGTGCGGAGTAAAAGTAACAAAATCAAAGGTACGCCGCGAGCGTATGGGTCACATAGAGTTGGCCGCGCCCGTATCGCATATCTGGTATTTCCGCGGGACTCCCTCCCGTATGGGCTTGATACTCGATATGTCCCCCAAGTACCTTGAACAATTGATAAACTTCCAAAGCTACGTGGTTATCGACCCGATGCAGAGCGGAATGCAGTACAAGCAGATACTCAGTATGAGCGAATACCGCGAGGCGCAGGTAAGGGCAAAAGAGGACCCCACCTACAATTTCCGCGCGGGAACGGGTGCCGAAGCCGTTCGCGAACTGCTTCAAAACATCGACCTCGAAGCGGAAAGCAAAGAACTGCGCGAAGTTCTCGCAAAGACAAATCAAGGCGCGAAAAAGGTTCGCGCAATCAAGCGTTTGGACATTGTGGAGGCATTCCGCAAGAGCGGCAACCGCCCCGAGTGGATGATACTTACCGTTCTGCCCGTGCTTCCTCCCGAATTGCGCGCGATGGTTCCCCTCGACGGCGGCAGATATGCCACCAGCGACCTCAACGATTTGTACCGCAGAGTTATCAACCGCAACAACCGTTTGAAAAGACTTATTGAGATCAACGCTCCCGAAATTCTTATCAACAACGAAAAGCGTATGTTGCAGGACGCTGTGGACAGTTTGTTGGACAACAGCCGTAGCAAACGTCCGCAAACGGGCGCAGGCAACCGCGAATTGAAATCTCTTTCGGGCTTGCTTCGCGGCAAACAGGGACGTTTCCGTCAAAATCTTCTCGGAAAGCGCGTAGACTACTCGGGACGTTCCGTTATCGTTGTCGGACCGGAATTGAAGTTGCACCAATGCGGTATCCCCAAGGAAATGGCGTTGGAACTGTTCAAACCTTTCGTAATGAAAAAGTTGGTGGAACTCGGACAATGCCACAATGTCAAATCGGCTAAAAAACGCGTTGAGCGCGCCGACGACAAGGTTTGGGATATTCTCGAAGGCGTAATCAAGGATCACCCCGTTATGCTCAACCGTGCGCCCACGTTGCACAGATTGTCCATTCAGGCATTTGAACCCGTGCTTATCGAGGGCAGAGCTATCAAACTTCACCCGCTTGCTTGTACCGCGTTCAACGCCGACTTCGACGGCGACCAAATGGCGGTACACGTACCTCTTTCCATAGAGGCGCAAACGGAAGCGCGCTATCTTATGCTTGCGGCGAACAACATTTTGAAGTTGAGCGACGGCAAACCCGTCATTTCGCCCACGCAGGATATGGTTTTGGGTTGCTACTACCTCACGACCGTCCGTTGCGACGTACCCGAAATGCAACGTATCATCGAGTTGTACGACGAAACAAGGCACCAACGCGAACTGACGGAAGAAGAAGTAAACTTGTTGCGTAAAGCCAAGTTTTACAGCAGTTTCGACGAGGCGTACGAAGCGTACGTTGCGCACGACATAACGTTGCACACCGTTGTCAACATTCAGCAGGCGGACGGTAGCAGGATATGGACTACCGTAGGCAGATTGATATTCTGTCAAGCTATCTACGTGGAAGAAACGGACGTCAACGCCGAGCAAACGGACGCGGAAACCATTCGCGACCCCGACGTGCTTGCGCAAAAGACGATCGAACGCCACACTCTCGGTATTCGCAACAACCTCACCAAGGAAATGCTTGCCAACCCCAAGAGTTACCTCGTAGGCAAAAAGCAACTTTCTCAAATCGTGGAAAAATGCTACAAGTTGCGCGGAACAACGCCCACAGCCACAATGTTGGACAACGTAAAGGCGTTGGGCTACAAGTACAGCACCATCAGCGGACTTACCACCAGCGTGTTCGATATGAACATTCCCGAAAAGAAAAAGACCATTCTTCACGAGGCGGAACAGCAAGTAATTGCGATAGAGGACAGCTACAACGAGGGTTACCTTACCGAAAACGAACGCTACAAGTCCGTTATCGACGTGTGGAAAGACGCCGCTTCCGAAGTGGAAAAGTTGGTGCAGGACGTAATGGAAGAGGACAACCCCATTTGGATGATGGCAGACTCGGGCGCGCGCGGCAGTATGAACCAAATCAGACAGTTGTGCGGTATGCGCGGCTTGATGAGCGACCCCTCGGGACGTACCATCGAGTTGCCCGTTAAGGCGTGCTTCCGTGAGGGTTTGAGCGTGTTGGAGTACTTCATTTCTTCGCACGGCGGCAGAAAAGGTCTTGCCGACACCGCTTTGAAAACGGCAGACTCGGGTTACCTTACCAGACGTTTGGTAGACGTTGCTCAAAACGTCATAATTCGCGAAGAAGATTGCAGCGCGGGCAGCCGTCCTCAGGGAATGTGGATAGAGGCGTTCCGCGGTAGCGGCACCGACGAAATAATCGAAAAATTTGAGGACCGCATTATCGGCAAATACGTCATCGACGACGTGGTAGACCCCAAAACGGGCGAAATCATCTGCCACGGCGACACAATGATAAACGACGACCTCGCCAGAGAGATTGTCAAGGCGGGCATAGACAAGCTGTATATGAGAACGGTGCTTACCTGCCGTAGCGAACACGGCGTGTGTTGCAAATGCTATGGCTCCAATATGGCTACGGGCAAACCCGTCAATCTCGGCGAAGCCGTGGGCGTCATCGCGGCGCAGTCGATTGGCGAACCCGGCACACAGCTCACAATGCGTACGTTCCACACGGGCGGCGTTGCGACAGCCGACGACATAACGCAAGGTTTGCCTCGCGTAGAGGAGCTGTTTGAAGCGCGCAAACCCAAGGGGTGCGCGGTGATATGCGAAGTTGCCGGAACCGTTACCATTCCCGTCAACACCGAACGCAAGATCGTCCAAGTTACCGATGTAAACGGCAACGTCAAGGATTACGCCATTCCCTACACCAGCAGGATCAAGGTACACGACGGCGACGTGGTGGAACCCGGTTCGCCCCTTACCGAAGGCTCCATTTACCCGCAGGATCTCCTTTCCACAAAGGGACTGCGCGCGGTAGAGGAATATTTGGTAAAAGAAGTGCAAGCCACCTACCGTGCAAACGGCGTTGAAATCAACGACAAGCACGTGGAAGTTATCGTCCGTCAAATGCTCCGCAAGGTACGTATCGAGGACGCAGGCACCACGGATATGCTCCCGGGCGAAGTGGTGGACATCTTCAAGTTCGAGGAGGAAAACGCCAAAGCGTTGGATAACGACGGCGTTCCCGCAACGGCAAAGCGCATTTTGTTGGGCATAACAAAAGCAAGTTTGGCAACGGATAGCTTCCTGTCTGCCGCGTCTTTCCAAGAAACATCTCGCGTGTTGACGGAAGCGGCAATCAAGAACAAGTGCGACCCGCTTTACGGCTTGAAAGAGAACGTCATCATCGGCAAGATGATAAGCGCAGGTACGGGACTTACGCAATATCGCGACAAGGAACTTGTTCCTCACGTGGTAACGCTCGACGAGGACGATTCGGACAACAATTGACGTTTGTAAAAATCCATAAACGCAATTTGTCAAATGCGGGCGGGCAATTCTTTGTTGCGGCGGCGCGGGCGGTTTTGCAACTAAACAATAAGATAAAAATAATATTATTGTTATTATTCTCGGCAGTCAAGCGGTGCAAATCGCTTGACTGCTTTGCTTAATTTTGATAGAATGTACGTTGGTGAAATATGGCTAACGACGCAAAAAAGGTGGTTATCGGTAAGCGACAGATATTGCGCGAACTGAAAAGGGACAACATCGCGGAAATTTTTATCGCCGCAGACGCCGAAACCGAGTACATCACCGAAATGATAGCCGCGGCAAAGGCGCACGGAGTAGGCTATCGCATAGGTTCGGATATGAACGCCATTGCGGCAAGCTACGGCATAGAGGTGCCGAGCGGCGCGGTAGGTGTACTGAAAGCGTAATCGGGCAATACTTCACTAACGACGTGCAACGTCGGCGAAGTTACAACTGCGGGCAAAACCGCTTTGTATAAATGAGTTTTTCTCAAACTCGACATTCATCATTGAAAGGAGGTAAACAGATGGCAACAATCAACCAATTGATCAGACAAGGCCGCAGAAGTGAAAAAGAAAAGAGCAAAGCCCCTCTGTTGGACAGCTGTCCGCAAAAGCGCGGCGTATGCCTTAACGTAACGACCACTTCTCCCAAAAAGCCCAACTCTGCTCTCCGCAAGATTGCGCGCGTACGCCGTACCAACGGTGAAGAAGGCACATGCTACATTCCCGGCGAAGGTCACAACCTGCAAGAACACAGCGTAGTGCTTATCCGCGGCGGAAGAGTGCGCGACTTGCCCGGTATCCGCTACCATATCATTCGCGGAACGCTGGACACGGCAGGCGTGGCCAATCGCAAGCAGGCTCGTAGCAAGTACGGTGCCAAACGTCCCAAAGCCGGCAAAAAGTAGGATTGGGGACACCAAACAGTTCAATTGGTGAAATGTCGAGGTTTTTGAAATTAAGACTTTTCGCCGAGTAAGCAGTATGTCCGCGGCAAGTCCGCGTTGTGACAGAAGTTTCTCCGCACGGCGTGCGTTGAGTTGGCTGTATTTGGTAAAAAAACAAAATTTCAAAAACATCTAAAAAAGGAGGAAAAACACATGCCCAGAAGAAGTGGAGTTCCCAAGAGGGACGTACTTCCCGATCCCGTCTACGGCAGCAAAGTGGTAACAAAGGTTATCAATCAGGTTATGTTGGACGGCAAAAAGGGAACCGCTCAGGAAATCGTCTACGGTGCTTTTGACGAAATTCAAAAGAAAACCGGTCAAGACCCAATGGAAGTGTTCACAAAAGCAATCAACAATCTTATGCCTATGCTCGAATGTAAAGCAAGGCGCGTAGGCGGCGCAAACTATCAGGTTCCTATGGAAGTTCGCCCCGAAAGACGTCAGACGTTGGCAATACGTTGGTTGGTTCAGTTTGCACGCAAGCGTAGCGAAAGAAATATGTATCAACGCTTGGCGGGCGAATTGTTGGACGCTTACAACGAACAAGGCAACGCGTTCAAAAGAAAGGAAGAAATGCACCGTTCTGCGGAAGCAAACAAGGCGTTTGCGCATTTCAGATGGTAAAAACACAACAAAGCAGGTAACTAAATGGCAAGAATTTATCCCCTGCAAAATGTGCGCAACATAGGCATTATGGCGCATATTGACGCAGGTAAAACCACAACAAGCGAAAGAATACTGTTTTTCAGCGGAAAAACGCGCAAAATGGGCGAGGTACACGAGGGTACCGCGGTTATGGACAGTATGGCGCAGGAACAGGAGCGCGGTATAACCATCGCCTCCGCCGCAACCACCGTTCATTGGCTCAACCACTACAACAACGTGGACTACCGCATAAACCTCATCGACACTCCCGGTCACGTAGATTTTACCGTCGAAGTGGAGCGTTCGTTGCGCGTTTTGGACGGTGCAGTCGCGGTGTTTTGCGCCAAGGGCGGAGTGGAGCCTCAAAGCGAAACGGTGTGGCACCAAGCAAGCAAGTACAACGTGCCGCGCATTGCTTTTGTCAACAAAATGGACATTAACGGGGCCAATTTCCGCAACGTCGTTGATATGATGCGCACTCGCTTGAAAGCAAACGCAATGCCCATTCAGTTGCCTATCGGCAAGGAAGACACTTTCAAAGGTTTGGTGGATATAATCACACGCCGCGCCTACATCTACAACGATCCGCAAGGCGTCGAAGTGGAGGAAACGGACGTTCCCGCCGATATGGTAGAGGAAGTGGAGCAAGCGAGAGCGGAACTTGTGGAATTTGTCGCGGGTACCGACGACGCGTTGATGGAGAAATTCTTCAACGAGGAAGATCTGAGTATCGACGAAATAAAGCAAGGGCTTCGCAAAGCCGTTATCTCTTTGCAGGTAAACCCCGTACTGTGCGGAACCGCCTACAAAAACAAAGGTATCCAAAAGTTGCTCGACGCAGTGTGCGACTACTTGCCCAGCCCCGTGGACATCGACCACGTTGTGGGATTTGACGTACACGACGAAAACAACAAGATCGTCCGCAAAACGGACGACGAAGAACCTTTCTGCGGCTTGGCGTTCAAGATCGTCGCCGATCCGTTTGTGGGCAAGTTGGCATATTGCCGCGTTTACAGCGGAACGCTCAAAGCGGGTAGCTACGTGTACAACAGCACCAAGGGCAAGCGCGAACGCGTTGCCAAAGTGTTGCAAATGCACGCTGCGGAACGTCAGGAAATAGAGGACACCTTTGCGGGCGAAATAGTTGCGTTGGTGGGCTTGAAAGATACCACCACGGGCGACACGCTCTGCGACGAAAAACACCCCATCGTGTTGGACAGTATGGTGTTCCCCGAACCCGTCATAAAGGTAGCGATAGAACCCAAAACCAAAGCGGGACAGGAAAAGATGACGCTCGCGCTCATAAAGTTGGCGGAGGAGGATCCCACTTTCAAAACCTACACCGACCGCGAAACGGGACAAACCATTATCGCGGGTATGGGCGAACTGCACCTTGAAATAATCGTAGACAGATTGTTGAGAGAGTTTCGTGTCGAAGCCAACGTCGGGCAACCTCAGGTAAGCTACCGCGAAACGATCACAAAAGCCGTCGAGGCGGAGGGCAAATACGTCCGTCAAAGCGGCGGCAAAGGTCAGTACGGTCACTGCAAAATTCGCCTCGAACCGCAAGAAGCGGGCAAGGGGTACGAATTTGTGGACGCGACCGTCGGCGGAAGCATTCCCAAAGAGTACATTCAGCCCATAAACAACGGCATACAGGAAGCCTCCAAAACGGGACCGCTTGCAGGTTACGAAGTGGTGGACTTCAAAGCCACCGTGTACGACGGAAGTTTCCACCCCGTGGACAGTTCGGAAATGGCGTTCAAGATCGCGGGAAGCCTCGCTTTCAAAAACGCCGCGGCAATTGCCGACCCCGTGTTGCTGGAACCAATGATGAAAGTGGAAATAACAATGCCCGAGGAATATCTCGGCGACGTTATGGGTAACGTTTCGGCGCGTCGAGGCAACATTAGCGGCATAGAACTGCGCAACGGAGTGCAGGTGGTAAACGCTTTGATACCCCTCGCGGAGATGTTCGGCTACGCCACCGATTTGAGAAGTCGCACGCAGGGAAGAGGCAACTACACAATGCAATTCGATCACTTTGCCGAGGTTCCCAAGGCAATTCGCGAAAAAATTGTCAAAAACAACCTGTAAATGCAACAAATAGGTCAAAAACTTTGCAAAAAAGTTTCAAAAAGTATAGACCTGAACGAAAAAATAATGTATAATTAAATTTAGCGATGAAAACATCGCGCCAAAAATCAATCAAAAAATAAAATTTTGTCATCATAAAAAATCAGGAGGAAAAAACAACAATGGCAAAAGCTAAATTTGACAGAAGCAAACCGCACGTCAACATTGGTACAATCGGTCACGTAGACCACGGCAAGACCACCTTGACAGCAGCTATCACAATGGTTATGGCTATGCAAGGCAAGGCAGAAGTCATGAAGTATGACGAAATCGACAAGGCACCCGAGGAAAAAGCTCGTGGTATAACGATCAACACCGCTCACGTGGAGTATCAAACAGACAAGCGTCACTATGCTCACGTTGACTGCCCGGGCCACGCCGACTACGTTAAAAACATGATCACAGGCGCAGCGCAAATGGACGGTGCAATTCTGGTTGTTGCCGCTTCCGACGGACCTATGCCGCAAACTCGCGAACACATCTTGCTCGCCCGTCAGGTCGGTGTGCCTTATATCGTAGTGTTCCTTAACAAGACAGACCTTGTTGATGACGAAGAGTTGCTGGAATTGGTAGAAATGGAAGTTCGCGAACTCCTCACCAAGTACGAATTCCCCGGCGACGAAATCCCCGTTATCCGCGGTTCCGCAAAGGCTGCTATGGACGCCGCCGTTGCAGGCAACAACAATCTTTCCGACCCCGTATTCAAGCCCATTCTCGACTTGATGGACGCGGTAGACAACTACATTCCCACGCCCACGCGCGATACCGACAAGCCTTTCTTAATGCCTGTCGAAGACGTGTTTACAATCACCGGTCGTGGCACGGTTGCCACGGGCAGAGTAGAGCGCGGCGCAGTCAAGATGTCCGACCCCGTAGAAATCGTCGGTTTGAAAGACGAAATCAAAACGACTGTTGTTACGGGCGTAGAAATGTTCCGCAAATTGCTTGACGTAGCTTATGCGGGAGATAACGTAGGTCTGCTTCTTCGCGGTATCGACCGTAAAGACGTAGAGCGCGGACAAGTTATCGCCAAACCCAAGAGCGTTACTCCTCATATGGTGTTTGAGGGACAAGTTTACGTCCTCACCAAAGAGGAGGGCGGACGTCACAGCCCGTTCTTCAAGGGATATCGTCCTCAATTCTATTTCCGCACAACCGACGTTACAGGCTCCATCGAGCTTGACCCCGGCGTGGAAATGGTTATGCCCGGCGACCACACTCACATAAAGGTAGACCTCATTACTCCTGTCGCTATGGAAGAGGGTCTTCGCTTCGCTATCCGTGAGGGCGGTCACACCGTAGGCAGCGGCGTTGTTTCCAAGATTATTTCCTAACAACGTAAACACAGTGCAAAAATCTCGGACGGTTTTGTCCGAGATTTTTTTGTGCAATTTTATTGGAGATATTTGTTTTGTTAAACTTTGAAAACAGACGTTACGTCAATCTATTTCCGAAAAAAATTCGTCGAAAGTAATGTCAAGGTTGCGTACAAGCGCGATCACGTAGCAGGCTTTCGGCTCGTTTACGCCGCGCTCCCAATAGTCGATGGCTTTTTGACTTACTCCTATCGACTTTCCGAGTTGCATTTGGCTCAGATTGCGTTCCAATCGCAGTTCTCTAATTTTCTGTCCTATTGTCATACCAAAATTTTAGAAGAAAACTTCTAAAAAATCTTGACAAAGAAGAAAACTTCTTGTATTATTATATTGTACTTGCAGAGTCGCGCGCACATTGGACAATGTAGGTACAGGCGCAGCGCAAAGCTGCGCTTTTTTTTGTTGTGGGGTATGCCGTCAAATTGCGGCGTATCGCCACAAAAAGTCAATCATTTGACAAAACCGACGTGTTTTGCAGTCGGTTTAAGTAAAACGGCTCTTGTTTGGAAAAACGGGACTGTTATTCTATCTCTTGCGGAGCGTTACGAAATTCCTCCGTGTCGAAAAATTCCGTTATGGTTATTCCCAATCCGTCGCAAATAATTTTGATAGTGACAATGCCCGGGTTTTTGCTTTTGCCGTACAAAATATTTTTGAGCGAGGAGGGCGACATTCCCGCGTCCATTGCAAGCCTGTTTATCGTGATGTGCTTTTCCGCGCACAATTCCGATATTCTGTTTTTAACCAAATCGTACATTCCCATAAATAACCCTGTGGGCTAATTATAGACCATATTGCTTGACAAAATAGGCTATATATGATACTATTTGATATAATGAGGGCGAATGTACGGCTAAGATTTTGAAAATCGTTTTATCCGTGCGCGCGTGCGCGAATTTTCTTGTGAAAAGTTCTCGAAGTAAAAACAAAAACGTTATGTAAAATTTTTGTTGCTTGTATTCGGAGGAAAAATGGCAGATAAAAAGATGTTGGCGACATTGTACGCCCTGCGCGCGGGATTGTCACAACTAATGATATATCTCTCCAAGGTAGAAACGCGCAGTTCTATGCGGCGCGTAGATTCCAACGCGGAAATTTTACTCGCGCACGAATTGAAAAACGCGCTATTGGCGTATTGCGGCAAAAAAATTCCTCGTAGTTATTGGCATAGCGTAGACACGTTGATCTACTACGTGCAGAGCAGCTTGGCAAACGGCTTTCAGGAAGCATTGCGGCTCGTCGCCCTTAACAGAAAAAAGGAAAACGAATTTGAGGACGATATGAAAGGTTTTCAAACCGCCTACGACGAAATAGGTTTGGGTTGCCCCGACTGCAACGAACAACTTTTGATCGAGTTGCAGGAGCTTGCTCTCAACGTAAAGGACGTGCAAATTCAATCGGAGTTTTTCTTCCGTTACAGCGGTAGCGATATGGAAAATAAGGTGTTGAAGTACATTGTCGAATACGACGTAATAACGGCGCAACGGTTGCGTTACGCACTGACGAAAAAGTTCGATACGCCGAGCTGTCTTGCTAAAAATGCGTTGAGGAAACTAACGAAGTACGAAAAAGAAATGTCCCTTTGAAATTTGTCTTGCCAAGTAAATAGACTCTGCGCGCGCTGTTACGCCGCGCTGTTTTTTTACCCAAATATCGAAAGCGGGTTGCAAAATGGCGTATTTTTTGTTAGAATAGTGTATATTGAATACAGAAACGCAAAAAACGGAGTAACGCAACTTGCTTAGGATACTGTGGAGCAAAATTAAAGAGGCTCTTGTGTCGGTACTGCCCGTGGTGGGGATAGTACTGATTTTGTGCGCAACGCCGCTTGTCGATTTGTCTGTAACGGAAATTGTTACCTTTACCGTGTGCGCCTTGCTGTTGATACTCGGTATCGGGTTGTTCAACGTAGGCGCGGACCTTGCAATGTCGCCGATGGGCGAATATATAGGCGGCGGTTTGACCAAATCGAAAAAGATGTCCGTCCTGCTTATCGTCGGTTTTTTGATGGGCGTTCTCATAACCGTAGCCGAACCCGATCTGTCGGTGCTTGCGGGGCAAATATCTCAAAAAATCGACCCCATTGTGCTTATTATCAGCGTGGGAGTGGGCGTGGGGATATTTTTGTTGCTCGGCGTACTGAAAATTTTGTTCAAAAAATCCGTTTCGGCAATGCTTGTGTTCTTTTATCTGGTTATGTTTGCGTTGATAGCGATATTGGTTGTCAACGGCGGCGAGGATTTTCTTTCGCTCGGTCTTGACAGCGGCGGCGTAACGACGGGACCGATAACCGCTCCCTTTATCATAGCGGTGGGCGTGGGCATTGCCGCCACGATAGGCGGGCGCGGCGCGGGCGAAAACAGTTTCGGCTTGCTTGCGCTGTGTTCTATCGGACCGATCCTGACGGTATTGTTGCTCGGTATGTGCAGCGGCGGCAGTGTGGACAGCGGTTTCAATCCGCAATCGTACCGTTTACCCGACAATATTGTTCTCGGATTTTTCCGAGAGATGTTGCGCGTCGTCAAGGAAGTGGGTTTGGCACTCGTCCTCATTTGTTTGGCGTTCACCGTGTTGCAACTTGTGTATCTCAAATTGCCTTTTGCGCGTATCAAGCGTATTGCCGTGGGCATTGCCTACACCTTTGTAGGGTTGGTGATTTTCCTCACGGCGGTGTCCGTCGGCTTTTTGCCTATCGGCTTCAAATTGGGCAGTCAAATGGCTCAAACGCCTTGGCTGTTGACAATCGTGGGCTTTGTACTCGGAATGTTAGTTGTGCTTGCCGAACCTGCCGTACACGTACTCAACAAACAAGTAGAGCAGGTTACAAACCGCGCCATAACAAAAAAATCTATGATGATCGCAATGTCCGTCGGCGTGGGCGTTTCCATAGGGCTGAGTATGTTGCGCATTTGGCTGGACTTTTCCATACTGTACTACATCGTCCCCGGGTACATAATTTCTCTCGGGTTGAGCTTTTTTGTTCCGCCCATCTACACGGCGATAGCGTTCGACTCGGGCGGAGTGGCTTCGGGACCGCTCACTTCCACCTTTATTTTGCCCTTTGCCATCGGCGCGTGTCTGACCTGTCAGGGCGAGAGCAAAATTCTTCAAGACGCATTCGGCATTGTGGCAATGGTGGCGATGACGCCGCTCATAACCATACAGATATTGGGCTTCCGCGCCATTGTAGCACGTAACGTCCGCAACAAAATAGCCCAACATCGCATTATCTCGGCGGACGACGGGCAAATCATAAATTTCAGGTGAACTATGGCAACAGTCAAACGTAAATCCGCTAAAAGCGAGGTTATCAAAAAACCTCCCAAACACGCAACGCCCAAAGCCGCGCAAAAGAAATCTCTCGCGCCCTACAAGCTGATGTTGCTCGTTACCGTCGCGCCGCGCAACAAAGCGGAGTTCTATCTCGATTTACTGCAAAGTTTCGAAGTGAATATGCAGTTGGAAATTTCCGCATTCGGCACCGCCGTGAAAACGTTCGGATTTTTCGATACGGACAGGGAAAAACAGGTGCTGTTCAGCGTAATTCGCGAGGACAACGTTGAAAACGCCCTCGCCGCATTGGAAGAAAAATTCGGCACCATTCGCGGCGGCAAGGGGATAGCTTTCACGGTGCCGTTCAGCAGTATGGTGGGCGTGTTGGCGTACAAATTTTTGAGTAACAAACAGTAGGTGAATTATGAACGAATACGAAGTGGTTTTTTGTGTGGTAAACGGCGGCTTTTCGGAAGCGGTAATGGATTCGGCGCGTGCGGCAGGCGCGCGCGGCGGTACCGTTATGACCGCAACGGGGACGGCAAATCCGCAGTCCGAAAAGTTTTTCGGCGTAACGGTTCGCCCCAACAAGGAAATCGTAATGATTTTGGTGGACAGCACTATCAAGGAAAACGTCCTCAACAATTTGTACCGCGACGTGGGTCTTAGCACCGCGGGGCAGGGCATTGCGTTCACTTTGCCCGTGTGCAGAGTGGTGGGGTTGACTCCCGTTGACGAACAGGCTCAACAACCGACGGAACAGCCGTCCGAGCCGCAAACGCCCTCCGATACGGACGTTCCCGCCGACAAATAAAATTACGGCTCCCCTCGTGGGAGCGTTTTTTTTGCGTTTTTACACATTATTTCAGTGGTGAGGATTGTTTTTTGTCGCAATGCGGCGCGCGCAATTCGGCTTGTTGCGCATACGTTTTTGCCAAAGGGCAAAACAGTTGACAAATATAAAAATTTTTTATAGAATGTATAATAGAATACTATAATTTCAGAATGTCCGTTGCGGCAGGAGGAGAAATCCATGAAAAGACTAAGACGTATTTCTATATTTATTGTTATTTTATGTCTTGTTGCGGGAGCAAGCGTTTTTGCCGCCTGCAACAATAAAAAGGCGACTCTTACGTTAGATACGGGCGACAACGGCGTTTTGTCTTTCGGTACTATGGACGTGGAAGCGGGCGCAAAGCTCACAGACGTCTTGAAAGACGTCGTTCCCGAAACGGAAAGCGGCGTTACCTTTGCGGGTTGGTTCTTGGGGGACAGAGAAATCGCCGAAAGCGACCTTATGCCCGAAGAGGGGCTTACCGTCACCGCTAAGTACAACGCAACCTACACCGTAAAAGTGTATTACAGCGACGCCGAAGGGAACTTTTCCAATGAGCCTTCGCAAACCCAAACGGGCGTAGCTCGTTTGGGCGAACCCTTTACAGTGGAAACGGAAACTATCGTAGGCAAAGGCTTTTTGGATAGCCAAAAGAGCCGTCTTTCCACAAATTCTCTTGGCAAAAACGAGGTGTTCAGCGTGTACATCACGTTGACGTACGTGCGTATCAACTACAACGTCAACATTCTCGGCTCCAATGCGAAAATCGCCCCCACCGACGTAACGCTTGGCGAGGAAGTCGTTCTTGCCGACGGTAACGATTTCGGTTTGGACAGAAGTTTGCGCTTTGCCGGTTGGTCAACTACTCCCACGGGAGCGGTCGAGTACGAATTGGGCGACAAGTTCGACACCAATAGTATGAAAGGTTACAGCACAACGCTGTACGCACAATGGGAAAACGGCATTTCCGATTTGTTGGGCGGCGACGATTACCTGTTTGTTTCCACTCTGCACGACGGCGTTGTGTACCTGCACCGTCGCGGTTTGGTTGAAAAGGAGGGCGTCTACAACAAAACGACGGGCGTGTTCTCTTTCAGTGAGGGCAGCGAAACGAAGTTGGACGGTAAGATAGAAAACGGTATGTTTTACTATTTTGAAAAACTTACCAACCGCACGGCTGTCAACGGAGCAAGCGACAACGATGACGAAATTGTGTTTAACGGCAGCAACAACCTCACTTACCGTTACACTCCCGAGGGTTCGTCAGACAAAGTGTCCGTCAACGGTACGTACGAGATGGATTTCTTCGCAGGCGAATACGTCTTTATTTCCGACAACGTAGCAACCGACAACATCACTTTCCACTTCTCGTTGACAAAGAGAACGGTAGATGGCGTTGAAACGCTCATATTTAACCGCACAAACAGCGCAGAAGCGGGCTTTTACTACTATCACGGCGCAAACAGCGACAGCGTGTTGTACCTCGACGGAATGAGGGGCGATGACGGCATAGCGGGCGCGATAGTCTACAACGTGAACAACGGCGTAATGACGGGCGTCATTCGCGGCTTCTACTATGAATGGACGGACGAAATGATAGTCGGCGACGATGTTAAAGATTTCTACCTCTTTGACGACGAAACCACCTACGTTTTGGTCAACTCGCGCGGAACGAAGATGTTCCTTTTCCGCATAAAGGACGGCAACATCGAGGGCGTTGACGATCTCGAAGTGGAAGTGCGCGGAAGTTACCGCGTTTCCGACGGCGTGGACGGAAGTTATTTCAAAGACATATTCTTTGACGAAGAACCCGCCCTGTTGTTGGACGGCTTCGGCAAGGCTCTGAAAAAGGACCCCGCATCCGGCGAATACGAACCGTTCGACTACGATTTGAAAACGTTGTCGATAAGAGAAATGGCAAACGGGTCTATATCCAATTGGGACGACTTCTGGATAGAGCTTGACGCAGAGGGCAGTAAAGAATACATTCGTCTTGGTTCTGCGGACGGAATGTTGATTTTCAGCGAAATTTCCGAGCCGCCTCATATGATACCTTGGGCTACCGCCGTAGAAAAAGTGTACTATGACGGTCAAACTTTCAACTGCGGATATATCTACGACACGGCAACGCAAGACGTGCAGACGGGAAATGAACTTGTGTACATTCTCGGACAGAGAACGGACGAACAGGGCGCGTACTATATTGTGCTGGATTGGGGCGCAATTACGGATAACGCCGACGGCACTTTCCGCTTTACAAGCACCTACTACACCGACGCTCTTACCAACTTTTGGGATTTCCGCTACAAAGACGGAGCGGTGGAAACGTCCGTTGCGGGTGCGATAAACTTCACCGCAACGGGAGCGGAGGAGCTTTCCGTAGACAAGTGGGGGACTCTCACCTACAAGGGACAAAGTTTCGACTACGACAAGTGGTCGGTAAGCTACTATGAGGCATATAGATATTTGCGTAAGGACGGTACGTACAGCGACCTGTTCCTCTTGGAGTACTACCGTGTGGAAATGGACGGCAAAGCCGTTGTCATTCCCGTACGCGCAGACGTAACGCAAACTGTCGTAGACGGTTCGACGGTAAACTCCTACGAGCGCACCGTGTTGGCAAAGGATCCCACGTTTGAATTGGTGTGGAAAACCTACTACGGACAGGATAACGCCTTTGACAGAATGTACATTTTCGACGATAACAAGGCGGCTATCGCAAAATTGCACGTATACGGCGAGTACAGCGTGTACAGATTTATGGTGTACGGCACCGTGGCGGAAACGGGCGAGGGCGAATTTAAGTTTACCGCCGACCCCGAGTTGTTCGACGGCTTTGTGGCGGCTATCCAAGACGAGGAACTCGCCGAATTCTACCGCGAATTTAACTTCAAGTACATCGGGGAGGGCGAGCAGGCTCTCAAATACATCTACACGCACGAGTATAGAGCCGCGGACGGTTCTCGTTTCGATCTCGACGGTTACGGCAATGCCGTCTACACCCCCGCCGACGGCGACGCCATCAACGGTACCTACGAAGAAATAGACTTCTACGAATTTAAGTACTACTACGCGTTTACTTCCGATGACGGAAAAACCAACCTCTTCATCACCGTATCCTATGATAAAGAGGGCAATGCGGTAGACTTTGTTGCGGAAGAAGAGGAAAACTGCTTGTACTACCTTATGGTGGAAATAGACGGGGAATTCGGTTTCTACAACAACGACTACATCGTCTTGCTCCAAGACGGCACCGTTATTTTCTACGGCTACGGCGTGGGAACTTACGAAGTTACAGGCGCGCAATTCAAGTATTTGAGCGACAGTCTTGTCTGGACGGAGTACAGGTTCGTATTCTCCGATGAAGAACCCGTCCCCGACGAATCGGGCAACATCGAGGGCAGGATAAACATAATAGCGGCGGACGTTCCTTTCAACAACGGGGACGGCACTCAAACCGTTTACAGATTGTTTACCGTACAAAAAACTCCTCAGGCAAACCGCAATTTCGTCGTTGAGGGCGGCGGCAGAGTTGTCGGCGACGGCTACAACGATAGCTATTTCACCGACGGCAACAGAACTTACTACGGACTTATCGGTATCGGCAACATACGCGACGACACGCCGATACAATCCAACACTCGTTGGAAAAACGACTTCCAAGACGGCACTCAGGTCATTTTTATGGCGAGCTACTATGTGCAGAACGGGGAGTACGTTTCCTACGAACACGACTTTTTGTTCGACAAAAAGGGCAACACGCTAACGCTTCGCGACGACTACACGGGTACTCGCGCGTTCTACGACAAGGGCAACGTCACCAAGCAAACGATGTACCTTGACGGTTACGGAAACGCTACGCTGTACGACGAAAACGGTTTGAAAGTGGACGCGGGAACGTATTCGGCTGTTTTCAGCCTTAACTGTTTCCTGTTCACCAGCACGGAAAAGAACGGCAAAAACTTCCGTTTCAACTTTGCCACAATGGACTTCGTTGACGAATTGTGGGACGTGTACTATATCGTCGAGGACGAAGTTGCCTACGTAAACGACGATTGGTCGGTGCTGTTCCTCGGTTCTTACCGCGATGACGAAACTATGGGAGAAATCAACGGTATGTACGTGGACGATAAAGGCGTTGCCAAAGGCGGCTTTTACAGTTTGCTTACCGACGACGTGGTGCGCTTTGAGTTTACCGACGGCACATTCGGCTACTACGACCTGTTGGACGGCAACAAATTCCAAATCGACACGGACGAATTTATCGTTCGCGACGGCGTGTTGGTGGGATATCAGGGACGCACAACGATTTTGGACTTGAAGATCCCCAACGAGGTAAAGGCGATAGGTGCCAATGCCTTTGCAAGCGTCCAACATATGGGCGGCAGTACCTACACGCTTGATTTCAACAACGTCGAGCGCATAGAGGACTACGCGTTTTACAATATGCTCGACTTTGCCTATACCTATATCGCTTCGGACAAGGTGCTTTACGTGGGAGATTACTCTTTCTACGCGGTGTACCACACCTATGCGACAGTTACCGAGGTTATGGCGTTCAGTTGGATCAACAGCGTCAGCTTCCCCAATGCGACCTACATCGGCGACTACGCTTTCTCGGGTTGCAATCAGATGTGTACGGGTACGGTAACGCTGGGCAAAGTGACGTACATCGGCGCGTACGCGTTTTCGCACAACGCATTTGCCAGCGGCGAAAAGATGAGTCTTGACCTCACCGACCTCACCGCCGAACAAATCGCGGCAATATCGATGGACCGCAACGCCTTTTTGGCAGGTCCCGGTACGGATATGGCGGATAGCGGTTTGCCAGTCATCATTTGGGTGCGCGACCAAGCCGCCAAGGACGCAACCTCCGAGTGGTTTGAAGACATTCAAAAATGCGTTCAGATAAAGGAAGCGTCGATCAGCGGCGTCGCCTACTTCGATTTCGTATCGCGTAACGCAATCGTGTTCGGAGATTTCACAGACGACGGTATCGGCAAAGTGACCTGCTACACTTTCTCCTACAACGCCGAAACCAAATCTCACACTTACAGCGAGGACGGCAGCAGATACACTTACAACTATGTTGAGTACGGCGTTGTTAAGTTTATGACCTCTGACGGTACGGAATTGTTCAGATTTGACGACGACTCGGCGGAGTTGACGATAGAGGACGTAACATACAAGCGTTCCGACGTACTGCACACCTTTGCGGTTACGGACGAGAGCAACAAAGTGGTGGACTTCTCATTCATATTCAGATTGGATCTCTCCTACGGCGTGGACCTCGAAGTGACCTACGCAATTTACGACAAGCACAGCGTGCAAAATATGAGTATGGACAACACGGACTACTGCTGTAACGTCAAGTACGAGGATACGGCAACCGAAACGGTGTACAACACCACAGTCAACTTTGCCGATTGGACTTCGCAATCGATACCCTACGGCATCACGGTCGAGTCGCAAGACTACGTTGGTTTGCTTGAAGACCCGATTGCGGGCGGATATAGATACCTCACGTTGAGCAAAAAGACTTCGGGCGGCGAAAAGGAGTTGCTGTTTGAGGACGCTCGCCGCGCCGACATCAACTTGTGGCAAGTGGTTGTTTTGCAAGATAACAAGCAAATAACCTACACCGTCAACTACAACCCCGCCACCAACAGATTGGACGTACAAGTGGAAACCGTTGCCACCGTCACCTGCCAATCGGCAAACGGCACCTACGAGGCGGTGTTCACCCAAAAGGATAATATAGCGCAATCTCTCGCCAAGTTGAGCAAGAAGAGCGACCAAGGCGACTACTACGAATCGATCTACGACGTCCGTCAACCCTCTTTCGGCACAACTGCGGTAAAGACGGGCGACAACGAGTTTACCCTTACGATAAACGCCAACGGCATAACCGTTTGGAAGATAGTCTGCAATTTGCAAGCCAAGACTATCACAGTGACGGAAAGCTTCACGAAAGTCGTCAGAAATATCGAAAGCGCGCACGACGAAAGCGCACACGAAAACTACTACGTGCTGGCGTTGTACGTGGACGAAGATGGCAACGTTGTGGGAATTTCGGAATTGGCGTTGTATGTATACAGGGGAAATGGTTACAGCCAAGATGGCGTTTACTTCTCCTTGATCGACGTGCAGATGAGCGTAGACGGCGACGCCCGCGTGTTTACGGGTACCTACGGCGACGAAACCTACACGATTACGGTAAGAATTTCCGTTCAGGGCGGCGAAACCGTCTATAACGTAACGGTATCCAAATCGTAGTTTTCTCAACACATTCAGCCCCGCCCCTTTTGGGACGGGGTTTTATTTTGCGGTAAATGTCGGGGCAAAAAATTACAAAAAAAATCGATTTGAAAAAAATTCGTTTTCCGTTTGCTTTCGCGCCCCGACATAAATGAAATAAACGATTTGTCACGATATGGACTATTCGGATATTGTCCGTTTTTTGCGTGAAAATTACTTTTGTCAAAATCAATGAAAGTTGCACTTTTTTGGTAAAAATATAATATAAATATTTATATATAATTTTTCTAGGAATAAATTGTCAAAAAATTCTCATTTTAGTGGTGTATTCGTTTGACAAACGGGACGAGGGTGGTATAATTAAAATACTATACTGTCGCAATATATATTTTGGCATAACACTGATTGCGATAAGGAGATTAGCTATGAAGAGAAAAATACTAAAATCGTTGATAGTAGTATTGGTGTTGGCTTTGGCATGTATTTACACGCTGCCCGCATGTTCTCAAATTGACAAGCGCGGCGACGTGGAGTCTGACAACGCCTCTTTTTATTTTGACGAGGAGTCAATTCTCAGTCAACTAAAAGCGCAGAACATCGACGATATCAACAAAGATTTGATAAAAAGAATAGACGAAGAAAAGCTCAGCGGCTCCGTCAACGTCATCATCACGTTGTCGGACGGTTCGCTTGTAAATTTGTACAACCAAACGGATAAATCGGTGGAATTGGATCAATATCTTGCCGACGGCGAATCTCGCGCAATCGACCAACGTGCGCGCCAACGTCAATCCGCTTTGGAAGCGCAATTGGTAAAAGAGGGCTTGATTTCCCCCGCCAAGTACCATTACAGCAACATTCTCGACGGCTTTTCCGCAAATACCACGTACGAAAATCTTTCCAAGCTCGTCAATCACGAGGGCGTTTACCGCGTGATTATCGGCAACACGTATTTGCCGCAAGCTACGGTAGTCAACGACGTAAACGTTTTCGATACGGGTATTTTCAACAGCGAAAACGAAGCGGGCTACACGGGCAAACACACGGTGGTGGCAGTTCTCGACACGGGTTGCGACTACGCTCACCCCGCCTTTACCACTCGCGCTGTGCAGGATCCCCGTTACAGCCGCGACGACATCGAAAGGCTTCTTCCCGACACAATCGCTTACAGAGAGCAGAACGGTTTGGAAGCGCGCGAAGTGTACTTCGGCAACCTCACCAACAACAAAATCGTGTTCGGCTACGACTACGCCGACAAAGACACGGACATAATGCCTTTCCTCAGCGAACACGGCACACACGTTGCGGGCATTATCGGCGGTTACGCCAATGATAAAATTTTCGACATCAACGACGAGTTCGACGGCGACGTCAACACGACGTTGCACGGCGTGGCTATCGACACCCAATTGGCAATAATGAAAGTGTTCTCCGACGCTCGCGAGGGAGCGGAGGACGAAGATATTCTCGCCGCCTTGGAAGATTGCGTCGCGCTCAAAGTGGACGCCATCAATATGAGCTTGGGCAGCAGCTGCGGTTTCACTCGCGAGGGTATCGACGACGAATACAAAAACGAAATTTACGACAGCATCGAAGAAGCGGGCATTTCGTTGATAGTTGCCGCCAGCAACGATTACAGTTCGGCGCAAGGTTCCGAATTCGGCAACACCAACAAGGTGGAAAACCCAGATAGCGGTACGGTCGGCGCACCCTCTACCTACACTTCGGCATTGTCCGTTGCGTCGGTAAACGGCAACAAAGACAAGTTCATTCACTCGGGCAACAAAGATATTTTCTTCATCGAGGCGTACAACCAAAACTCCAAAGAGTACGATTTCTTTGAAATGCTCGGCGTAACGGATGACCAGGACCATGAGTTCGAGTACGTAACCGTTCCCGGGTTCGGTTCGCAAATCAGCTATATGGGGCTGGACGTAAGGGGCAAAATCGCGTTGGTAAAGCGCGGCGACATCAACTTTGAGGACAAGGTTCTGTTCGCCGAGGCGGAGGGCGCGATAGGCGTCATCATTTACAACAACGTGTACGGCGACATTCTTATGACCGTCGGCAACAACTGCCACATCGGCGTTGCGTCGATAGGCAAGGACGAGGGCGAATATCTCGCTTCCAAACCGAGCGGCACGCTTAGACTCAACGCAAAAGACACGGCAGGTCCGTTTATGAGCGACTTTTCCAGCTGGGGACCCAACCCCGACTTGACTATCAAGCCGGAAATCACCGCTCACGGCGGCAACATTTGGTCGGCTATCCCCGGCGGCGGCTACGAAAAGATGAGCGGCACGTCGATGGCTTCCCCCAATATGTGCGGTATCGCGGTGTTGGTGCGCGAGTACGTCAACGACAAATTCCCCGACGAAACCGTTCAACACAAACGCGACATCGTAAACCAATTGCTTATGTCAACGGCGACGATTGCCGTCAACAAAGAGGGCAACCCCTATTCGCCGCGTAAACAGGGCGCAGGCATTGCGGATATTCTTTCGGCAATTTCCACCCCCGCCTACATTGTTACCTACAAGAACGATTTGCTCAATCACCGTTACGAAACGGACGAAAACGGCAACAAGATAGTTATGAGTACTTCCAAGTTGGAGTTGGGCGACGACCCCAATCGCACGGGCGAGTACACAATGACTTTCTCCGTCAAGAATATTTCCAAGCAAAGCGTAAGCTACAAGTTGGGCAACTACTCCTTTACGGAATCCGTTTCCGCCGACAAGAAATACGTCGCTGAAAAGGCGTATATGCTTGCGCACAACACGCAGTACCAAGTTGACGGCAAGGCTCCCGCAGGCGATATAATCACCGTTCCTGCACAGAGCAGTGTGGAAGTAACGGTTAAAATCACTCTCAGCAAACAGGACAAAACCTACCTCAACGACACATTCCCCAACGGTATGTACGTCGAGGGATTCATCACCTTGGACAATCAAAGCACCGCGCAGGACAGCGTGGACCTCAACGTTCCTTTCCTTGCGTTCTACGGCGATTGGCAGGACGCTCCCATCTTCGATAAAGACTACTACGAAGTGGAAACGACCGCTCATAACAACGCCATCGACGATGAGGACAAGATAAAGGCGGACTACTTTGCAACCACGCCCTACGCTTTGTACTACTACGACTACATCATTCCTATGGGTACGTACATTTACGATCTGCCCTACGGTTACAACCCCATTCCCGCAACGGAAGAACACGCGGCATTGTCCTATATGCCCACCAACCTCTCGGGTTTGTACGCGGTCTATGCGGGACTGTTGCGTTGCGCCAAGCAGTTGGACGTTGAGATTATCAACGCCTCCACGGGCGAAGTGGTGTGGAACAAAACGGAGTGGAACTGCTACAAAGCGCATTACAGCGGCGGCGCAAGACCCTACGTGTACGAATTTGAAGAGTTCGGCTTGCCTATGTTCGATTTCGACAAGCTCACCGTAGACAACACAGGCGCGATCGACGGCGCGTTCGGCTACAACAACGATCGTTTTATCGTCAATATGAGCGCGCGTTTGGATTGGGGCGCAGAGGGCGACCGCAACGTAAGAGATACTTACAGTTTCAGCTTCTATATCGATACGGAAGCTCCCACCGTTGTGGGGACAAACTTCCGCACCAAGTACAACCAAAGCACCAGAAAGACAGAGTACTACCTCGATTTGGAAGTGTACGACAATCACTATGCAATGGACGTTCGTCCGCTCGTTATCACTTGGGCAATGGACGAAAACGGAAATCACAAAACGTTCCACAATTCCTCCACTAATACGGACGAATGGATGATCTCTCTCGATACGCTCAGCGAACGCACGATACCCGTTTATCAGACGTCGCGCGGAACCACCACCAAGGTGGAAATAGAGATAACCGACTATATGGACCGTATAGGCGATTCGTTGTTGCCCAACACGATAATGTTCCAAGTTGAGGACTACGCGTTGAACAGCAACATCGTCGTCATTCCTCTTCCCGAAACGGAAAACGAAAACCTTGTGTTCGGGCAATATCAAAAGAGCGAAAACGGCAACGTCGAAACTCTCAACCCCATCGATCACATCGATATAGACATCGGTCAGATGTTGGACCTCACCGACTACATTGTGGGCAACACTCCCGAAATCAACAGCAACGTCAACCGCGATTACCTGTTTATGTTGGAGTGGTCCACAGATGACAAAGACGGTTCCGTATTGCAAGTCAACGACGGCGTTGTCGAGGGTCTTGCTACGGGAAGCAAAACCGTATCCTTTGTGTCGGGCGGACAAACCCACTCAATCACGGTAAACGTCAGCGACAAAGTGTACGACGGCGTTGTGGGCAGAGATGACGACAAAAACAGAACGGACGCAACATTGGAAGAAATAACTTTTTCAAGCTACTTCACAATGCGCGCGTTCAACGGAGATATCGACTTCTCCGACATAGGCGAACCGGGCGCGCACAACTACTTTGAAAAGTCTGCGGCGTACGTTTCGTTCTACCCGTCGGAGCAAATCAAATTGGTGTACGAGATAAAGCCTTGGAACCTTGCTCAACAGCAAATCGTGTACAAAACGGACGAAAACGGCAACTACCTTGGCGCGGACGGCAACCCCATAACCGTCAAAAACGATAACGGCACGCTCCGTTACATCGACGGTAAGAGCGCGCAAGACCGCGTGGTGGAAAAGCAAGGACGCTACGAGGTGGAATGGAGTACCAGCGACCCGCGCGTGGCGGTAGTGGACAACAACGGCTACGTAACCGCCGTTGCCGAGGGCATTTGCTCGATTACGCTTCGCATAAGGATCGACGGCAAAGTAAGCCCGTTGGTAGCGCGTTGCGACATCAACGTCAAGAGCGAATTTGTCATCGAAAGTGGCTACCTGATAGCCTACAAAGGTATGGGCAAGGACTACAAAGGCGAATCTCCCGCCGCGTTGTTGGCAAGCGGTAAGGACATAGTAGTGGAGATCCCCGACGACGAGGGGCTTGTGTATATCAACTCCTATGCTTTCGCTTACTTCGATTTGGACAACAGTATGGACGTCCCCGATGACGACAGATACGACATCGACATCAAAAAGACTCCGTTGGGCAATCCTTGGATAAGCGAAGTTATCGTACCCAACTACATCACCAATATAGCTAACTATGCGTTTTACAGTTGCACCAACCTCAAAAAGGTAACCTTGGGCGAAAAAGTCACTCAAATAGGTAAGTACGCGTTCTACGGCGACGACAAGTTGGCGTCTATCAACCTCGACAACGTAAATATGATCAACGACTACGCGTTCTACGGTTGCACGGCGTTGAGCGATGTGGGTGCAAACAAACTTGCTCACCCCTACGCTTTGGGCGAATCGACATTTGAGGGCTGCACCGCTTTGAAAGAACTCACCCTCACCAACCTGCGCCGCGGCGGCAGAAACGCTTTCAAAGGTTGCACGGGCTTGACAACGCTTACTTTCGGCGAAGTTACGCGTTTGTCCGAGGGTATGTTTGCCAACTGCGAAAAACTCAATATGCGTCCGTTAAAAGTCAACAGCGACATTGTTCCCGACACGGCGTTTAGCGGTTGCAGTTCGTTGACGCAGGTAGAGTTCACCAAGGACATAACCTACTTCGGCACCAGAGCGTTTGAAAACTGCACCAGATTGGAAACCGTCAAGTTCGACGGCACGTGCGAACAGTTTGCAACCAATGCGTTTGCAAATTGCAGAAGTATCCGTAACTTCACAATAGGCAAATTTGCCGTAGAAAACGGAGTGGTGTACAACGCCGACAAGACGGAATTGCTGTTCGTTGTTCCCAACCTGTTCAATCAAACAACGTTTATTCTTCCCGCAAGTGTTCAAAGGATCGGCGCGGGAGCATTCTCGGGAACGGGCATTACGTCCTTTACAACGCAAGTCGGTTCTCACCTGACCTACATCGGCAGTAACGCCTTTGCGGGTTGCAGAAGCCTCACCCAAGTGCAATTGCCTCAATCGGTAACGACCATAGGCAGTAACGCCTTTGCGGAATCGGGCTTGTCGAACATCGACCTAAGTAGCCTTGCTCTTACGGAAATAGCCGCCGAAACGTTCAGAGGGTGCGTCAACCTTACAACGGTAACGCTTCCCGCGCAATGCACGGTTGTGGGCAACAACGCGTTTGAAAGTTGCACGTCCCTCACAACGGTAAACGGACTTGAAAACGTTCGCGAAATCGGCGACAGCGCGTTCTATCTGGCAGGACTCAGAACGGCTACGTTGGGCGACGTCGTTATCGGCGAATATGCCTTTGCGGGAGCCTACCGCATAGCAAGAGATCCCAACACGTTCGAGTACTATGTCGTTCTCGGTACGCCGAGCGCGTTGACAACGGTTCGCTTCAACGGCAAGACCGTTGTAGGAAACTACGCCTTTGCCAACACCTCGCTCACCTCGTTGACTATCAATACCGACGGTTCTGAAATTCACGACTACGCGTTCTACGGCTGCACAAAACTTGCCGAAGCGGTAATCGAGGGCGTAAACGGCGCATTGGGCAAATATTCCTTTGCGGGTTGCTACTCCGAGAGCGGCAACAGCGGCTTGACTTCCATAACAATGAACCACGTCAAAGAAATCGGCGACAGCGCGTTCTACGAAACGCCCACTTTGGAAACCGTCGAGTCCAACGAACTTGAAAAGATCGGTAACGAAGTGTTCTATCCCGTCCTCGACGAGCAAGGTTACATTACCCCGTGTCATATCACGGATATAGACACAGCCAACGTAACGGAAATCGGCAACTACGCGTTCTACTACTGCGTTGCTTTGCCCTCCGTCAATCTCAACAACGTGACGCACATCGGCGACTACGCATTTACGGGTTGCCAAACGCTGTCAAGCGTAACGGCTCCCAAAGTTACCGAAATCGGTAAAGGCGCGTTCAGCGGTTGTATCGCGCTAACTTCGGTAAGCGCGCCCAAGTTGGAAGTGCTGGGTAGTCAGGTATTCACCCGCACGGCTGTAACGAATTTCGTTTTGACCGACAACATCAAGCAAATAGGCGACGCAGTTACCTATGCCGCAACGCAGTTTGAGGGCTTCCTGTACGACAACAACGGCACGCAGGTACGCAACGCGCAACGCGAACACTTTGTCATCGACGACGGCGTGTTGTACTCGGTAAACGCAAACGGCGGTTACACTTTGGTAAGTTACCCGCAAAAGAGATTGCCCAAAGCCGACGGCTCGGGCGAAAAGGACAACTACACCGTGTTGGAGGGAACAACGCGTATCGGTTTCCGCGCCGCGGTAGGCAACACCTATATTCAGACGTTGACTCTTCCCTCAACATTGCTGTCCATCGGCGACTACGCGTTTTACGATTGCACGAAACTCTCCAAAGTCATCTTCCGTAGCTACTATGCTCCGAGATTGGAGGGCGTAAGCAACCTGTTGGAGGAAATACTTGCAGATCCGTCGCGAGTAGATCCCGACGCGCCGTCCTACACAACGAAAGATCTTCCCTACTTCGACGATCTGTACAGGTACGATTTCTACTTCCATTTCGACGAAATAGGAGAAATATCCTACGGTTACGACAACATCTACGACTACCGTCACTTTGTAAACTCGGTAGGACACAGCAAGCTCACTATGCAGATCCCCGTCAACTCCTCGGGTTACGACTCGTTGATTTACCGCGTGTACTTCAACGAAGCTCCCGTCAAGGGCGAAGAAACAATGGGTAGATACGCTATCGACTTCATCGACGCCGTAAAACAATTGCAACAGCTTGACAAGATCGACCGCTTTGCGGAAAAGCAAATCAACGCCGCAACGGTAGCGTACAATATGCTTATGGCAAACAAGGGCGACATTAAATATGTAGACGGCTCCTACACAACGTTCTACACTGACGCTCTCAAAGCCTACAACGTAGACGTGGCGCGCCACGCGTTGGAGAGCTTGCTCCCAATGGCGGACAACCGTTCCTCCTACGATATGCTTACGGAAGCCAACACGCTGTACAACGCGCTTAGCGGCGAGGAAAAGGCAATGTTGGATACCGCTCTCGGCACATCTGCCAAGACATTGTTAGACAACAAGATTGCGGAGTACAAAGCGGCTACTAACAACCGAAAGCTCGACCTCAACCAGCCTTGGGCGGAAAGAGTTTTGGACAGACTTGCGGAAATCGTCGGCACAATGGTAAGCGACTTCAACCCGACTACGTACAACTCTTGGAACAGCGACGACCGCTTTGAATATTGGCGCAACAACGTCACGGTAGAGGACTACACAACCATAAAGCAAATCAACGCTTTGGTAAAAACTCTTGACAAGAACGAGCGCGAAAGATATATTTCCCGCCTCACTCCCTACCTCGACGTGATAGACATCTGGAACGGCTATGCGGATATTTCCCGTACGCTGTCCAAGGCGCAAACCGTTGCAAAGGCAACTTCGCCTAACGCGGTGGTAGCTACGGCGGTAACGCTCAACGCGTTGCTTGCGGTTGCATACGTCGTGCTGAAAGGAGGTATCCTGTGATGAAAAAGAAACTTTTTATAGTTTTGATTGCCGCCGCGCTCGCGCTCGTGTTGACGCTTTGCGCGGGGTGCAAGGTAAAGTTCGGCGAGGCAAACGAGCTGTATCCGCAGCTCGCCTCCTCCGACAAGGTACAACAAACCATTCGTATCACGGGCGGAAACGGCAACGTGCTTCAATACGAAAGAGTGCGCACCTACACCAAGTCGGGTAGCGGTTACGCTTGGACGCAGACGGAAAAAACGCTCAACGACCTCAATTCCGACAGCGACGAACCCTACACGTACTCTCCCGAAAGTCAAGGCACGGTGGCTTTTGCCGAGTTTGCTCCCAATCTCAAATTGGACGACGAATCGCTGTTTTCGGCAATAAACTCGCAAAAAGGTTTGCTCACCCTCACAGTGGCGCAGGGCAACGAGTTTACCGTTTTGGGGCTTAGCAACGTCAGTTTCTATTGTGAAAATCTGACCGTTTCTTTCAAGGTGGAGAAAAAGTTGCTTGCGGAAGTAACGATAAGCTACGAGTTTGAAAATTCCGACGTGGCTATCATTTTGACAATCGTTCGCTAAGCAATTTTCGACGTAAATAAACAACAAGGAAAAAACAATGAAAACCAAAAAACAAATGGCACTTGCAGTGATTCTCGTCCTGTTGCTCTCGTTGACGCTCTTGGGCGCGTGCGGACAAAGGGGAAGAGATCTCTCGGGCAAGGTTATCGTTACGTTTCAGTTTAACGGCGGTACGTTGGCGGCTTCTACCAATTTTACGGGTAGCATAAAACACGCCTACGACCCCGGTTCGTACGTAATAGACGTCAGTTCCTATCAAAACTACTCTTTTTACCGTAGCAACTACGTTTTCGAGGGGTGGTTCAAGGACGAGGGCTGTACCGACGAGTGGGATTTCCAAAAAGACCGCGTCACGCACGACCTTACGCTCTACGCCAAATGGGTCCCCGATATTCGTTACACCTACGGCGTGTATATGGCGGTAGAGGGACAAGAACCCGTTCTGCTCGGTTCTTACAGAGTGGAGCAAGGCGACAAATTCGATGACAGGAGCAATTACTGCGACAAAGTGCGCGATTATCAAAGGACGTTCCTCGGCGGCTACTATTCCGACGAAACTCTCAATCAACCTTGGGACGACAACTTTGTTCACCCGGGCGGCGAGCAAAGCACCGAGGTGAAAGTGTACGTTGATTCTACCGAGGGTTTGTGGCGTTTTGTTACCAACTACGACGAGTTGAGATCGGCAATGAGTTCGACGGACGGCGTTTGGCTAATGAACGACATCGATTGCGGCGGCAACGAGCTGTACTATTCCTCTTTCAACAAGGCTTTGGAGGGCAACAACTTCAAGATAAAGAACTTTACCGTTCCCATTGCAAACCCGTTGCCTACCTACACGTTGAGATATTCCATTTTCGGTACGCTCGGAGCAAAAGCGTCGATAAGGAACGTCACGTTTGAAAACGTACGCTTTGTTTTGGAGGACTCACGCGAAAGCGACGAATTGAGAATAGCAGGTTTGGCGCAATCCGTTCAAAACGGGGCTGCAATTCAAAACGTACACGTCTACGGCACGTTTGTGAACAATCTCGGTAAGTCTAAAATAGAAACAGATAACCAATCTATACGGGAACAATTTGCCCGCCTGAGCTTTGACGACTACGACGAAAGCAAGGTAACGGTGCAAGATTTCAGCGCGGAAATAACCCCCGTACAAGACTGATTTGAACAAAATCGGTAAACCTAAGGAGAACTACTATGAAAAAATTCAAAAAGATCGCAATTGTTTTGTTGGCAGCGGTTATGTTGGGAATGTCCTTTGCTACGCTTGCCGCTTGCAACAAGACCAAACTCGACAACGAAAACACCCGTCTTGTTTTGTCCATAGGCGAATTGGACGGCGTGTTCAACCCGTTTTTCAGTTCGTCGGCGACAGACGGCTCCATCATCAGTATGACGCAGGTAAGTATGCTTTCCTCCGACAAGGATGGTAACGTCGCTTTCGGCGCAGACGAACCGTGCGTTGTGTTGGACTACTCCGAGGACGTTTCCAAGCCGAACCCCGACGACAAGGAAACATGGAGTACAACCTACAAATTTGTGCTTAAAAACAATCTCAAATTCAGCAACGGTTCGCCGCTCACAATGAAAGACGTTCTGTTCAATTTGTACGTTTACCTCGATCCCGCCTACACGGGCAGTTCCACGGTTTATTCTACCGACATAAAGGGACTTGCAGAGTACCGCACTCAGCAACCCGACACAAGCGGACAGGAACACTTCAACGAGCAGTTCGTCAATAAGGCGCAAGACCGTATCATTGAAAAGTTTGTCGGCACAATCAACCAACTCTTCAAAAAAGACTTCAAAAACAAAACGGTCACCGACGCCGAAATGAGAGCCGCGTTGCAAGAAGAGCAGAACAAATATCACGATTGGGACGAAGAAGGACCTGACGACTACTCGGCATATTTCCATCTTGTTGAGGACTACGACTACGTAAAAGAGCTGTTTTTGGAACAACTCAACTCCGACTACAACGCTGCGGGCGACCCTGCCGATATCACTTTCGATAACGGCAGAATGCACCTCGATACCCCTGCGGATGCGTTCTTCTACACAGAGGGTTTGATCAATTGGGATAACGAAAATAAGCGTATAGATTTCGGCGCGGTTGTCGATCACCGTCACGACAGCAAAGAGCAAGCCGTTCAGTTGGTTTACGATATGTACGTGGCAAAGCAAACGGCTACCAACAACGTCGGCGCAGTTGCGGCAGGCTCCACAGTCACTCAAAGATTGCTCGACGAGTTTACCGCAAAAGCAATGAAAGAATACTTCGACGAAAGCGGTATCAGCTACACCAACGTCAGCGGTATCACGTTCCCCAACAAGGACGACGGTTCCAGCGTGGTTGTCAACGGCAAAACCTACGGCAAGCCCACCTACGCTTCCGACGGTACCGTTACGGACGGCAACGAAGTGTTGCAAATCGAAATCAACGGCGTAGACCCCAAAGCTATCTGGAACTTTGCTTTCACAGTTGCGCCGATGTACTACTATTCCGACCCCGACTACTACAAGGATTTCAACTTTGTGGATAACTTCGGCGTAAAGTTCAGCGACATCGACTTTATGAACGATTTCGTCAAGAACCCCGACAGGATCGGTTTGCCTATGGGCGCAGGTCCCTACAAGGCTACTACGGTAGACGGAAAAGGCACTCCCACTCCCGACACGTTCCGCGCCAACAACGTTGTACACTACGAACGTAACGAGTACTTTATGCTCGGACCCGCCAAGATAAAGTACGTCAACTACCAAGTTGTAACCGCAAATATGATGTTGGACAGCTTGTTTAACGGCGACATTCACTTTGCGGAACCCAACTGCAAACAGGCAAGTATCGACCGCGTAGACGGCAGAAGGGGCGACGGTTTCACCTACAAGAACGTACTTACCAACGGTTACGGCTACATCGGTATCAACGCCGAAAAAGTTCCCTCTTTGGAAATTCGTCAAGCTATTATGCACGCCATTAACACGCAGGACTGCTTGGACTACTACGGCATTTACGCCCAAGCTATCAACCGTTCTATGTCGCGTGCTTCTTGGGCATATCCCGACGGACCCGCAAGTGAGGGCGGTACGGACGATGAGGGACAGTACTACGAATTTGACCCGACAGGAGAAATAATCGACCAATTGGTGGCGGAAGCGCAGTACTATCCGACAACCGCGGGCGAAGCGTACAGCAACTCCAACAGCGGCGACAAGCTTGAATACACCTTTACCATTGCGGGCGACAGCGAGGATCACCCTGCGTACAACGCAATGTTCCGCGCGGCAGAGATATTGAATGAACACGGTTTCAAAATCGAAGTTAAAAAAGACATTAACGCTCTCAAAAAGCTCAACACGGGCGACCTCACCGTTTGGGCGGCAGCTTGGGGCGGCGGCGTAGACCCCGATATGTACCAAGTTTACCACCGCGACTCTATGGCGGGCGCAACAGCCAACTGGGGTTACCGCGCAATAAGACTCAATGCGGGTAACAAATACTACCGTGAAGTGGCAACAGTCGAAGAACTTTCCCAAAAGATAGACGAAGCGCGCGAAGTGCTTGAACCGAAAGCGCGCAAGCCCATCTACAAAGAATGTCTTGATTTGGTAATGCAATTGGCAGTGGAACTGCCCACCTACCAACGTATGGATATGTACGCTTACAACAAGAACATTCTCGACGAAAGCACAATGACTCCGCAAGCGGATCTAACTCCGTTCAACGGCTTGCTCAACAGGCTTTGGGAAGTGAGCTTTGTAAACGGCTGATAATGTAACTCCTTTGCAAAGAAATTTGCAAACAACTACTCCCGACAGAAAAATCAAAGGGAACGCAGTATGATAAAATACATTGTAAAAAGAATATTTCTTTCTATCATCATACTTTTGGGCGTGTCGCTTATCATCTACACGTTGGTGCGCTTAATGCCTGCCGACTATATGGAAACCAAGTACGCCGAACAGTTGAAAAGCGGCACTATCACCCAAGAACAGGTAGACCAATTCAAGAAAGACGCCGGGCTGTATATGCCCGACGGCATCTTGACGCTTACCGTTGATGAAGAAAACAGCGATATGAGCGGCTTGAAATTTATCAAAAATATCAAGTCCGTCGATTACGACCGCGTGGCTTCGGGCAATATGTTTGCGCACGAGCTGTACTGCGGCAACTTCTACACCGACGACAACCTTTGGCAGCTTACGATCGCACGTAACGACGACAACTCCACGGGCAACTACTCCATCTACAAGCGCAACGAAAAAGACGCCGTTACGCTCAACGGCGACTTTACGGCGGCGGTGCGCAACGGCGCGATTGAGTTGAACTTCAACGGCATTGCGGGAACTCTCAGTTACGGTTTGAGCGGCTCGGGCGAAAACGTGCTTATCTTCTCGGTAAGCTCGGGCAACAGCTACGCCAATCAGATGTTCCGCAAGACCGTCAGCGACGAAGCCTATCAAAACGTTTTGAAAGGCAATTCCGACGTCAATCAATTTGTTCGCGGCGATTGGGAAACTTCCGACGGCAAGTTGTGCTTGTCCCTGAACGACGGCACGTACTCCGTGACGGAAAGGGCAGGTATCAACAAACTGATACAATCGGGCATTTACCGCGTGGACGACTACGACGAAAACAAAAACGGCATTTACGAGTTGACTTTGGGCGGCGTCAGCACCGAAACCATCGACTACCACGTTGCAACATTCGGCGAAAAAACTTCCGCTGTGTTCAACGGCTACTTCAATTGGCTGTGGAATATGATGCGCGGCAACTTCGGACGTTCTTTCACTCACGAAAAGCCCGTCACGACGGTTATCGCCGACCATATGTGGATATCTTTCATAATATCCTTTATCGCGTTGATATTTGAGTTTATCATCTCCATTCCGCTCGGTATCACAAGCGCGACTCACCAATATTCCGCTCGCGACTACATAGTTACCTTTATCACAATGATAGGTATATCTTTCCCGAGCTTCTTCTTTGCGGCGTTGTTGATAAAAGTGTTTTCCAGCACGTTGGGGTGGTTCCCCACAATGGGCTTGGTAAGCGGCGGAAGCAGTGCCACGGGTATCGTCCGTCTTGGCGATATGGCTTGGCACTTGGTGTTGCCGATGGTGGTTATGGTTGTGCTTAGTATCGGCAGCCTTATGCGCTACACGCGTACCAATATGTTGGAAGTTCTCAACAGCGACTACATTCGTACCGCGCGCGCAAAGGGACTTTCGGAAAAGAGAGTTGTGTACGTACACGCTTTCCGCAACACGCTTATCCCGTTGATGACGATGATGGCGGGTATCTTGCCCAGCTTGTTCGGCGGCGCAATGATCACCGAGGAAGTGTTCGCTATCGACGGAATAGGTCGTATCGCCTACAAATCGCTTACGCAAGGAGATTTGCCCCTCATTATGGGCTACAATATGTTCCTTGCGGTATTGACCGTTATCGGTACGTTACTGTCCGATATAATGTACGCCGTGGTTGACCCGCGCGTAAAACTTACAAAGTAGAGGAGGTACTGTTATGGACGAATTTAACGAACAACAAAACAATACTTCCGTAACTAACGACGTTTCGGCTCAACAGGTTCTCGACGATCAACCCACTCCCACAACAAACGACGCGCTTGTTCAACTGAACGACGAGGACGTGGAACAAAAGGTCTACTACAAGGAATTGACTCCCGCGCGTATGGTGTTGAAACGGTTTTTCCGTTCGAGCCTGTCTGTTGTGGGCTTGGTAATGATTATCGCCCTGTTTGTATTCGCCTTTTTGGGTCCGCCCATATGCCGCTTGTTCGGCTACAATTGGGGCGAAGTGGACGTAGACCGTACTCCCGCGATAACTCGCGAGGGCTACGACATAACTCAAACCGTCAACGGAGAAGAAGTTACGGCGTACCAATTTGTGGACAGAGTGAACGGTATCAACATTAAAGCCGCGCCGTCGGCTCAACACCTGCTCGGCACGGACGAAAGAGGTATGGACGTATTTGCCCGCCTTATGTACGGCGGAAGAGTTTCGTTGACGCTCGGATTTGTGGTAGTAATTTTGGAAACGCTTATCGGCGTGATACTCGGAGGCATTTCGGGCTACTTCGGCGGTTGGGTGGATCAGATACTTATGCGTATCGTGGATATACTTAACTGTATTCCCACTTTGCCGCTACTGTTGATAGCCTCCGTCGTTATCGACAGCTGGGGCGTACCGGGGCAGGCGCGTATCTACTATCTTATGATAATTCTTACCGTTTTCGGTTGGAGCGGCACGGCGCGTATGGTGCGCGGTCAGATACTGTACCTGCGCGAACAGGAGTACATCGTCGCGTGCGAAGTTATGGGCATACCTACTTGGCGGCGCATATTTGTACACCTTGTCCCCAACATAATGCCGCAACTCATTGTTTCGATGACGTTGGGTTTGGGCGGAATCATTTTGTACGAGGCAACGTTGAGCTATCTCGGTTTGGGTATTCCCATTCCGTATGCGGCGTGGGGTACAATGATCAGTTCCTCTACCGACCCGATAACGATGTCCTACTATCCCAACTTGTGGATACCCGCAGGTTTGTTGATAGTGATTGCGGTGTTGGGCTTCAACTTTGTCGGAGATGGTTTGAGGGACGCAATGGACCCCAAAGCGAGAAAGTAAAAATTTTGACCCCATTTTGCATTTTGTGCCGATATGCGCAGTAGCGCATATGTGCAAATGCGCATATGAACAAAAGGTAACACAGTGAAAACGAAAAACAAAAATTCCGATTTTTTGAGTTTGAAAGAGAGCAGGGCAATTCAACGCAGTAACCTTGCCGCAATGAAGAAGTACGAAAAGGCAAAACGCAAAAAAGTTTCGCCCGAGTACTTCACGACTCAACTCAAAGACGAAAACAACATTCTCGAAGTGGAAAATCTTCACACCTATTTCTTTACCGACAGCGGCGTATCCAAGGCGGTAAACGGAGTATCTTTCTCTGTACCGAAAAACTCCATTGTGGGTTTGGTGGGCGAATCGGGTTGCGGCAAAAGCGTTACGAGCTTGTCCATTATGCAACTTGTGCAAGCTCCGCAGGGACAGGTGACGGACGGCGAAATCCGCTTTGCCACGCGCGACTTTGTGTTGGACGGCAAGGGCAAGCGTATACCGATTTACGTAAAGGACGAAGAGGGCAACACCGTAACCACCGACAAACTCAACAAAAAGGGCAAGCCCGTTTTGGGAAAAGACGGCAACCCCGTGCAAGTTCCGTTGCAGGCGCGCTCGGAGGACGGCATACCTCTCTACGAAATGCAGGAAGTCACCTACGATATTGCCAAGATGCCTACTGACGATATGTACCGTATTCGCGGCAAGGATATCTCGATGATCTTTCAGGAACCGATGACCAGCCTCAACCCCGTGTTTACCGTGGGTTATCAGATAGAGGAAGTGGTGTATCTCATCAATCCGCTCGCTACCAAAAAGGAAGCTCACGAAAAGGCGATAGAAATGCTTTCGCGCGTGGGTATTCCTATGCCCGAAACGATCGTCAACTACTATCCTCACCAACTTTCGGGCGGAATGCGTCAGCGCGTTATGATAGCCATCGCGCTTGTGGGCAACCCCAAATTGATAATAGCGGACGAACCCACCACGGCGTTGGACGTTACCATTCAAAGTCAGATACTTCACCTGATAAAGGAAGTACAGCAACAGTGTCACGCGTCCGTTATGCTCATCACGCACGACCTCGGCGTCGTCGCGGAAACGTGCGACTACGTTGTGGTTATGTACGCGGGCAAAATTGTGGAAAAGGGTACCGTTTTTGAAATCTTCGACAATCCCTTGCACCCCTACACCAAGGGTATACAAAAGGCTAAGCCCACCTTTGAAACGGGTATCGACGCCGAACTGTACAGCATACCCGGCGTGGTGCCTAACCCTATCAACATTCCCAACGAATGTCTGTTCAAGGATCGTTGCGGCGAACGTTGCGCTTGTTGCGAGGGCGAGTACCCCGAGGAGATACAAATATCTCCCACCCACAGCGTGTTTTGCCACAAATACAAAAAATAGCCCCGTTTGCCTGTTTTGAAAGGTCAACAATGCAAACAAACGGTTTTGCTAACTTAGGAGGATAATAGATGATTAGCTTACTTGCACTGTCCCAACAAGCCGCCACTTGGTTGGCGGTGGTAATGGGCTTGCTTATCGCGGCGGAATTCGGCTTTATCGGATATATCGTGTACGCGATGGTCAAGGCGCGCAAGTCCAAACAGGAAGAAACGGAGTCGGCAGACGAATACGATTTGATTGGCTCTTCGCGCGTCGGCGAGGACGCTCCGAAATACATTTTGAACGTAAAAGATCTCAAACAGTGGTTTCCCGTCGGCAAAAGTATATTCGGCAAGCCGCAAGGCTATCTGAGGGCTGTGGACGGAGTAAGTTTCGACCTCGAACGCGGCAAGACGATAGGTATCGTCGGCGAATCGGGTTGCGGCAAAACAACGCTCGGACGCACGATATTGCGCCTCTACGACATAACGGAAGGTTCCGCCGTCTACACTGACGAACACGGCAAACAGTACGAGCTTGCCAAGTTAAAGCGCAAACAGCTTCAACCTTTGCGTACGCAGTTGCAATTGGTGTTTCAGGACCCCTATTCTTCGTTGCCTCCCCGTATGACGGTGGGCGCGATAATCAGCGAAGCGGTTAGAGTACACCATATTGTTCCCAAAAATAAGGTACACAACTACGTGCTTAACGTAATGAAACACTGCGGTTTGCAGCCTCACTACTACGACAGGTATCCGCACGAGTTCAGCGGCGGTCAGCGTCAGCGTATCTGCATTGCCCGCGCGTTGGCGGTGCAACCCGATTTGGTTATCTGCGACGAACCCGTTTCGGCATTGGACGTGTCCATTCAGGCGCAGGTAATCAACTTGCTCAAAAAAATGCAAAAGCAAATGGGCATTTCCTATATGTTCATTTCGCACGACCTTTCCGTAGTTAAGTACATCAGCGACACAATCGCCGTTATGTACTTGGGCAACATCGTGGAAAAGGGTACAACGGAGGATATTTGCTCCGACGCACGTCACCCCTACACGCAAGCGTTGTTCAGCGCGGTACCCGTACCCAACCCTCATCGCAAAGCCAAGCCCGAAGAACTCGAAGGAGAGCTTCCCTCTCCCGCCAATCCGCCCAAAGGTTGCAAATTCCACACCCGTTGCAAACATTGTATGGATTGTTGCACGGAGATCGCACCCGAAATGCGAGAGGTAACTCCCGGTCACTTTGTCGCTTGTCACCTGTTTGACCCTCCCGAAACTATGCAAGAGGAGCAAATAACGGCGGAACAGCCGCAACAGGAACAGCCCGAACAAAATGAGCAAGAAAACTAAACCCAAAACGGTTTACAAAGAGGACGACGGCAGAACGCTTTACTCTATGGCGGGTTTGGAGGGCAAAACTCCCGAGGATCTTGAAGAACGCGACAAACAGCGCAAAAATGCCGTAAAAGTTACTCGCAAAGAGCGTCGCGCGATGATTTCCGCGGCGTTTCAGGTGTATGGACCGATTTTGCTCATTATTTTGGTAGGGTTTGCATTGGCGGCGGTAATATTGTACCTGTTTTTGCGGTGAAAAGAGCGTTTGCAAACCGCATTGGAACAATTTGATATTTTGTAAAACTCGGCGCGGCGTAACACCGCGCCTTTTCATTGCTCACGCGTTACTTTTTTCCTACCCCATCTACAAAAAAGCGAAATGTGGTGTAACACTGCACCGCAATTCCGCGCTCGTCTAAAATTACGTTCAAAAAAAGTGGTAAAAAACAGAGCCTTTCTGCTGTGGCAAAACTCGGCAACGCATAAAAAACTTGCGGCAAAAAAGTCGGTTTGAGCCGTTGCTACGCAAAATCTCTTCAAAAATCCCGTTCAAAAGGCAAATGTGAACAATAGTGTCGTGACATTTGGCGCGTAAGCCTGTATAATGTTTGCAGAACTAAGCGCGAGGAAAGAAAAAAAATGACATTCGGCGAAAAATTGAAACAACTGCGAAAGGACAACAATCTCACGCAAGAGGACCTTGCGGAGAAATTATATGTAACTCGCACGGCAATATCCAAGTGGGAAACAGGCAAAGGTTTCCCCGCGATAGACAGTCTGAAATCTATCTCGGTGCTGTTTCAAGTCAGTATCGACGATCTTGTTTCGGAGGGCGACGTCGAAACAAAGCGCACCCTCGACCAAAAGAAAAACAGGGCAATGTACCTTGCGGCGATAGTTTTTCTTGTCCTCGCAACGCTATTTACGTTGCTTGCCTACTTCCTCAAACAGCCGTACTTCAACATAGGCGGCTCGGCGGCGGCAGTGCTGTACATTGTGTTCGCTATGCTTTCGCGACAGCCTTACAAAAAGGATTCCAACGTAAAAAAGATACTTTTGCCCTACATTATCTCTCGCGTCGTTGTGTTTTTATTTGTTATCGGAGTTATTGTTTTCACGATGGTTACGTTGTGATGTTCGGCTAAGTTTTTTCGCGTCGGCAAATATGGCTCATTTGTAAATTTCAATGCGGCTCTCGGACAACTTTTCCGAGAGCTTTTCAAAAGTGTTTGTAGCAATTTGCAACGGATATGCGGCAAAAAAAATGCACGTTTCGGTTGGTTTAGCGGGCTTTTGGTGTCCGTTTTGTGCATTGACAAACGAGATATATAGGTTATAATTGTATATAGCAAAATTTGTGTATTTTGGAGAAGAGCGCGTTATGAAAATAAAACTTGCATATATCGGCGGCGGTTCCAAACAGTGGGCGCGAGTGTTTATGAACGACCTCGCCTTGACCGACGATCCGGAAGGGGGAAATTGCCCTAATTGTTAGTGGTATGCCGCTTCATATAGTTTATCGGCGAGCAACCGAAATGCTTTTTGAACACGCGTGAAAAGTATAACGGCTCGTCGTAACCGCACATACTTGCCACTTTCGTTACGTTGTACTCGTGGTCCAACGAACTGAGCAATTTTTCCGCCGTTTGCATACGCATATGCGTCAGATACGCGTGCGGAGTTATGCCCATCTCGTTTTTGAAAAGTTTGCGCAGATAGTCGTAGCTGAACGGCAACGATTTGAGATATTCGTCCAACTCGTAGGTGCAATCGGGAAAGTTGCGCACAATGTCGCTTTTTATCTCTTCAACCGCCTTGGACAGTTGCTTGTCGTTTTGCAGAGCGATAACGTAGTTTACTATGAGATTGCTCAACGCCGACAGCAACAACTGACGTTTTTCCATATTGTTGTTGAAGTAGTAAAAAATATCCTCAAAGGCACCCAACACGTGTTTGTCGTTGTCGTCTACAATGCGAGTGGGATTTTTGAACGGAAGCGTTGCGTCGGCTATACGCACGTGAATGTTTGTAAAACCTTTCGCGCTGGTGTTGGTGTGGGAGATGTGAGGGGGCAAGATGACAACCTCTCCCGAGCTGTAATGTATCGTGGTTTTGTCCTCAATCACAAATTCGCCCGTGCCGCCCGTGCAGTAAACAAACTCCCAATTGTCGTGGGAGTGTTCTGCAACAGAGTACGTACGAAGATGTTTGCCTACGTAAACTACGTCGTTCATAGTACCTCCGCCCACATTGTACCATAACATATCTATTTTGTCCATACCCTTTTTTGAAATATTGGTGTAAAATAATAAGATAAGGAGTTCTTATGCTGGATATGCAACACGAAACGTTTTTAAGATTTCCCGAGGGACGCACCAAGGCGTTTACTTTGAGCTACGACGACGGAGTTGTGGCGGACAAGCGTCTGTTGAAAATTTTGGATAGCTACGGCGTAAAATGTACTTTCAATTTGAACAGCGGCGTTTTCCCCGATAGGGGCGCGCACAATCGTATGAGCGAGGAAGAATCGTTTGACTTGTTTGCAAATTGCCGTCACGAAATTGCATTGCACGGACACAGACATCTGTACCTCACCAAGGTGTCGTCGGTGCAAGTTGCGCAGGAAGTGGTGGCAAACAGACAATATCTTGAAAGCAAGTACAACCGCTTGGTGTGCGGAATGGCTTATGCCTACGGCGCAACAAACGACTGCATTTGCAAACTGCTTGCCGAGCTTGGCGTACACTACGCGCGTACGACGGTATCCACGGGAGAGTTTTCTCTTCCCGCAGATTTTTTGAGGTGGAACCCGACCTGTCACCACACAGACAAAAACTTGCACGAAATCGCCTCTCGTTTTGTACACTCGTCGCCGCTTGACGAGCGCAAAGCGCGCGAGAGTTATCTGTTTTACGTGTGGGGACACAGCTACGAATTTGACGACAACAACAATTGGCACGTGATCACCGACCTGTTGGACGAGGTTGGCGGCAGAAACGACGTGTGGTACGCAACCAACGGAGAAATTTACGACTACGTTGCCGCGTACAGGGCGTTGCAGTGGGGCGTAGAGGACCAACTTGTGTACAACCCGTCTTGCTTGACGCTTTGGGTCGAACGCGACAAAAAAGTCTATCGGTTGCCCGCAGGCGAAACTGTACGCTTCGATATATGAGCATATGTGCATATCTTTTTGCGACGCAATATGTCGGCAAAACTTTACAAAACGTAAAGTAACTTTACAAAACGTAGAGAAATTAACGAGGCTTACAAACCGTAAGCCTCGTTTTTTGCCCTTTCCGCGCATTGTGGAGGGGAAAATTATTTTATGAAAAGGAGCGGTGGAGTTCTTTCCGAAATGCTCCCGTAAACGCTATGCGTTGTTATTCGCTTTTTTTGCTTGTTTCTTTATTCGACTTGCGCTTGGGCTTTTCGTACCAACCCTTTGCGCGCAATTCCGCAATGCGGCTTTCGTCCCGATTGCTTGTTTGTTTAAGTTCGTCCAATTTCTTTGCCAAAAAATTTTCGTATTCGGTTTTATCTGCAACGTACCGTTTTAAGTCTTGTTCGTATACTTCGGCAATAAATTTTTCGCAATCAACGTCGTCGGAAGTATTTACTACCGTTGTTCTGTCCGAAAACATCTCGTGTTCGTAAACGGTGGAGCCGATTTCAAATTCTTTGCCAAAACTTTCGGTTTTTTCCTTGCCGCACTTTTTGCACTTGCAGTGTACGGTAAAGGTTATATATTGCGAATAGTAAATATTGCCGCTTTCGGTAGAGGTACGCTTGGCTGTGCCTCGCTCAACATCAAAAGTTATGTCTTTCGGATCGAACGCTTCTCCGCAATCGCACACGGCAATTCCGCCAAACAACCCGCGTTGGGCAAAGCAACCCAAAGTATGTCCTCTCACAATGTCGGGCGTTGCCCGAACAATGACCTTGTTGTCGGGAAATTTTTGCCGTAGTTGTTTTTTTTGCGTATCGAAATCTTCAAAGTCGATATATTCGCGCTCGGCGGTAGGAAAGATCCACCACAGTAAACCAGCTAAAATCAATCCGCCGATACCATCTGCAAGATAAAAGTACCACGCCCACTTATTGATAATCAAGTAAACCAAAAAGCCTATTGCCGCAACGGCAACCAAAACCGACCAGCAACTTGCAATTATCGTCAATAGCTTATCCCGTTTGGCGTGTTTTTTGTAGTTCGGATTGTACAATCTCATAAAATGCTCCCAATACAAAATACCATTTTGAACGATATACAAACGTATACCGTGAGATTATTTTATCACAAAACATTTGCGTATGCAAGAAAATATCAAAACACGTATTTGCCGAATTAAAAAACAACTTGTAGCGTAGCTCGTCGCCGTATTCGAGGAAGCGGAAAAGGAACTCGCGGAGAGCAAGAAACTTTTGGAGTCCACGCGGGAGGAATTGAGAACGGAGCGCGGCTTCCGCAAATTTCTCTTTTGGGCTACCCCCGCGCTTCTGCTCGTGCAGACAATCGTCATCATCCTGTCCCTGCTCTAAAACTTAATAACCGATTACAAGAAGGAAAACGCTTAAAGATAAATGTCCAGACGGAAAAAGAACACCACGGGGATCCCCGATTACGAGATCGATTTCCTTGCAAGAGCATTACTACCTGCCATTCGGGAATACTTCGACACCGAGGAAGGGAAAGAAGAATTTGCCAAATGGCACGCCGAACGGCAACAAAGACAACTGAATAATAAAAATCCAAATAAAGAGTCCCGTTAAAGTGTATAGGGATACCCGTTGAAAGACGCGGGAATAAGTAAAACCGCAAGGTGAGGCGGTATATAAATTTCAATGTTAATCGTAGAAACGATTTTAGAGGTTGCGCCGAATGTCATAAACCTAAAAAACGGCAACCGCCGACAGAGCATTTCGCTCCGTCGGCGGTTTTTTGCTATTCTTTATTTAATCAATATTTTTGCCTATCAACTTTTCGTCAATGCGGGGATTGATATATCTATCTTTTTTCTTTTTATGGAGATACCTGATTGCCTTTTGGGGACACCGATGATAGCAACCGAGGCACGCGACGCAAACATTGCCGAATGTGATTTTCCCATTCTCCATAGAAATATTCTGCGTAGGGCATAGCCCGACGCATTTCCCACACCCGATACAATCTTCCGAGACCGAAAACCGTTCCCCGATCAAATGCCAATTTGCCTTGTTCTTGTAATAAATCTTTTCTTTTGTCTTTTTCTTTCTCGGAAGTGTAGGTTCGTCGCAAGTGATTTTTGAAATGACCCTATCAATACGTTTATCGGCACTATTAAGTACACGCTTTAAGTAAAATTTCGGCACGGTAAATGTGAGCGTATAATTTTCGGGCATTTTTAACGCAAAAATGCCTTTCACGTTCAGTCCTTTTTGACGGGAATACGCATACACGAAATAATCCGCGCCGCCGACCATACCGCCATAGTTGAGGACAATAAACAACTCTCTCTCATTGTCAAGGCGAGGCAAAAAATCATAAACGTGAACAGGCAGACCAGAGGAATAAATAGGCGATACGACAATGATTTTGTCAAACTCGCTACCGTCCCCCGTATATGTAGGGATAAAAATGATTTTTCCGCCCATTTTTTCGCGGATTATTTTAGAAATATATAGGCTGTTACCCGTCGAACTGAAATAGAATATACCTATCATTCTATTCTCCTTAAAAGCACAAATACATTATGACTATACCATAAAACTGACGGAAAGTCAAGCGGGCGGATATTTCCGCAAAAGATTTCAT
>CANQND010000010.1 GCA_947625115.1 uncultured Clostridia bacterium | reverse complement strand
TACGATGTCAAGTCTTGGTAAGGTTTTTCGCGTTGCGTCGAATTAAACCACATGCTCCGCTGCTTGTGCGGGTCCCCGTCAATTCCTTTGAGTTTCAACCTTGCGGCCGTACTCCCCAGGCGGGATACTTATTGCGTTTGCGACGACACGGAAGGAGTCGATACCTCCCGCATCTAGTATCCATCGTTTACAGCGTGGACTACCAGGGTATCTAATCCTGTTTGCTCCCCACGCTTTCGAGCCTCAGCGTCAGTTAATGTCCAGAAAGCCGCCTTCGCCTCTGGTGTTCCTCCTAATATCTACGCATTCCACCGCTACACTAGGAATTCCGCTTTCCTCTCCATCACTCAAGCTCAACAGTTTTAAAAGCAGTTCCAAGGTTAAGCCTTGGGATTTCACTCCTAACTTGTTGCGCCGCCTACGCTCCCTTTACGCCCAGTCATTCCGGACAACGCTTGCCACCTACGTATTACCGCGGCTGCTGGCACGTAGTTAGCCGTGGCTTATTCTTTGGGTACCGTCACTTTCTTCGTCCCCAATTAAAGAACTTTACAACCCGAAGGCCTTCTTCATTCACGCGGCGTTGCTGGGTCAGAGTTGCCTCCATTGCCCAATATTCCCCACTGCTGCCTCCCGTAGGAGTTTGGACCGTATCTCAGTTCCAATGTGGCCGATCACCCTCTCAGGTCGGCTACCCATCGTTGACTTGGTGGGCCGTTACCTCACCAACTATCTAATGGGCCGCGAGCCCCTCCTATACCGCCTCAGCTTTTACCCCTCTCAGATGCCTGAGTGTGGTCTTATACCGTATTAGCACAAATTTCTCTGTGTTATCCCGTTGTATAGGGCAGGTTGCTCACGTGTTACTCACCCGTCCGCCACTAACCCCCTTGCGGGGGTCCGTTCGACTTGCATGTGTTAAGCACGCCGCCAGCGTTCGTCCTGAGCCAGGATCAAACTCTTGAGTTTAATCTGACTTTCTTAACTTTGGTTGAGCTTTTTCCTCAACCGCCGGCTAAAATCTTTCGATTGACTGTGTTTCAATTCTTCTTACTATTCCGTTGTCAAGCTTCGCGCTGTTTTACAACAGCTTTTTTAGTATATTACATCGGGCAAATATTGTCAATCAAAAAACCGCATTTTTTTGCGTGAAATTGCAAAAAAATTTTGTAAAAATATATTTTTGCCGCAACTTCGTCGTTTTTTCGCGGAAACGCCGCAAAACGTCCTCCGCCCCCGAACGTCTGCCCCGCAAAGGGCTATTTTTCAAAACCTATTGACACAAAAAAAACTTTGTCGTATAATTTTATATATAACTTATTGCCGAGGAACAGTCAATGAAAAAACTCTCTCTGAAAGCATGGATCATTATCATCGTGGTGATCGCGCTTGTGGTCGGTCTTGCAGTCGCCTCGATTGTGGCGGCGTCTTTGAGCGACAAAAATCGCGTCATCTTCACATTGAAGAGCAACGACACCTACGAAGTTTCCGACATCAAAGACACTTACCGCAGCGGGATTTTCGCCAAAGATAAATTGGTTATACCAGATACCTACAAAGGCAAGGCGGTAACGTCCATTGGCAAACTTAAAATGTCCAAGCCGTGCGAAGTGGTTCTGCCCGACAGCATAACTTCCATTTCCGCCACTGCTTTTTACGGAAGCAATATCACAAAAATCAACATTCCCGACAAAGTTACCAATATAGGCAAAAACGCCTTTAACGGTTGCGCCTATCTGAAAGAGTTGGTTATCCCCGATGGCATAACGGATATTTACGAGGGTACTTTCAAAGCGTGCAGTTCGTTGGAAAAACTTGTTTTGCCCGACAGCGTTGAAACAATCGACCTCGAAGCTATTTCGCTGTGCGACAAGCTAACGCAAATCGACTTGCCCGCAAGCCTCGTTTCGTTGGGCGACAGCGCGTTTGAGGGTTGCGCAAAACTCCAAGCGTTGAACATTCCCCAAGGCGTAAATTCTATCGGAGTAAATTTGTGTAGCGGTTGCGTTGAACTCGAACAAGTTCAACTCCCCGACAATATGACAAACATTCCCAATTACGCGTTTAACAACTGCGCAAAACTCAAAGCGGTGGAACTCCCCGCCACGGTGGAAACAATAGGCAGATATGCCTTTAACGGTTGCACCGCGCTCGGAAACGTAACTCTGCCCGACGGCGTAACCGCGATAAACGAATACGCCTTTGCAAACTGCAAAGCCATAACAAAAGTTTTTCTTCCGAAAAGCGTAACGGAAGTTGCGCCTACGGCGTACTCCAATTGTAGCGGCCTTACCGAAATAAGCGCGGATCCCGAAAACGAAGTTTTCCGCAGCGAAAACAACTGCTTGGTTTACGATCAGAAAAAGACTGTGGGCAGCGGAGAGGACAAACAGGAAATTACCGTAAAAACTTTGTTGCTCGGTTGCGTCAACTCCACTGTGCCTACCGACGTTACCGAAATAGGTACGTTTGCGTTCAGCGGCAGTAAGTTGGAGCGCATTGTAGTTCCCTCCAACATTACCACACTCGGAGCGTTGGCGTTTGCAAACTGCGAACAGCTTGTTTCCGTAACGTTGCCCTCCTCGCTAACATCTATCGAAACGCAGGTTTTCTTCAACAGCAGAGCGTTGACAACGGTAATCTACACGGGGACGACCCAAGAGTGGGACACTTTGAAAAAGAACATAAAATCGTTGACCAGCTGGAAAAAGGACAGCGGCATAACGACGATAAAATGCACAAACGGCGACATAACACTGTAAATAACGTAAAAAGAACTCGCGTTGCAGTAAACGCGAGTTCTTTTTTTTGTTGCAAATCAGAAATTTTCTTTTAGCAATTCAAAGTAGGATTGCGGGTGAGCGCAAACGGGGCATACTTCCGGAGCGGACTTGCCGATGTGAATGTGTCCGCAATTACGGCATACCCAAACGTTCTCGTCCACTTTTACAAACACCTCGCCGCCGCGCACCGCTTCGGCAAGTTTGCGATAACGCTCTTCGTGGTGTTTTTCAATGGCGGCAACGCCGCGAAAACGCGCCGCAATATCGTAAAAGCCCTCTTCGTCGGCTATACGCGCAAACTCTTCGTACATTTCCGTCCATTCGTAGTGTTCGCCCGCCGCCGCGTCCAACAAGTTATCCAGAGTGCCGTTTATCCCGTGGAACAGCTTGAACCAAAGTTTTGCGTGTTCCTTTTCGTTGTTGGCTGTTTCTTGGAAAATAGCCGCTATCTGTTCATAACCGTCCTTTTTCGCCTTGGACGCATAGTAGTCGTACTTGTTGCGCGCTTGACTTTCTCCCGCAAACGCCGCCATAAGATTTTGTTCCGTTTTGCTTCCTTTGAGATTCATATTCTGCTCCTCCGTTGTTTTGTTACGTTTATTATAGCTATTGCAAAATAAATTGTCAATATTTTTTTGTTTTTAAGTAAACTACCCGAATGTGGGAGGGAAAATTCGCCCGTCAGTCGTCCGTCAAGCCCAAAAGATAATCGGCGCTGACGTCGAAATAGCTTGCCAATTTGAAAACGGCAGAGGCGCACGGTTCCTGTTTGCCCGTTTCCCAATAACTGATAGAGGCGTTGCTCAAACCCAATTCTTTGGCAAGCCTGTCCTGCCCCACGCCCTTTTCATTGCGCAACGCTCTTAGTCTTTCGCCGAAAACGTTTCTTTCAAAGTTCTTCATAGAAATAATTTTAACAATAATTAGTATAATTCTCTTGGCATCTAATTATAATTAGGATATAATCGACATAATCAATTTTATTTCACGGAGGAAAAAATGAAAATAGCAAGTTGGATATTAACGGGTATCGCTTACGCGCTTTTGATCGCAATGATCATTCTTATCGCCGTGGTAGGCATAGACGAAACGGTATGGGTAGCAATTGTGTTTACCGCCATAGTCTACTGTGTACCGGGATACATCGGACACGTGTTGATAAGCAAACACAGGAGAAAAACAGGCAGTTTTGACAAAAGCGGTTTAGCGGTGTATATACTTTCTTTCCCGCCCTTTATCATTCCGTTTATCTTGTTGGCAGTGTTGGCTTTGATTGTGTGGGCTTTGGACGCTATCATATATTTATTTACAGACCACCACTATATGTATCAATTTGTGGCGTGGGTGTGGTCACAATTGACGGTGAGCAGTTTCCGCAAGCCGTCGGAAGAGCCGCAAGAAGAAACTTTGTCCATTCTCGACGACACAAACAACACTCGCATACTTACGTTTTAGGGACACAAAACAAATACCGCGGCGCACGAACCGTACACTTACGCGTACAGGGACGACTTGGGCAATTTTTGGCTGACGACGGACAAGCAAAACTTTTATCGCCGCACCGACGAATACATCGCAAGAGATTGAAAGTTTTCGCCGCAAGACTTTATGCGAAGGGCAACGAACAAATTCGACAAAAGCGACTTGATATTTCAAGCCGCTTTTTCTTTACATTTTAACAATATTGTTGAGTAACAGCAATTAAAACGACGTAGCGGTAAAACCGCCACGCCGCGCAAACACGTTTGAAATACATCGACAGAAGTTACATTGCCAAAAGTCCCTTGATAGTTACGTCCTCGGGCATTGTCGCCACGTAAATGGGCATACCCAATTCGCTTTGCAAAAACATATCCAATCCCGCAAGTTTGGCTCCGCCTCCGCACAGCATAACTCCGTCGTTATGCACCAACATAGCAAGATCGCTCGGAACGCTGTCCACAAGGCTTTTTATTATCCGTACATACTTGCGGACAAACTCCACAACCGTGTCGTACAGTTCTTTCGCGCTGACATTTACCTGCTCTATCGCGCCCGTTTGCGTGTTGACTCCGCTGACCGCAACGACGGTTGTATCGTTGGGATAAAGACTTGCGCAGTTGAGTTTGAGATAGTCGGCGGCGTCGGCGTCCAAACGTATCATATACTTGGAACGTATACGCTCCGAAATGACCTCGGTAAGATTTTTGCCGCTGTAATACAGCGTGCAACCTGCGGCAATGGCGTTGGAGGACACAACGGCGAGGTCTGTGCAGTCCTGACCGATGTCCACAACTATCCCTTGTCGCGTGCGAAATTCGTTGAACAAATGCGCACTGTCCGCAACGGGCGTTTCCACAAAGCCGACTGCTTTTGCGCCGAGCGAGAGGAACACCGTTTCTATCGTGTTCTTGTCGGAACTAATCATTCCGCAGGGAACCGCGCACGTCACCGTATAGCGGGAAAACGCGCTCATTTTGTAGTTGACGAGCCGTTCCAAAAGAGCCGAAATGAGGGCTTTTGCGCCGTCGATATCTATGATAGCTCCCTCCAATATCGGGTGGGTAAGTTTCACTCCGCCTCCCACCGTGCTTCCCAAACGCAACGCCTCAACGCCGACGCTGACGATTTGTTTTGTATCGGTAGCCACCGCCACCACGGCGGGAATTTTGTCCGTGAAGCCGTCCTTTTTACTGCCTGCGGAAACAAATGCCGACCCCAAGTCGAAAACCAATTCGTAATTTGCCATAATATCACCTTTTGTAAATTTTTTCCAAAATCTGTTTCAGACGGTAACAGGGCATTCCCACAACGTTGTCGTAGTCGCCGTCGTAACTTTCCGCAAAACAGCTGTCGTCCTGTATGCCGTACGCGCCCGCCTTGCCAAAAGCCTGACCGCTATCCACGTAGTCCGTTATCTCCTGTTGGGAGAGTTTGCGGAAACGCACCTGCGTGGTGTCGCAAAACAAAAAGTTTTTTGTAGGACTGAGTACGCATACGCCCGTGTGTACAAAGTGCGTTCTGTCGGATAGAGCCGTCAACATACGCAACGCGTCGTCGCGCCCGTGCGGTTTGCCGAGTATCTTTCCGTCCAGATCTACCACCGTGTCGCAACCGATAACAATGCAATCGAGGTGAGAAGCGTACACTTCGGCGGCTTTGCGAGAGGCAAGCTCCTGCACCGCTTTGCGCGGTTGGTCGGATTTGCACACTTCGTCACCCACGGCGGGAATCACTTCAAACGGGTATCCGAGTTTTTGCATTAGCTCCTTTCTGCGGGGAGATGCGCTGGCAAGAATAAGCTGCATAATAATTTATTATAACCCAATCGGACAAATTTGTAAAGACATCGCGGCGATTGTACCAAAACATAACGTCGCACGCAAGTTTTTTGCGCCAAACGGGCTATTGTTTGCGCTTGTACTCTTCGTAACGGGTGAGGAAATGTTCGGCAAACGGTCTGAAATACGTTTCCCAAGCCGTTTCGTAATGAGGCAACTCGCTATCTATTGTCAGCTCGCAACAAATTTGACGTTTGAACAATTTGCGATAGAGTGACATTGCAATATCCACCATTTCTTTGTTGGCAGGTGCGTCGTCGCCCCACTCTTTGCCGCCCGCGTAAATGTAGGCGTGTTGAGGAAGATTTTGCAACGTGGAAGATTCAAAACGATTGAACGCGGCTTGATTGAACGCCGTATAGGTGGAGAACAAACCCATCGTTTCAAAAATACGTTGATATTTCAACCCGATATAGCAACTGATAAGTCCACCCATACTGCTGCCCGCAACCGCCGTAGCCATACGCTGTCTGTCGGTGTTGTAGCGACCGTCCACGTAGGGTTTGAGGACGTTGGCGAACCACTCGGCGTATTTGCCGCCCTCGCCGCCTCGGTTGGCTTTGTCGGCGGGACGGTGCCTCATTGCGAGCGAAGCGTTCCACGGGCTGTACTCGGAAAAACGGGTTTTGTCGTTACATTCCACTCCCACGACAATGCAACTCATTCCCGTGTTGCGGTAAATTTCGTCCAATACCTTGTCTACGTGCCATGCCGCGCCGTATGCGGTAAGACGATCGTAAAACAAGTTCTGCCCGTCGTGCATATAGATAACGGGGAAACCGTCGCCCTTGTCGGAATAGTTGTCGGGCAAATACACCCACACCGTACGCATACGCCCAAGCGTAGTTATCTCCATCTCGAAATTTTCTATTTTCGCCATAACGATCCTCCCCTTTATTCAAAAGTCGTCCGCTTTTGCGCGCCCATTGCGTTGCCGACGCTCTGCCAAGACGCACCGCAAGTTTGTCCTCTCTGCTACGCAAAAACATTGAAAATATGTTAAATTATACTATCGACGCATAAAAAAGTCAATGGGCGTTTCCGTCGGGAAACTCGCGCAAATGTCCGATAAAATTGAAACCCTCGAAATTGCGTTGACGAAGCACTTCGTAAACGGCAATCGCAACGGAATTGGACAGGTTGAGGCTACGCGTATCCGCGATCATCGGAATACGCAACGCGTGGTCGTAGTTGTCGTGAACGAGTTGCTCGGGCAAGCCTTTCGTTTCCTTTCCGAACACCAAAAACACTTCGTTGGCAAAAGTCGGCTCGGTGTGGGTCTTTTGAGCCTTGGTGGAAAAGTACCAAAACTCCCCATCGGGGTAAGCCGCGCGCAATTGTTCAAAACTGTCGTGGTAGTAAATTGTGCAGTCTTTCCAATAATCAAGCCCCGCGCGTTTGAGCATTTTGTCGCTTGTGTCGAAACCCAACGGGTGCACAAGATGTACCGCGCTGCCCGTCGCCGCGGCTGTACGGACTATGTTGCCTGTGTTTTGAGGAATTTCCGGTTCTACCAAAACTATATGTATCATTTGATTTCTTCTCCGTTTTTGCCCCCGTTTTCAAAGAAAATGCGACATGGGGTCAATATTTCTTCAAGCGTACGCGCGCTCATAACCTGTACGACAACGGATTTGCCGTTCCGCTTGCCTTTGAGGTAGGCGGCAACGTGTTTTTTCATTTCGTTGACGACAACGCGTTCTTCAAAAATTTTAAGCAACAGCCGCGTATGCCTTTCGATACAATTCATCGCGTCGAATTCAAAAGGCTCGTTTTTCAACTGCGCAAAGATGTAGGGACGACCTAACGCCGCTCTGCCCACGGCAACGCCTTTCGCGCCCGCTTCGATAAGACGTTGCGCCTGTTCGCGGTCGGCAACGTCGCCGTTGGCTACAACGGGTATGCCCGTTTTGACGAGTTCGGGCAACAGGGAAAAATCTGCTTTGCCGCCGTACATCTGTTTGCGCGTGCGAAAATGCACGGTAACAAAATCCGCGCCGCTATCGCGGCACATTTTTGCAAAGTCGATCGCGCCGTCGCTATTTGCAACTCCCAGCCTGAATTTTACCGAAAGAGGCTTATTCCACTTGGACTTGACCGCCGAAATACACTGCGAAGCCAAACGGGGATTTTCCAACAGCGCGGAGCCGTCGCCGCTACCTACTATTTTGCGAACGGGACAACCCATATTTATATCCACGCCCTCGTACTTTGCCACTTCGGGCAGAAGCACGCTTTCCGCCATAACGCTCGGTTCGTGTCCGAAAATCTGACAAAAACAGGGCTTGTCCGCCTCCTCGCGGTACAACATTCTTCGGGACAGCGCGTTGCCCATTACAAGAGCTTTGCTACTCACCATTTCCGTCACGGTGAGGCTCACTCCGTAGTCGCGGCAAATGCTTCTGAACGCGAAATCCGTGTACCCCGCCATAGGAGCCAGCACCGTTACGAAATTGTCCGACAATTTTTCACCCGACATTGCCTTTTGCCTCGTTCCATAGCGCGTCGAACTCTTCGGGCGGCATTTCTTTGAGATTTTGCCCGCGTTGCGCAAGCAATCTTTCACATTCCTCCACGCGGCGTACAAATTTTTCCGTGGACAGCAACAAAGCCGTTTCGGCGTCCGTACCGCGCAAACGCAACAGATTTACGCAAGCAAACAGCACGTCGCCCCCTTCCATTTGGCGATTGTCGTCGTCGGCAGTCAAAAATTCGCGTAGTTCTTCTTCCACCTTTTCGGCAACCTGCTCGACGCTTTCAAATTCGTAACCGCCTTTTGCCGCGCGCGAACAAACCTTTTGACAGCGCATAAGCGCGCTCATACCTCTCGGTACGTCCAAGACGTTTTGAGCTGTGCCGTTGATTCGGTGTTCTTTGAGCTTTTGCTTTTCCCACACGTTCAAGGATTCGGTGCTGTTTGCCGCGCGTACTTCGCCGAAAACGTGCGGGTGCCTGTCTATCAGCTTGCGGCAAAGCGCGGTGTACACGTCCTGCGGCTCGAACTCCCCATTGTTGCGGGCGATCTCGATATGGAACACAACCTGCATCAACAAATCGCCAAGCTCCTCTATTATATGCGGAATATCCTCTTTTTCCAACGCGTCGGCAAGCTCGTAAGCCTCTTCGATTACGTTTTTTACAATGCTCTTGTGAGTTTGCTCTCTGTCCCACGGACAGCCGTCGGGGGCGCACAACGCCGTCATAATATCTACGCAACCGTAGTAGTCGAATACCTGCCTTTCCGTCAGCGGTTTGGGAACTACGTAAGCCGTAGCCTGATAGTCGAAACGTTGACGGGACAACTGCGACAGCGCGATATGCTTTACCGTTTTGCCACAGCAAAAAACGACGTCCGTATCCACATCGAACGCCTCCGACAGGCGCAACTGCACCTCTCCCGCCAAAACCCTGTCGTCGATACACTTTACAACGGTGGGAAGAGGCAACACGCGCGGAGCGGCAAGCAGTTCCTGCGCGGTGTAGGCTACGCTTCCGCCTTGAAGTCGGCTGCCCACCGCCGCCGATCCTATCGGAACGCCGTAGACTATTTCCGCATTTTCCAAACACTGTACAGTTGTGTCGTCGGCTCCCTCGCCCACAACGCAAAACGCAACGTTTTTGTCGCCGAAAGAGCGCAGTCGGTCGGCTATCGCCTGATTGAGCGCGTCAAAGTTTTCCGCCGTTTCGTAAAGATCGTCGCAAAAAACGGCGTCGTCGCGCAAAGCGGCAACCGTTTTTGCAACGTGAGTGAGGGCGGACTTGACCACCACCGCGTCGGCGCGTTCTATCGCCCGTTTGCCGTCCAGCGTCAAATCGCCCTGTTTGCGACCCATTCCCACAACAGTTATCATAAGTAACTCCGTAAACTATTTTTTTACGGGTAGCGGAAGTTCGCTTCTGTCAAACGTTTTCAGCGCGATTATCCCAAGCATATAAACCGAAGCGGCTATGCCTATGAGAGCCAATGTGCCGAACGCGCCCGCGAACACGCCGCTCAAAAAAGTAAGAGCCAAAACGATAACCAACGTCATCAACATACAGCTTCCGAGAGGCTTGATAATGCCGGACATAACGTCCGTTTTGAGTCCCACCTTGACCCGCAGGTAAATTATAACACAAACCGTTGCAAAAAGATAGCACAATGTTTCGGAAATTGCCGCGGCATAGATATTTATTTGAGCGTTGGGCAGCAACAGCAAGTTTACCGTGGCTTTTACCACTATCGACAAGGACACGATAACGACCGTAGCGTAGGGCTTGCCCACCGCCTGACAAACGGATACGCACGTTTGCAATATCGCCAAGAACACAATGGACAGCCCCGAAATAGACAACAGAACCGAAGCCACAGCAATCTCGTCCGCGGGAAGCCCGCCGTACAGCAACGACAAAATGGGGCGCGAGAGCAAAATCATACCCAACGAGCAGGGCAACGCGATAACCAACGTTAGCTTCATCGCGGTGTTGAAACTGCCGTTTAACGCCGCCTTGTCGCCGCCGTAAAACGTCTTTGTTATCCCCGGCAATGCGGAAACGGCTACGCCGCTGCTCAACGCTATCGGCAAGCCGAGCATAGAGTTGACGGGACCCGTCCAAAGCCCGTACATCTGCGTGGCGTTAGGCACGGTCAACAGATTTACCACCATTACGGAATCGATAACCTGCGACATCTGCATTGCGAAGCCGCCCAGCGCAACGGGAACGGCAAGCGCGGCAACGTTGGAAGCGATACCCTTGACGTCCGCGCGGGAAACGGAAATTTTGCCCACATAGGGGTGACGTTTGCGGTGTACCGCGTACACCCCCGCCATTATCGCAAGCGAGCCGAATTCGCTTACCGTTATGGCAAAAACCGCCCCCATAACGGCTTTGTGGACATCGGGCATAAAGTGATTTGCGCAAATAAGCCCCACCGCAAGTTTTACTATCTGTTCGATAACGGTGGTTACTCCCGACGGGACCATATTCATATTGCCCTGAAAGTACGCTTTCAAGGCGTTGGTGACGGGAACGAACAACAACGCGGGAGCAACGATACAAAACGCCTGAGCCGTTTCTCCGTTGCCTTGCGAGGCGGCAATCACTTTGGACAGGCTTGCCATCAAAACGGCGCAGACGGCTCCCAACGCCGCCAAAAACACAAACGCGCAAACAAATATTTTACGCGAACGCTCGGCGTTGCCAAGTTGATTGTTTTCCGCAATCAGTTTGGACAATGCGACGGGTACACCCGCCTGCGCCACCGTCAGGAAGAGAATGTAGGGCGGAAAAACAAGTTGGTACAAACCCATACCGTAGCTGCCCACAATGTTTGTTAAAGGGATACGATACAGCGCGCCCAAGATCTTGGCGAACAAACCGCCGAGGCTCAATACGAGCGCGCCCGAAATAAAACTGTCGCCGTGCTTTTTCATACAAATATAGTATGAGAAAACGAAATAAAAAATATCAAAGTTAAAAATCGGCGAAGAACTACGCAAAAAATACAAAAATTTACGGTTACCGCGCCGACGCGTATTTTACAAAAAACCCTCCGCTCGGGAAAGTTTTTTCATAATCAAATAGTTTTGAGCGGGGCGTTGTAGTCGAACCAAGGATAGTTCTTCCATTTGCCGCCGCACACGCGGTACACCTCTTCCACCGCCAACGACCACCGCATACTACTCGGCGAATCGGGAGTAAAGCACAGAAATTCGCCGCTTGCGTAAGTGTAGAAAAAGCTACCGTCCACGGGCAAACAAATGGTATAAATTCTCTCGCGCGGGATAAACACCGTCCAAGGTTCGCCCTCGCGTGTACCCGTGTAGGTCAAGCCCTCCCTGTCCAAACGCAAAGTGCCATCTCCCGCGGGCAAAGAAACTTTGTTGTGTTTGAGATATTCGTATTTCGGCATAAGCCCCAACGTGACGTGTTCTTCCATTTCGAAGTTTTCGTCGCTGACGGCTTTGCGCATTTCGCGGCGTTGCCAATCGAACCATTCGCGCGGGTTTACGGGAATGACGCTCTTTTCGATAGGGGTGAGGTTGTATTTGTCGTCCATCGTCGCACCGTTGCCGCAATTGAGGCATTTGATTTGTTTTCCCTCGCCCCTCATATTCAACTCCGCACCGCATTTGGGACATTTGTACAAAATCTGCTCCATATTTTGAGCATAGTTGCCGTCTTTGCGATTGTAACTGTACTGCCGCGAGGAGTTCCATTCGTAGTCGTCGCAGAAAAGTTCCTTGTCCACTTTCAATTGAATTTCTTCTTCGGTCATCGTCTTTAACGATTCGGGAGTGAACATTTCAAAAAGTTCCAATTCCACCTTGCCGAAACGTTCCTTGACGTCGAACTTGGGACACACCAGATAACCGCCGTGTATGCGTACGCCCAACACGTGTACGCCGAAGTGTTTTATCATTTTGCCTGTGCCGATAACGCTGGGTTGTTGCGCGCCGCTTGCGGTACTCATTCCGCAGGGGAAAATCGCCAAGCAGCCGTTTTTCTCTCTGTGCAATATCTGCGCTATTCCGCGAATGGTTTTCGTATCGGGGACAAAGTTGCGCTTGGGGATAACATGCCCTATCTTGAAGATCAATTTGAATTTGGCGCGGTGAAATTCGTTTTCGGCGGCAACAAAATTTATCGGGCGACGCTTCATCGCAAAGTTGACAAAGGCGTAGTCGAAACGCGACGCGTGGTTGGCGACGATAAGCACGGGCTTATCCTTGTAGTCGTCGGGATTTACATATCTTGTTATCTCCACCTTGCAGGGGTGAAAGTACACCGCGCGCGCCACCTGACTGAGTACGGCGTTTACAAATCCGTTGACCTTTTTGATCTTGACGGATTTTACGATTTGATCCATTGTTTTTTTCATACCTTTCTCCGAATTTACGCAACCGACAGAACAAAATGCCGCAAGCGTTATTTTGAATAAAAAACCAAAACATACAATGTTTGTCGGAACGTTGAATGCCTCCGACGCACACAAAACAAACACAATGACGTAAATTGCATTTCTTTTGAGCATTTTGTTTGATTTTGCAATATTCTATATCAATATATTACTACATTATGACAAATCTTTCAAGCATTTCGGGCAAATTTAACTTTTGTTAAATAAATTAACAAAAAGTAAAGGCGCGTTCCGCTCGGAAACGCGCCCTTATATAACGTTGTTACAATTCCGCGACCAATTCCTTGATAAACGCGTCGAAATCGAATTCAAACCCGTTGTCTTTCAAGAACTTGTTCAAACCGCCGCTGATAGAGATGTACTCGCTGTAATCTCCGCCGAGCTTGCTCTTTTGCAAATTTTCAAGAGCGTCTTGCGTGAGCAAATTCATTTGAGTATCGAAGTAGTTTTGGAACAGCGTGTAGTTGGGGTCGGACGTGTCGGTGTGCTTTGTAAAGTCAAAGGTGAACTTTCTGTCCGCCACCTTGCCCGACTTGTAGATGATGTGAACGCCGTAGGCGGAGGCGCACAGCGTGTACTGCTGATCTGCCGTCATCTCGTTGACAGCCGTGTAAAATTCCTTCACCCAACTGTGGTCGTAGTCCTCCCAATCTTCGCCGACGTAAACAACGTAGTCGTACTTGGTGGTGTGTTGCGCGGTATCGGTGTTGAAACGCTTCATTAACTCGACGATGGTTTCGGTAGCCGTTTTGCCCTCCATTGCTTGAACGGTGCCGTCGGGACGTAGCCACGTACTCAAAATTCCGTCGGGGTTGATAGCCAACTTGCCGTCTTGGTTTACTACAACCTTTTCTTTGGTGTACCAACGGCTGTCCTCGTCCTCGGTTTTGCCTTTCTTTTCGGTGAGGGTGTTGTCTGTATCGAACAACGCTTCCGTTTCCTCGTCGTACTTGTCGGACTTGAAGTATTCCGCAACAAGTTCGGTGGCAAATTCGTTGCGCTTGGAGATGTACGCTTCGCTTTCATCGCCGACGTTTTTAGCCAAGTTTGTCAAAAGCGCGGTTTTATCTGCGGTGAACGGAATAAGAATGTTTTTAACAAACACGTAGTTATCCGCTTCGGCAGGTACGTTGTAGATAAGGCTGTCCGTACCGAGGCTTGTGATAAAGCTGTCAAAGTTGTCGCTGACGTTGAAATCGGCAAGTTGAGCCGCAGCAAGCAAGTCGTAGTTGTCGCTCAAAGTTTGTTGTAGATCCGCGTCCGCTTCCAGATCCTTGTAGACGTCGTAGCTCCACAAAGCAAGTATGCAACTGCTTACCATATCCGCAAGTTGCGATTTGAGAAATTCGTCAATAGGTACGCCGTAGTTGTTTTGAACCGTTTCTTCGTACTGCTTTTTGGTGTCGGCAAGTATTTCAACGTACTCTTCTACCGTCAAGCTCTTTTCCGCTTCCTTTTCGTCGTCGGTGAGCCTGTCGTTATAGGACTTGACGCGTTCTTCCGCGATGGTTTTTTGTTCGGCGTCGTTCAAATCGTAAACGTAGCTGTCGAGATTGAGTTTTGCCGTCACTTCGTCGTCGCCCTCACCGTCTACCAAATACGGATAGTTGTCGTCAAAGAAATCGTTTGCGTCCTCGTTGACGAAGTTTTTGTCGCGAGTGTAGATAGCGTAACTATCGGTGACCTCGCCGTACATATCCGTCAATTCGTCGTACTCGGTAAAGTCGCGAGAGGTGTCCTCGGTTTCTTCCGCTTCGAGATCGTACTTAGCCGAAATGTTCTGTTCGGTGTACTGATCGAACGCGGTGTAGGCAAGGTAATTGACATATTTGACGGCATAGCCGAATTGATCTTTGGTGAGGTACTCGGCGTTGTGTATCTGACGTTGCAAATCCGTCAAGTCCGTCAACGCGTCGTGCGTCGTTGTGTAGTCGTTGATCTGCATATACTGCTGTATCAAAGAGGACACAACCATTTCCAGCAAATCGCTTGTCTGCAAATAGCCCGAGCTGATATAGTAATAGTAGTTGTTGTAGTAACTGTTGAAAGTATCCAGCAACTTGCCTATGGTAACTTTTTCGACTTTTTCGCTGCCTATCGAGAACGCTTCGGCATTGCGGTATTGGGCAATATTTCTGCCCACAAGGTTACAACCCGCAAATACGCTCAAAGTAAACACAACGATAAGTATCAACGTAAGTATTTTATATGCTCTTTTCATTTCTGTTGCTCCTGACCGTGGCGAAAGTTTTGGGACATACCGCCACGTATACTCATATATTATACATTTTTATCTTGTAGTTGGCAAGCGGTTTGCCCTATTTTTGTGCTATTTAGTTTGTATTGCGTACAAAAACTCCGTCAAAGCCTCCACAAGACGCTCTTTTTGCAGGAAATCTGCCCCCGAAAAGACTATTGTGTAGCTATCCGAAGAAACGCTTGCCCTCTTGCCCTGCGCGAGCAATGCGTCAAATACCTCTTTGCGCATAAGGCTTTGCTTGTCGACAAACACCAACTCGCCGTGAGAGGTCCTCGCAATCACCTTGCGTACTCCCGCGCCGTTAGCCAACACTTTGAGCCGCGCCACGGCAAACAAATTGAGAACGCTTTGTGGACAAACGCCGTACACGTCGGCAAGCTGTTCGGCAAGAGAATCTATTTCCTTTACGGAAGCGCAATCGGCAAGCCGTCGGTAAAAAGTCATTCTATCTGCCTGCAACGGAATGTAACTTTCGGGCGCGTAGGCGGCAATATCTATCTCCAACTCGGCGTTCGGCTTTTGTTCCGTCTTTTGTCCTTTGAGTTCGTCCACCGTTTCTTTGAGCAGGCGGGCGTACATATCGTAACCGACTTTCATTATATGCCCGTGCTGTTCGCGCCCCAAAACGTTGCCCGCTCCGCGAATTTCCAGATCTTTCATCGCTATCTTGAAGCCGCTACCCAACTCGCCGTACTCGGTTATCGAACTCAACCGTTTGAAAGCCGTTTCGCTAAGCACTTTGTCGCGACGGTAGGTAAAGTAGGCGTAGGCAAGTTTGTCGGACCTGCCCACTCTGCCCCGCAGTTGATACAACTGACTTAGCCCGAGCTTGTCGGCGTCGATGACTATTAGCGTGTTGACGTTGGGAATGTCTATGCCGTTTTCTATTATCGTGGTGCAAACCAGCACGTCGCTTTTGCCGTCGGCAAAGGACATAACCGCGTCTTCGAGAGCGTTTTCTTCCATTTGTCCGTGCGCAACCGTAAGGCGAACGTTGGGCAGCAACTCGCTCAAACGCGAGGCAAAGCCGTCTATCGACTGCACCTGATTGTACACGCAAAACACCTGTCCGCCGCGGGCAATTTCCCTCTCGATAACGTCGCATATCAACGCGTCGTTTTCCTCCACCACGTAGGTTTCCACCGCTACGCGCTCCACGGGCGGAGTTGTTATCGTGGAAATATCCCTTATACCCGATAACGCCATATGCAACGTGCGAGGAATGGGCGTTGCGGACATTGTAAGCACGTCCACGTTGGTTTTAAGCGATTTTATCTTTTCTTTGTGTTCCACACCGAAACGCTGTTCCTCGTCCAGCACCAACAAGCCCAACTTGCAAAAACGGACGTCTTTGCTCAACAGCCTGTGAGTACCGATGACGATATCCACAGAGCCGTCTGCGACCGCTTTGAGAATTTGCCGCTGTTCTTCTGCCGAACGAAATCTGTTAAGACAGGCAACGCGTATGTCGAAGTGCGACATTCTTTCGGAAAAAGTTTTGTAGTGTTGTTCGGTAAGTATGGTAGTAGGAGCAAGCACCGCTACCTGATAGCCGTTTGACACCACGTCGAACGCCGCCCGCATAGCAACTTCCGTCTTACCGTAGCCGACGTCGCCCACAAGCACCCTGTCCATAATGCGGTCGCTCGTCAAATCGCGTTCTATTTCCTTTTGACAGCGCAATTGATCCTCCGTCGCTTTGAACGGAAAGTACTGTTGAAATTCCTCTTCCAGATATTCGTCCAAACGGTAACGGAAACCGCGCGATTTTTCTCTTTCGGCGTACAACTTCAACAGGTTGATGGACATTTCCCTGACGGAAGCCTTTACCTTGCTCTTTACTTTGGCGAAATCTTCTCCGCCCAATTTGGAAAGCGCGGGGTTTTCTCCGCCCGAATAGCGGCTAAGCAAATTTGCGCTGTCCACAGGCACGTACAGCCTGTCGCCGCCCTTGTACAAAACCACAACGTAGTCTTTGTTTTCGCCTGATGGGGTGGAAAGTTTTTGTATTCCCTCGCACAAGCCTATGCCGTGAACGTCATGCACCACGTAGTCGCCCTTTTCTACGGACAAAAACGCTTGTCTGCTGCTTTTGCGTATCGTTTGCCTGTTCAGCCCTCTGCCGAGATCGCGCGTACCCACAACGGCAAGTTTGTTGGTGTGCGACACAAAACCGCGCTCTATGCCTATGGGCAGAACCAAAGCGTCGGCGGCATTGGGAGCAAGCCTTTCGGAATCGGCAACGTACACGCCGCATTCCGCCATTTTTTCTTTGGTGGGGGCAACGCCGTCTGTTCCCGCAAAAATCACCGTTTCGTAGCCCAGCCTCAACCAATTTTTCACGTCCTTGGCAAGCGTTTCGGACGAAGCGGCGTAGTTGGGTATCGCGCCCGTCTTGAAGTTGCGTATAACTTGCGGAGCAAACCAATCGCTTTGATAGGGCAAGGTCTGCAATGCGATTTGAGGGAAATCCGCCTCAAAAACTTCTTGTTGCGGCACAAGGGCGCGCTCGTGCAGAGGCAACACTTCTCCCGCCTTTGAAAGATTGACAACGCGTTCGGCGTGTTCGCGATACAAAAACGCAACGCGTTGGGATAGGTTTTTCGGTTCGTCCCACAGCACCGTTGCGTCGCAAGGCAGGTAGTCGAACAGTTTTGACCCGCCGATGAACGGAGCAAGCCACGCGCTGTCCACACTGCCGCCCGCGGCGGTAACGCTAAGCGAAGAAATTATTTCGTTCAAACGCGCCGCCGCATTCGGGTTGAGCTTGGCTTGCAGTTTTGTAATGTACTTTTCCACTTCGGCAAGTTTGCTTTGGGGCAAACCCGTGGTGTCGTAGAGAGGGTACACTGCAAACTGTTGAACGTTACCCGCCGATACGCCGTCCTCGTTGACGGTACGTATTTCTTCCGCTTCGTCGTCCCAAAAATTTACGCGAAAACGTTTGCCGAACGGCATCGAAATGTCCAGAATATCTCCTCGTACGGAAAATTCTCCCTCGGCGGAAATGCTTTCGGCGCGTTTGTAACCTATGCGCACAAGTTGCTTGACGATCATTGAAACGTCGTAACAAACGCCCTTTTTGACGGTAAAACAGCCGTCGAAAAAGGTCTTGCGGTCGGGCAGATATTGCATAAGCGCGTTTACCGTGGTAACGGCTGCTTCCGCGCCCGTAAGTATGCGGTAAAGCGCGGCGTTGCGGCTGAACACTGCGTTTTTGGAAGAAGTGGACTTGAACAAAAGCACGTCGTCTTTGGCGGGAAGATACACCGTGCGTTCGGGTGCCAACGCCTCCACCGTGCGCAACACGCGTTGCGCCTCTACGTAGTCGCTTGTTACGTACAGACAAAAACCCGAAACGTTCGCCGCAATAAAGGGTTTTTCGTTCGGTTGCACGCCGAAAGCCGCGACATATTTTTTGTCGCGGGGGTCGTTTAACAGTTCGCGGTAGGCAGCTGTGTTGTTTATTCTGTCAAAAAAATAGTACATACCCGTTCAGGTGCATTTCGCGGCGCGGCGAAATTTTCACTGCAATTGTACCACACTATGTCAAAGTTGTAAACTTGTTTACAATCGTCAAATTTTGTGTTAAGATACAGACGAGGTAAATCAAATGTATTTGGCGGTAGGTTTGGGCAACCCCGAAAAAAAATATTTCAACACTCCGCACAATATGGGCTTTGCGGCGGCGGACAGATTGGTAGAAACGTTGGGCGGCGAATTTACAAAATGCGAATGTAAATCCGTAACCGCGCACCTAAGGGTAAACGGCGAAAAGGTTATCGTCGCCAAACCCGTGACGTATATGAATCTCAGCGGCGAAGCCGTGTCAGAACTTGTGCGCAAATACAAAGTGGAAAAGGGCAAACTCGTAGTTGTTTACGACGATACCGACATTCCTATGGGACAATTGCGCATACGCGCCCAAGGCTCGGCGGGCAGTCACAACGGAATGAAAAGCATTGTGCAACTGCTCGGCACGGAAGATTTTGTGCGCGTGAGAGTTGGAATAGGCAAAGAAACGCCTATGGCGCGGATAGACTACGTTCTGTCGCAAATAACGGAAGAGGACAAACAATTGCTCAACCCCGCATTGGATCGCGCCGCGCAGGCTCTGTCCGACTTTGTTCACGGCTGCCCCGTTGACAAGGTAATGCAACAGTACAACGGCAAATAAAACGAAAGTCGGTCAAGACGACCGACTTTTTTTGTTGAATTTATTTCAGACTACCCGCAAAGCTGTTTCTACTCGCAAAGCTGTTTTGCAAGGTCGGCGATTTGCGCGCGATTTTCTTCCGTCATAGCGGAAAGAATGGTAACGGGGTTCAAAAAAGTGAGATTTTTGCAAGGCGAAAGCAAATTTGTCACCACTTTTGCCGCCATCGGAGCCCAACTGCCGTTTTCGATAACGGCGACGAGCTTGTTTTGGAAGTTGTGTTCCGCCAAACGCTCTACGAAATCGTGCATAAAGGGAAACACGCTTGCGTTGTAGGTTGTGCTTGCCAAAACCAACTTTCCGTAACGGAAACTGTCCTCTACCGCCTCCGCCATATCGGTACGGGCAAGATCGTGTACCGCTACTTTGGGACAGCCGTTTTTGCGCAGTTCGTTTTCCAACAACTCCACGGCTTGCTTGGTGTGACCGTACACCGACGTATAACAAATGCAAACTCCTTCGCTTTCGGTGCGGTAGCTTGACCAAATATCGTACAGGTTAAGGTAATAATCGAGATTTTCAAAAAGCACGGGACCGTGCAACGGGCAAATAGTCGCTATATCCAACGCGGCGGCTTTTTTCAAAAGTATCTGAACGCTGTTGCCGTACTTTCCCACAATGCCGATATAGTAACGACGAGCCTCGCAATCCCATTCTTCCTCTGCGTCCAACGCGCCGAACTTGCCGAAAGCGTCGGCGGAGAAGAGCGTTTTTGACGCGGCGTCGTAGCTGACCATAACTTCGGGCCAATGCACCATTGGGGCGAAAACAAAAGTAAGAGAGTGCTTGCCGAGGTTCAGCGTATCGCCGTCTTTTACCGTAAGACGGTTGGGCGCAACGTTTTTGCCGAGGAAGTTTTCCAAAATAAGAAATGTTTTTACATTCCCCACCAGCGTAACGCTCGGGTATGCGCGCAAAAACTCGGAAATACTGCCGCTATGATCGGGTTCCATATGCTGTACCACAAGGTAATCGGGAGTTCTTCCGTTAAGCTCCGCGGCGAGATTTGCAAGCCACTCGCTTGCAAAGCGGCGGTCTACGGTGTCCATTACGGCGATTTTTTCGTCCAGAATGACGTAACTGTTGTACGCCATACCGTTGGGAACAACGTACTGCCCCTCAAATAGATCTATTTCGTGATCGTTTACGCCCACGTAGCGAATGTCTTTCTGTAATTTCATATTTTTTTCCTCTCGTTGAATTTTTTCGTCAAAATTATCTCACATAACGAAAATTTTGTCTATCAAATAGGCAGGTCTTTTACGTTTGCGCAAAAGTCGGCTCAACGAACTTCCACCCTGTACGGCTCGATACGCACCTCGCGGATACTCTGCGCCCAACTTGCAGGCACGGCGACGGCAAGAGCGTTGTAGCGCAGATCCATTGTGTGCATACTCGGGCTTAGTTCCTTTACCGTTACATACAGTTTGTTGTCGGTAAATCTCACGCCCTCGGCAAAACATTTGATAGATCCGCTCATTCCCTCGGTGAGAAACATAACAAGGGCGTTACTCTCAAAAAACTCTTCGCCGTACAGCGCGTACTCTTCGTCGGCGAGGTTGAAGAAATCTCCCTCGTGAGCCGCGCGATAATCTTCGAGTTGTTTTACCGACGTAAAAATTTCAAACGGACGTTCTTCGCCGTCTAAGTTGCGTACGCGCGCATTGCCGAACGTAAAACCGCAAAATGCCATAACTATCACCAACACTCCCAAAACATATTTGTTCATTTTTCCCTCTTTCAAGGCGAGGTGCGCCGTTCCCGACGAAACCCACACGTATATTTTAGCACTTATACGTTAGTGTGTACAGTGTGCGAAAGTAAATTCCCTAAAAAACGGTGTTGCGCTTTGAATTGCGCGGGTGTATAATACTCATTGCAATACCTTTGGCTAAAAAATGTTTTGGAGTAAATCATTATGTGCACATCTGTTTCTTTCAAGACAAAGGACCACTACTTCGGCAGAAATCTCGATTACGAATTCAGCTACAACGAATCGGTAACGGTAACGCCGCGCAACTTTCCGTTTGAATTTCGTCACGCCAAGAAATCGACATCTCATTATGCGATGATAGGAATGGCGTTTGTGGTGGACGGTTACCCCCTTTACTACGACGCGACAAACGAAAAGGGGCTTAGTATGGCGGGGCTGAACTTCCCGAAATTTGCCCGCTACTTTGAAATGAAAAACGACAAGACCAACGTCGCCCCGTTTGAATTTATCCCCTACGTTCTGTCGCAATGCGCAACGGTGGCGGACGCTCGCCGTCTGTTGCAAAACGTAAACTTATGCGCGGAAAATTTCACGGATCAATTGCGGGCTTCGCCTTTGCATTGGCATATCGCCGACGAAAACTCGTCCATCGTGGTCGAAAGCGTTGCCGACGGTTTGAAAATTTACGACAACCCCGCAAACGTGATGACAAACAGCCCCACGTTCGACTTTCACCTGCTCAATCTCAGCCACTATATGGGTGCCACGCGTGAAATTGCCACCAACCGATTTGCCCCAAACGTTCCCATAGAGGCTTACAGCCGCGGCGCGGGCGGCTTCGGTTTGCCGGGGGATTTGAGTTCGGCAAGCCGTTTTGTGCGCGCCGCATTTGCCGTAAACAACTCTGTATGCGACGGCGACGAGCAGAGCAGCGTAGGGCATTTCTTTCAACTGTTGGGTTGCGTGGCACAGCAAAAAGGTTGTTGCGCGGTGGAACACGGCTACGAATACACCATTTACAGCAGTTGTTGCAACACAACTCGCGGCATTTACTACTACACCACCTACAACAACGGCGCGTTGACCGCAGTGGATATGCACCGCGAAAACCTGAACTCAACAGAACTTGTCAGCTATCCGTTGCGTACCGAACAGCAAATAACTTGGGAAAAATAACGACGTAAAAGTCAAGAAAAATTTAGAAATAAAGAGGAGTATGATATGAAAAAGATAACGCAGAATGCAGGAAGAAAATCTCTCGGCGAATTTGCACCCGATTTCGCCCACTACAACGACGACGTTCTCTTCGGCGAAAATTGGAACAACACGGAAATTGACCACAAAACGCGCTGTATCGTAACCGTCGTCGCGCTGATGTCGTCGGGTATCACGGACAGCTCTCTTCGCTATCACCTCGAAAACGCCAAAAACGCGGGCGTTACCAAAAAGGAAATCGCCGCGATAGTAACTCACGTTGCGTTTTACGCGGGCTGGCCCAAAGCGTGGGCGGTGTTCAATATGGCAAAGGAGGTTTGGGCGGAAGAAAGCGCGGAAACCGCAATGGCGGCGCACGCAAATCAAATGATATTCCCTATCGGCGCACCCAACGACGGTTTCAAACAATATTTCAGCGGAAAAAGCTACCTTGCGCCCGTTTCTCAAAAACAGGTTGGGATATTCAACGTTACTTTTGAACCGTCTTGCCGCAACAATTGGCATATTCACCACGCGGACAAGGGCGGCGGACAAATATTGATTTGCGTTGCGGGGCGCGGCTACTATCAAGAATGGGGCAAACCCGCCGTGGAAATGAAAGCGGGCGATTGCGTCAACATTCCCGCAGGCGTAAAACATTGGCACGGCGCGGCAAAAGACAGTTGGTTTTCTCACCTTGCAATAGAAGTCCCCGGCGAAAACGGCTCAAACGAATGGTTGGAACCCGTCACCGACGACGAATACAACAAATTGCCCTAATCGAGGCGCGACTATGGCATTTACTGTCAACATCTACTACACGGGAACCGACGGCAGCGCGAGAAAGTTTGCCGAAGAAATGATTTCAAGCGGACTTGCAGACAGGGTTCGAGCGGAAAAGGGCAATCTGCGCTACGAATATTTCTTTCCCGCAGAGGACGCGGAAACGGTGTTGTTGATTGACGCGTGGGAAAACGACGAAGCACTCGATTTTCACCACAAAAGCCCGATTATGAAAGAGATCGCCGCTCTCCGCGAGAAATATCGCCTCAAAATGAGGGTGCAAAAGTTTACCGAAATTACCTGAACCGAGTAAGACTTGCGCGTACGCATTTGATTAGGCTTGGCAAATTTTCGCGGACGAAATGCGCCGCAACCCCACCTACCCATAACGCTTTAACGCGTTGTGGGCTTTGTTTTGCATACGCCGCAAGTTTTATCCGTTGCCCCCCCCCAAAAAAACAGTTTTTTCCCTCGAACATAAACCCGTTGATATTTTTCCCAAATCAACAAATACCCTGCGCTTGTTCGGAATCGCTTTGATAAAGTTTTCATAAAGGTTCTATTTCAAAGAAACGACAAAGAGGTCGGGACATATCCCGACCTCTTTGTTGCTTGTCCGAGGGGTGTGTTCAAAGACGATTTACAAATAAAAACGCACCCCATATTAAATTTTTGCAAATACTTGAAAGTAATTGCGGAAACACACGCGCGAGGCAAACTTGCCTACGCCGATGTTTTTGCCGCACAACGGGCGTGGTTTACTGCCGCATTGCAAGAGCTTTTTTACAAGACGCTTGCGTAAAACGCGCAACTCACAGCCGCCGCTATGCGTACTCGATTACAGCACAACGATGAGAGCCATCTCCGCGCCGTCGCCGCGCCTGTTGTTCTCCTTGTAGATTGCCGTGTAACCGCCGCGTTGTCCGCCCTCTTCGGCTTTCTTGTCGAACTTGGGAGCATACTCGTTGAAAAGTTTTTCAATGAGGGGGTGACGTACCGTTTTGGTGCGCAATTTGTACTCGGTGGCACTTTCCTTGGGCAAACGCGTTTCTTGCAAATCGGCGAGATTTGCGATAAGACGTCTGCGCGCGGCAAGTTTTTTGGGTCCGTCGTTGATAACGGTAACGGTTGTTTCCTTGCCTTTGACAATCTTCGTTTTGGAAACTTCCACGGTGTCCTTGTAGGTGTTTACCGCAAGAGTAATATATTTTTCCGCAAGTTTTTGCACTTCTTTGGCGCGCGCCTCGGTTGTTTCCAACTTGCCGTTCCACAGCAGTTGAGAAACTTGATTTTTGAGCAATGCGCGTCTTGCATCGGTTGCTTTACCTAATTTTCTTTGTGTAGCCATATTCTTCTCCTATTCATCTTTATTCTTCAAAGACAGACCGTAGCTTTCCAGCTTGGCAATAACCTCGTCCAACGACTTTCTGCCCAAGTTGCGTACTTTGAGCATATCTTCCTCGGTACGGCGGGTGAGATCCTCTACGGTTTGAATACCTGCACGTTTGAGGCAGTTGTAGGAGCGAACACTCAGATCCATATCGTCGATGTTCATTTCCAACACTTTCTTGTGGTTGTCGCTTTCTCTCGGGATCAAAATATCCTTGTTGAAACTTTCGGAAAGGTCAACAAACATCTTTATGTGGTCTTCGATTATGCGCGCCGCAAGAGATACTATCTCTCTGCCCGAAAAGGCACCGTTCGTTTCCACTTCGAGAGTGAGCTTGTCGCGGGTGATATCCTGACCGACGCGCGCGCTTTCTACCGTGTAACTTGCCTTTTTGACGGGTCCGAAAATGGAGTCGATGGGTATGTAACCGATAGGATAGTTGAGTTTTAGTTCGCGATTGCGCTCCTTGTTCTTTTCGATAGAAGCATATCCAAGACCTCTTGCAACGTACAGTTCGCAGTTGAGCGCGCCGCCCTCTTCGATAGTACAAATGTACAAATCGGGGTTAAGCACTTCCACTTCGCTGTCGGTGATAATGTCGCCTGCATGTACTTCGCAAGGACCGACCTTGTTGATGGTTATCGTTTTTCTGAAATCATTGTCGTCGTTATCCGATTTGAGTGCCAAACGCTTTATGTTGAGGATAATGTCTGTTACGTCTTCTTTGACGCCGTTGACAGTGCTGAATTCGTGTTGAATGCCCTCGATCCTAAGACCGACAACCGCAACTCCGGGAAGCGCGGAAAGTAGTACTCTGCGAAGAGCATTTCCGAGAGTGATACCGTAGCCTCTTTCCAGCGGTTCGGCAACAATCTTTATGACGCTGGCATTTTGTCCGCTTTCTTCTACTGTCATTAACGGCTTTTCTATTTCCATCATTGGACAACAATCTCCTTTTAATATTTATTTGTTTTGGTTGCCGCCGCAAAACGCGGCAGCGAAAATAAACCGTTCCGCAAAATTACTTGGAGTACAACTCGATGATCATATGCTCTTGGATAGACATATCGATATCTTCGCGTTGCGGTTTTGCAAGCACCTTGCCCGTAAGCTCGGCGGGTTCAAAATCCAGCCATTGAGGAAGGTTGGCGGGTTTCTTGGACTCTTTGAGTTGAACAAACAGAGGTTGCTCGCGCTTGTTCTCCTTGATGGAAATTATATCGCCTACTTTTACTTGATAGCTTGGAATTGTTACGCGTTTACCGTTGACGGTTATGAGTCCGTGGTTGACAAACTGTCTTGCCTGAGATCTCGAAACGCCGATACCAAGACGGTACACAACGTTATCCAATCTTTGTTCCAACAAAATGAGCATATTGGAGCCTGTTACGCCTTTCATACGTTCTGCACGCTCGTAGTAGCCGCGGAATTGTTTTTCCTGCAAGCCGTAAATACGCTTTGCTTTTTGTTTTTCACGGAGCTGTTGTCCGTATTCGGTAACTTTCTTTCTGCTGTCTGCGTGAACGCCGGGGATCTTGCCGCGTTTTGTTATGGGGCATTTATCGCTGTAACATCTTTCGCCTTTCAAGAACAGCTTGCATTTTTCACGTCTGCACTGACGGCAATCTGCATGTGTATATCTTGCCATAATGATTCTCCTTTACTAAACTCTTCTACGCTTGGGCGGACGGCACCCGTTGTGAGCGATGGGGGAAACGTCTTTGATGAGCGTGACGTCGATATCCGCCGTTTGCAACGCGCGGATAGCCGATTCGCGTCCTTGACCGGGACCCTTGACATACACTTCGACAGAACGAATTCCGTACATATCCTTAGCTGCCTTGGCTGCGGTTTCGCAGGCTTGCTGAGCCGCGAAAGCGGTACTCTTACGCGATCCGCGGAAACCGAGCGCACCGCTGCTGCACTGCGTCAACGCATTGCCGTTGAGGTCGGTAAAAGTTACGATAGTGTTGTTGAAGGAAGCGTGAATATGCACTTGACCTTTGTCAACTTTACGTAGATCTCTTCTCTTTTTGACAATTTTCTTTCCTGCCATTTCTGCTTACCTCCCTATTTCGCTTTCTTACCGCGAGAAACAGTACGCTTGGGACCCTTGCGGGTGCGGGCGTTCTGCTTTGTTGACTGTCCGCGAACGGGCAGACCTTTGCGGTGACGTATACCGCGGTAGGAGCCGATTTCTATTTGTCTTTTGATATTCATAGAAACTTCACGACGAAGATCGCCTTCGACATGGTAGTTCTTTTCGATACAGTCACGGATCTTGGATATGTCGTCTTCGGTAAGGTCCTTGACGCGAGTATCCGGATTGACGCCCGTTTCCGCCAAAATTTGTTTTGCGGTGGTACGTCCGATTCCGTAAATGTAGGTCAAACCGATTTCAATACGTTTTTCTCTGGGTAAATCTACACCGGAAATACGAGCCATTTGATTTTCTCCTTGTTATTTTTTGAATTGATGTAGTTATATATCGACACGGCGCAAACTTCGCAAGCCTATGTGGAATGATGTTGCGAAGAAGCAGTCGTGATTGAATCCTAAGTTGTAGCAGCGTTGCTGCCAAACTTACATAGCAAGCCTAACCTTGTCTTTGCTTGTGCTTGGGATATTTGGAACAAATAACCATAACCTTGCCGTTGCGCTTGATAACCTTGCATTTGTCGCAAATGGGCTTTACAGACGGTTTTACTTTCATTTTTTCCTCCTTGATACAGGTGGTCGGACTCGACTCTGTGTTGCTTGATTTGAATTGATTGTTTATTGTTGAACGACGCCTTTTGTGCGCCAAACTATTCTGCCCTTTGTAAGGTCGTACGGACTCATTTCCAGCTTGACCGCATCTCCGGGCAATATTCTGATGGAATGTATACGAAGTTTGCCCGAAACATAGGCGATAACCTCGTGGTTGTTGGTAAGACGTACGCGGAACTCCGCATTGCGCAACGCTTCCACTACTACGCCTTCTACTTCTATTACATCATCTTTGGACATTTTGATTCTCCTGTTGGTTTTGAACGAATTGTCTGAGCGCGCTTTTGATTTCGCTGTCGAATACCTTTTTACCCTCGGCAAGTTTTGCGGCTATTGCCTCCAACTTCACTTTGCTGTCGGATATATGCCTGCGGTTTTTTCTTTTGGGGGCGGCAAGTTTTCTCATACCGCCGTCTGCAAGGTAAACGTAGTTGTCCTCCAACGCGGTTACCACAAAGTACATTCCTTTGTCGCGTCCCTGCGTGGACAAAACCACACTTCCTATCGATATACCGTCTTTCATATTCACCTACAAACTGAGTATCTCCACGCCGTGAGAAGTTATCGCCACCGTGTTTTCGTAGTGAGCGGAGGGCTTGCGGTCTTTCGTTTTGACCGTCCAACCGTCCTCCATCCAATCGACGCGCGCCGTACCCATATTGATCATAGGTTCGATCGCTATCGTCATTCCCTCGCTCAAACGCATACCGTGTCCCGCAATTCCGAAATTGGGAACTTCGGGATCCTCGTGCATTTCTCTGCCGATACCGTGTCCTACCAACTCTCTGACGACGCCGTAGCCGAAACTTTCGGCGTAAGACTGTATGACGTGTCCCAAGTCGCCCAAACGCGTTTCGCCCGCCACAATGGACTGTACGCCCTTGAAAAAGCACTGCTCGGTAACGTCGATGAGCTGTTGACACTCGGGACTGATAAGCCCCACTCCGACGGTACGCGCCGCGTCTCCGTGCCACCCCTCGTAGATGGCACCGCAATCGTAACTGACTATCTGTCCCTCTTGCAAAATTTTGCGTTTGGAGGGGATACCGTGTACGACTTCGCAATCAACCGATACGCAGATACTTGCGGGAAAACCGTTGTAATGCAAAAAGCTCGGTTTGGCGTTTTGCGAGAGTATGTACTCGTGCGCCAAGATATTGAGTTCCCACGTGGATACGCCCGCTTTGGTGTGATCTCTCAGCAAATTGAGCGTGTCGCGCACTATTTGATTTGCTTTGCGCATACAAGCAATTTGAGAGTCCGTCTTGATGGTTATCATTTGTGCAAAATGTCGAGTATGCGACGGTAAACGACTTCTACGCCGCCTATACCGTCCACCGAAACCAACTTACCCTGCTTGCGATAGTAATCGATGAGGGGCTTTGTAGTTGTTTCGTAGACGCGCAAACGCTCCAAAACCGTTTCTTCGCTGTCGTCCTTGCGAACGATGAGCGCGTTGCCGCAAACGGGGCATATTGCCGCGTTTTGCAACTGCGTTACGTGGAACGTTCCGTTACAGTTGGGGCAGAAACGGCGTCCCGACAAGCGGGAAACGATCGTTTGATTGTCCACTTCGAGGTTGATGGCGCAATCTATATTCTGGAAAGCGTCCAACGCCTCCGCCTGAACAATGGAGCGCGGAAAGCCGTCCAAAATATATCCGTTTGCGCAATCGGCTTCGGCAAGCCTGTTTTTGACGATTTCTATCGTGATCTCGTCGGGAACAAGCCCGCCGCCGTTCAAAATGTCTTTGATCTTCAATCCGAGAGGAGTTTCTTCTTTGAGGTTTTTGCGGAAGATATCCCCTGTGGAAATTTGCGGAATTTGCAGTTCTACCGTGAGCTTTTGCGCCATTGTGCCTTTGCCGCTGCCCGGCGCGCCCAAGAGAATAATATTCATACTACCTCAAAAATCCTTTTGAGTTTGAACCGAGCAAACCCTTGTAGTGACGCATAAGAATTTGATTTTCCAATGCCTTGTTGAATTCCAACGCCACGGATACCACGATCAACATTCCCGTCGCGCTCATGCTGGACACCAACTGCGAAGCGGTGTTCATACCTGCCCAACCGGGGATAGAGAACAGTATCGAGGGTACAAACGCGATGATGGCAAGGAATACCGCGCCCCAAAGCGTTATGCGCGACACGACTTTTGCCAGATATTCCGCCGTTTCTCTGCCCGGACGGATACCCATAACAAAGCCGCCGTTGTTTTGAATGTTACGCGCGATTTCGACGGGATTGAATTGAATTTGCGAATAGAAGTAGGCAAACACAAATATCAATATCGCCAAAATAACGTTGTATACAACCACGCCGACCCAAGTGCCGCTTGCGGTCATATAGTTGGTCCACCACGTGTTAAATGGAGTGTTGGGCCAAAATGTCTGAATGATCATTGTGGGGAAGCTCATCAATGCGTAGGCGAATATCAAAGGCATAACGCCGCTGGCGTTTACTTTTATGGGAATGTAGGTGGATTGACCGCCGTACATCTTGTTGCCCTTGACTTGCTTTGCGTACTGCACCTTGATTTTGCGTTCTGCGCCGTCCACCCAAACGATGAAAGCGAACACAAGCACAAGACCCACAAGGAAGATGAGTGCTTCCGCCCAATTGCCCGCCGCAAACGTGGAGAACAACTGTTGAGCCGCCGTAGCCACGATACCGACGAAGATCAACAACGAAATACCGTTGCTTACGCCGTACTCGGTGATACGTTCGCCGATCCACATACACAGCATCGAACCGCCCGTCAAAACGAGAACGATGTAGATACCCATTATCCATTGACCGCCCGTTGTAGCAAAGAAACTTGCATACTGCGCGCCGAGCCACGAGGTATTAACATATCCTGCGTATTGATTTTTGAGAGTGAGGAAAATACCCACTGCGCTTACAATCGCCAAAACAAGAGTTACCCAACGGGTTATCTTGTTGATTTTTTCTCTACCTTCATCGCCCTCCTTGCTCATTCTTTCAAGCGCGGGAATGGCGACCGTCAACAACTGCACGATAATTGACGCGTTGATGTACGGGGAAATGCCGAGAGAAAAGAGTGTACCCTGACTGAGTGCGCTACCCGTGATGGAGTTGAGCAATCCGAAGATGTTCATGTTGCTGTTTTCCTCGAAGGAAATCTGCGACAGTCCGGGTACGGTTATATAACAACCGAGTCTAAACAAAACGATAAACAGGATTGTCATAAATATTTTTCTGCGTACGTCCTTTATCTTAAAGGCATTCCTGATGGTTTCAAACATTATTCGATTACCTCTGCTACACCGCCTGCCGATTCGATCGCATTTTTAGCCGAAGCGGAAAACTTGTCTGCCTTGACAGTAAGTTTTTTGGTGAGAGTGCCGTTGCCCAAAACTTTAAGACCGCAGTGTTTGCCGCCGACAATGCGTTGCTCCACAAGCAATTCGTGCGTAACAACGGTATCGTTTTCAAACACGTTGAGAGCGTCTACGTTTACAATGTCGTACTCCACTCTGAATTTGTTGTTGAAACCGCGCTTGGGAAGGCGTCTGGCTATAGGAGTTTGACCTCCTTCGAAGCCGGGGCGAACTCCGCCTCCGCTACGAGCCCACTGACCCTTGTGACCTTTACCCGAGGTCTTGCCGAGTCCGCTTCCGATACCTCTACCCAATCTCTTTTCGGAGGTTGTAGCTCCGACAGCGGGTTGAATTGAATGTATTCTCATATTGGTCCTCCTACTTTACTTCTTCCACAACTACAAGGTGCTTTACCTTGAAGATCATTCCGCGCGTAGCGGCATTGTCGGGAAGGACGTTGCTCGTACGGATCTTGGTAAGACCCAACGCGCGCACCGTTGCCTGTTGTTCTTTCAGGCAACCTGCGGTACTCTTAACAAGAGTAACTTTGAGCTGACCTTTTGCCTCTTCGTAGGGCTTGCTACCTTTTTGAGGTTTAGCGGGAAGTTGTTTTTCCACTACGTATCTGCCGTTTATGTAGAGGGGTTGTTTGACTTCGGATTTTTTCGATTTCTTTGTAGCCATATTGCACCTCCCTAAATTTCCTCAACGCTCTTGCCGCGAAGCTGAGCGATATGCTCACGGCTTCTCAGACTTTTGAGTCCGTTGAAAGTAGCTTTTACGCAGTTGATGGGGTTGTTGGAGCCGTAGGACTTGGTACGAATGTCCTTGATACCTACCGCTTCGAGAATGTTACGTACCGGACCGCCGGCAATAACGCCCGTACCGGGTTGAGCAGGCATAAGCAGTACGCTGCCTTTGCCGAACTTGCCGATCGTTTCGTGGGGAATTGTTGTGTCCACGAGAGCGATTTGCACCATTGCCTTCTTTGCGCGAAGGTTGGCTTTTTCGATAGCTTGGGGAACTTCGGCGGCTTTCGCCATACCTACTCCCACCATACCTTTGCCGTCGCCGACAACGCACAGTGCCGAAAAGCGCATTGTACGTCCGCCCTTGACAACCTTGGTAACACGGTTGATTGCTACCGTCTTTTTGATAAGACCGTCGTCTTCCTTGACATCTCTGTCGCGATTGTTGCGTCTGCCGCCCTTTCTGTCGGGGCGATTGTCGCGGAAGTTACGTCTTTGTTCTCTTTGAGGAGCCTGTTCTTGCTGTTGCTCTGTTGCAACAACTTCGACATTTTCTTGTACGTTTTCCATTGATTCTGCCTCCGATTAGAATTTAAGTCCGGCTTCTCTTGCGCCGTCTGCCAACGCGGCAACTCTGCCCGTGTAGATGTAGCCGCCGCGGTCGAACACCACTTCGGTGATACCCGCTTTGAGTGCCTTTGCCGCAATGTCTGCTCCGACAGCCTTGGCTTGTGCGGTTTTGTTGCCTTGCGGTTTGAGTGCAAGACTGCTGCTTGCGCAAAGCGTCTTGCCGTTGATGTCGTCTATTACCTGAGCGTAGATATAGTTGGTGGAACGGTAAACACAAAGACGGGGTTTAACCGAGGTTCCGAACACCTTTTTTCTTACTCTTGCGTGACGGATCTGTCTATCCGCATTTTTGTTTAATTTCTTTATCATACTCTACACTCCTTACTTGCCGGCTTTCTTGCCCTCTTTCATAACCACGGTTTCTTCTTTGTAGCGAACGCCGTAGGCATGATACGGTTCAACAGGGCGTTTTGCCTTGATGTTTGCCGCGGTTTGTCCGACAAGTTCTTTGTCTATGCCCGATACGACCACTTCCGTAGGAGAGGGGCAGGTAAACGTGATGCCTTGTGGCGCAACTACTTCGACGGGGTGAGAATAGCCGATGTTGAGTACCAGCTTGTCGCCTGAAACAGCCGCCTTGTAGCCTACGCCGTTGATGATAAGGTTGCGCGCGAAGCCCTCGCTTACGCCCTTTACCATATTGGCTATCAACGCTCTGTACAAGCCGTGCTTGGCTTGAACGTCGTCTTTGTCTTGTTGTCCGTTGATGACCAGAGTCACGGTTGCGCCGTCAATCTCCACTCCTATGCAGGAATCGATATGACGCGTAAGCGTACCTTTGGGTCCCTTGACGGTAACGGTGTTGTCGCTGTAAACGACGGTTACGCCCGCAGGCAGTACGATAGGTTTCTTTCCGATTCTTGACATATCCTACCTCCTTACCATACGTACGCAAGCACTTCGCCGCCCAAATTGAGGGAGCGAGCGTTTTTGTCCGTCATAATGCCCTTGCTTGTGGACACAATTGCAATGCCCAAACCGTTCAAAACGCGGGGGAGTTCGTTGCTTTTGGCATAAACTCTCAAACCGGGTTTGCTTATACGTTTTAGACCCGTGATAACTCTTTCGCCTTTGTAACCGTATTTAAGCGTGACCTTGATGATGTTTTGCAACTCGTGTTCTACAACTTCGTAGCTTTCGATGTAGCCCTCTTGAAGAAGTATTTCAACGATTGACTGCTTGGTCTTGGACGCGGGGATTTCTACGTCGGCGTGTTTAGCTGTGATAGCGTTTCTGATACGCGTGAGCATATCCGCAATAGGATCTGTAACAACCATTGTATCTTCCTCCTTACCAACTTGCTTTTTTTACGCCGGGGATCTCGCCCTTGTACGCTTTTTCTCTGAAACAAATTCTGCAAATTCCGTATTTGCGCAAAACCGCGTGGGGTCTGCCGCAGATAGAACAACGCGTATATCCGCGAGTGGAATACTTGGGTGTTCTTTGCTGTTTGTTTATCATTGATTTCTTTGCCATTTCTATTACCTCACTACGCTCTGAAAGGCATACCCAAATATTTGAGCAACGCCTTGCCTTCGGCATCTGTCTTTGCAGTGGTGACAAACGTTACGTCAAACCCGCGCGTCTTTTCCACTTGATCGTAGACGATTTCGGGGAAAATGAGTTGTTCGCGAATACCCAACGTGTAGTTGCCTCTTCCGTCCAAATTGGTGTTTACGCCGCGGAAGTCCCTTACTCTCGGCAACGCAATGCTTACCAACTTGTCGAAGAAAGAATACATACGTTCGCCTCTCAGAGTTACTTTTGCTCCTACCGCCATACCCTTACGCACTTTGAAGTTGGCTACCGACAGTTTGCTGTTGGTAACAAGGGGTTTTTGACCGGAGATTATTTTCAGTTCTTCCACCGCCAATTGGAAAGACTTGGAGTTGTCTTTGACGTCGCCCAAGCCCGCGTTGAGAACGATCTTTTCAAGACGGGGAACCTGATTGATGTTGGTGTAGCCGAATTCCTTGATAAGTTGAGGAACGACTACTTCTTTGTACAGCTTTCTGAGCCTGCACTCTACGGGTTGTTGCACCGCAGCTTCGGATTTTTTAGCCATTGTGTTCCTCCTTATTCTTCATCGGTTTTTGCTTTTCTTTTGCGGGGAGCGGGATTTTTGCTCTTTGCCGCTTTGGTTTGCTTCTTTTCCGCGCGAGCGTCGATAACCGCTCCGCACTTGTGACAACTTCTGATATACTTGCCGTTATCGCCCAACACGTGATTTACGCGGGTGGCTTGTCCGCATTTGGGGCAAACAAGCGCGACGTTGCTGATATCAATCGGACGAGGCTGCTCGAACTTGCCGCCCTGCTCCTGTGCCGAACGAGGTTTTTTGTGCTTTGTGACCAGATTGAGTCCTTCAACGACAACTCTGTGAGTTTCGGGGTTGACTACGATGACTTTGCCGCGCTTTCCGCGGGTTTCCGCGCCGCCAACGATGACTTCTACCGTGTCGCCGGACCTGATGTTCATACTTGCCATATTACGCCTCCTTTTACAGCACTTCCGGGGCAAGGGACACAATTTTCATATAGTCCTTTTCGCGAAGTTCTCTTGCTACCGGCCCGAAGATACGGGTGCCTCTTGGTTGTTTTTGCTGATCGATGATTACCGCCGCGTTGTCGTCGAAACGGATATGCGTGCCGTCTTTGCGGTTGATACCGAAAGCCGTTCTGACGATAACCGCCTTTACCACGTCGCCCTTTTTGACAACTCCGCCGGGGTTCGCGCTCTTTACGCTGGCGACGATAACGTCGCCGATGTTGCCGAACTTACGTGAGGAACCGCCAAGCACCTTGATGCACATAAGTTCTTTTGCGCCGCTGTTGTCGGCGGCTTTAAGTCTTGTTTGTACTTGAATCACTGTGACGTCCTCCTACTTAGCCTTTTCGACGATTTCCAACAAACGCCAATTCTTATCTTTGGAAAGTTTTCTCGTTTCCGCAATGCGAACCGTGTCGCCGATACCGCATTCGTTGTTTTCGTCGTGAGCTTTATATCTCTTTGTTTGCGACACCGTCTTTTTGTAAAGAGGGTGTTTGTACTTGTTGACGACTTCCACTACGATCGTCTTGTCCATTTTGTCGGAAACGACAATTCCGACTCTTTCTTTTCTGCTATTTCTTTCCATAACCTACCTCGCTTACGCCTTTGCGGCTTGCTCCCTCTCACGGAGTACCGTTTTGACTCTTGCAATGTCCTTTTTAACACTGTTAAGTTGCAGAGGGTTGTTGAGTTGTCCCGTTGCATGAGATAAACGCAAATTGAACAACTCTTTTTTCAAATCGGCGAGCTTGGCTTGCAACTCTTCGTTGCTCAGTTCGCGTATGTTACTTGCTTTCATCTGCATCCACCTCGTCAACCTTTTTCACAAACTTGCACTTGACGGGAAGTTTGTGACTTGCCAAACGCAGAGCTTCTCTTGCGATGTCCTCGGGGACGCCCGCCATTTCGAACATAACTCTGCCCGGCTTTACTACTGCCACCCAATACTCGGGAGAACCTTTACCTGAACCCATACGGGTTTCGGCGGGCTTTTTTGTTACGGGTTTGTGAGGGAAGATGTCCACCCAAACCTTGCCGCCGCGCTTTACGAAACGCGTCATTGCGACACGCGCCGCCTCTATCTGATTGGAGGTAATCCAGCCGCATTCCAACGCTTGAAGTCCGTATTCGCCGTAAGCAACTTTGTTGCCCTTGTGCGCTTCGCCTTTCATTCTTCCGCGGAATTGACGACGGTGTTTTACTCTTTTAGGCATTAACATTATTCAACTACCTCCTTTTTCACGGTCTTTTTCTTCTTGGGAAGAATTTCCCCTCTGTACACCCACACTTTTACGCCGATAACGCCGAACGTCGTCTGCGCGATGGCGTAACCGTAGTCGATATCCGCCCTGAGGGTGTGAAGAGGAATGCTTCCCTCGTGATATTGCTCGCAACGAGCGATTTCGGCTCCGTCAAGACGTCCCGAAACCATCGTTTTGATTCCCTTTGCGCCGCTGCGGGAAGCTCTGCCCATACATTGACGCATAGCCCTGCGGAAAGAAACGCGCTTTTCAAGCTGAGCCGCAATGGCTTCCGCAACGAGTTGCGCGTCCATATCGGGACGTTTGATCTCGATGATGTTCACGGTAACCGTTTTTTCGCCGACGATCTTCTGCAACAACGCTTTGATTTCCTCTGCGCCTGCTCCCGCCTTGCCGATAAGCACGCCGGGACGACCCGTGTGAATGTCCACGGTAACCTTGCTTTCGCTTCTTTCAACTATGATTTTGCTTATGCCAGCTTGAAAGTACTTCTTTTTGAGGGTGGTACGGATAACGTCGTCTTCCTTGATGTACTTGGCGAAATTCTTCTTGTCCGCTATCCACTTTGCGTTCCAATCCTGAATTATTCCTACTCTCATTCCGTGCGGATTAACTTTTTGTCCCATAAATCACTGTCCTCCTTACGCTCTCTCGTCCAAAATCACCGTTATGTGACTTGTTCTCTTCAAGATACGGTATCCTCTTCCGCGGGAAACGGGTTGCATTCTTTTGAGAGTGGGTCCCTGATCCGCGAAGCACTCCGCTACGTAAAGAGCGTCTTTGTTCAAGCCGAGATTTACTTCGGCGTTTGCGGCGGCACTGTTAAGACATTTAAGTACTGGTTCGCACGCAGCCTTAGGCGTGGTTTTCAAAATCGCAACGGCGTCCTTGTAGTCCTTTCCGCGAATGAGGTCAAGTACTATCATAACCTTGGACGGAGAAATGCGAATGTACTTTGCTATTGCCTTTGGACGTCTGTCTTTGTTTTCGGCGCGTACCAAGGCTTTTGCTTTACTTCTTGTAGCCATCTGTCATATCCTCCTATTTGCCGCCTGCGGTTTTGCTACCCGCATGTCCTCTGAATGTTCTCGTCGGGGCAAATTCGCCCAACTTCAAACCTACCATGTCCTCCGTGATGTACACGGGAACGTGCTTTTTGCCGTCATGTACCGCTATGGTGTGTCCTACAAAATCGGGAAAAATCGTAGAACTTCTCGACCATGTTTTTACAACTTTCTTTTCACCCGCGGCGTTCATTTGTTGAATACGCTTTAACAGGGCGGGTTGGACGTACGGTCCTTTTTTAATCGATCTACTCATTGTCTTTCCTCCGATCAGTTGATACGCTTAACGATAAATTTGTTGGAAGCCTTTTTCTTCTTTCTTGTCTTGTAACCGAGTGCGGGTTTGCCCCAAGGCGTTACGGGTCCGGGACGTCCGACGGGACTCTTGCCCTCGCCGCCGCCGTGCGGGTGATCGCAGGGGTTCATAACGCTACCGCGTACCGTCGGTTTGACGCCCATATGACGTTTTTTGCCCGCCTTGCCGATGCTGACGATCTCGTGGTCGAGGTTGCCTACCTGACCGATTGTTGCGTGGCATTTGAGCAAAATCAATCTCATTTCGCCGCTGGGCATACGCAACGTGGCGTATTTGCCCTCTTTCGCCATCAATTGAGCGAATATTCCCGCGGCTCTTGCGATTTGACCGCCCTTGCCGGGGTTCATCTCGATGTTGTGAACAATCGTACCTACGGGAATGTTTTCCAACGGGAGATTGTTGCCCACCTTTATGTCCGCCGTCGGGCTTGCCTCCACCGTGTCGCCTACGTTCAGTCCGACGGGAGCGAGAATGTATCTCTTTTCACCGTCCGCGTAGTGCAACAAAGCGATGTTGGCTGTGCGGTTGGGGTCGTATTCGATTGCGGCGACCTTGGCGGGTACGCTCTTGTCGCGCTTGAAATCGATAACGCGGTACTTGACGCGGTTGCCGCCGCCGATGTGACGAACGGTTATTCTACCGGAAGCGTTGCGGCCGCCGGTTTTTTGTCTTACTGCGAGCAAGCTCTTTTCCGGAGTTGTTTTTGTGATTTCCTCGTACGTCGAAACAGACATAAAACGACGTGCGGGCGAAGTCGGTTTGTATTTCTTGATAGCCATGATGTACCTCCGTTATTAAGACAGACTGTTGAAGAACTCGATGGCTTTGCTGTCGTCGGTAAGGCGTATCGTCGCCTTTTTCCAAGTGGGAGTGTAACCTTGATTTCTTCCTTGTCTTCTGAGCTTACCTTTTACGGTAGACGTTGTTACGCGTTGCACTTTTACGCCGAAAATTTCTTCAACCGCATTTTTGATCTGCACCTTGTTGGCGTCCTTGTGAACTTGGAAAGTGTAGGTTTTTTGCGGGATATTGGCGTAGCTTTTTTCCGTCAATACGGGTTTGATGAGAATATCGTAGGAATTCATAGCGAATATGCCTCCTCAATCTTTTTGATTGCTTCCTTGGTGGCGATGACGTTTGCGTTTGCCACCAACTCGTAGACGTTGCACAAACTTGCTTCGGTCACGGTAAGACGCTCGATGTTGGAGCCTGCTCTCACCACGTCGCCGTTACCCTCGGTAACGAGCAGAAGCGTTCTTTGTTCAAACTTGAAGTTTTTGAGAATTTCCGCAACCAATTTGGTTTTGGGCTGTTCGAGCTTGATTTCTTCCACAACGACGAGTTCGTTGTTTTGAACCTTGTAGCTGATCGCGCTGCGGAAAGCCTGTGCTTTCATCTTTTTGTTTATCTTTTTGGAGAAGTCGCGCGGCTTGGGTGCGAACACCACTCCGCCCTTGGTCCATTGCGGAGCGCGAATGGAGCCTTGTCTTGCGCGTCCTGTGCCTTTTTGCCTCCAAGGCTTGACGCCGCCGCCTCTTACCTCGGTGCGAGTGAGCGCGGATTTCGTTCCCTGACGTTGATTTGCCAGATACGTAACTACCGCTTGGTGAATGAGCGGCTCGTTGTATTCGCAACCGAAAACGCTGTCGTTCAGTTCGATTGTTCCTACTTCCGCAGCTTTGGTATTATATACTTTTACTTGCATTGTAACTGATCTCCTTCACCTTATTTTTTAACGGCGTTGCGAACGTAAACGATACTGTTCTTTGCACCGGGTACCGCGCCTTTTACGAGCAGTACTCCTCTCTCCTTGTCGACTTTTACTACCGAGAGATTGAGAACCGTCACCTGTTCCACACCGTAGTGTCCGGGAAGATTTTTACCCGGCATTACGCGCGAGGGGCTGCTGATCGGTCCCATAGAACCCACTTCTCTGTGAACGGGACCAACACCGTGAGTTTCTTTGAGCCTGTGTTGATTCCAACGCTTGATAACGCCGCTGAAACCGTGTCCCTTGGTTACGCCCGTCACGTCCACAAAGTCGCCCGCGGCGAACACGTCGCATTCCACGGTTTGACCGACTTGCAGAGCGGAGCCTTCCAATTTGAATTCGTGCATATGTCTGACGGCGACTTTGCTCGCTTTGAGGTGACCGAGTTGCGGCTTGTTGAGCTTTCTTTCGGCAATTTCTTCAAAACCGAGTTGAATTGCGTCGTAACCGTCGCGTTCCTGCGTTTTGACTTGCGTCACGGTGCAGGGACCCGCTTGAATTACCGTTACCGGAACCATCGTTCCGTCGTTGAGAAACACCTGCGTCATTCCCAACTTTTTACCAATGATTGCTTTATTCATAGATAAAGTTCATCCTCCTTTATTTGTATTGTTACAGCTTGATCTTTACGTCGATACCCGCGGGCAGATCCAGCTTTGTAAGGCTGTCCACCGTCTTGGCATTGGGGCTGTAAATATCTATCAAGCGTTTGTAAGTTCTCAATTCGAACTGTTCGCGCGCGTCCTTATACTTGTGCGTTGCGCGCAATACCGTCACGATTTCTTTCTCCGTGGGGAGAGGTATCGGACCGGACACCTTGCTACCCATCTTTTGAGCCGCTTCCACTATCTTGGAGCAAGCCAGATCGACAAGGTTGTGGTCGTAAGATTTGAGTTTGATCCTGATTCTTTGAGTTGCCATAATCTTTTCTCCTTTTTTGTTTTATCGTCCGAACCTTTCAGGCTACAACACCGCCGTGTGTTTCCTGCCGCGCCTTTTAATAAAGCAAACATAGTTTGCCGTTCCATATCCTGCGACGGTTTGATTGTCGGGATCACCTTTCGCCTGATACTGCATTAAAACGATTCGGTCGCAACGCTCTCGGCGTCGCTCGGGTAGCAGCAAGTTTTCTGTTTTCTCAGTAACCTTGCGCGTCAAGCCCCTAATACGCAGCTTGATAATTCTAACACAAAAGTCAAGGGACTGTCAAACAAATAAGCGGGCGTTTTTTCAACTTTTTTGTTTATTTTTGCAATTTTTTCGGGCAAATCGGGCAGAAAGGCGAAATATCGCTCACTCTTGCAAAAATTTCGACAAAAAAGACGCTTTGCGGACTGCACCGCTCGCGTCTTGGATAAAACAAAATTCAGTCGCGCCTTTCAAATACGGCATTGCGCCGAGAACGACGTTGGCAACCGCTCAAAGGAAAAAGTCAAATTTGAGAGTAGACTATTACCAAAATTACACCCACAAGAGTGTAGGCACCGCCCACAATCACCATATACAGAAACGGTTTTTTCCTTTCTTTGCGCGCCTTGCGATACTCGTAAAAATCGCCGTACTTGCGGTCCTTGACGTCTTTTTTGAAAAGCCGAAACAGCGATCTTATGCCGTAACTCAACATATCGAACGCGCCCTCGTTGCCGCACCAAATCAGCAATCCCGTACCCAAGCACACAACGCCCGGCACGGTGAAACTGCTGCTCCAATCCCCGACAAGTTCCTTTGCGGTAACGTCGGAATATCCGCCGAAAAGCCAGCCGCACAGCAATGTCAATACGGCGAGAACTCCCGCCGTGACGACATACCACAACCAACGCCGAGTCTTGATCTCCTCGACGTTGGGCTGTTGATTGGGTTGCGGTAATTGCGACGCTTCGTTTTCGTCGGCGATGTTCGTTTGTTCGTCTTTGTTCATCACTTACTCAGTTCTTCGAGATACTTTGCAAATTCCGCGTCGTTGCAGTGGACGAAATGCCCCGCGGTTATCTCGCGCAAACTCGGCTTGTCCGTGCTGTAATCGTGAGAGGCTATCGGATTGTACGTTATCCTCTTGCGCTGCTTTTCGTACTGCGGGTCGGGTACGGGTATGGCGGAGAGCAAACTCTTGGTGTACGGGTGCAACGGGTGCGCAAACAGTTCGTCGCTCGTTGTCAATTCCACGATGTTTCCGAAGTACATAACGGCTATCCTGTCGCTGAAATACTTGACTACGGATAGGTCGTGAGCGATGAACAGTATCGTCAAACCGAGCTTATCTCTCAAATCGTTTAGCAGATTTATCACCTGCGCCTGTATGGAAACGTCCAGCGCGCTTATCGGTTCGTCGGCTATTATCAATTCGGGGTTGAGAACTATCGCCCGCGCAATGCCTATGCGTTGGCGTTGTCCGCCGCTGAACTCGTGCGGATACCTGCCCGCGTGTTCGGGGACCAAGCCCACCATATCCAACACCTTGTAAACCTTTTCGTCGATGACCTTTTTGTCCTTTATGCCGCGTATCGTCAGTCCCTCCGCGATTATTTCGCGTACGGTCATACGCGGGTCGAGCGAGGCAATGGGGTCCTGAAATATCATTTGTATCTTGTTGGTGAGCCTGTCTTTGCCCGCAAGTTGCCTTGCCTTGCGGTATTCGGCGGTCAAGGCGGCTTTTTCCTCTTCCGCGGCGGCTTCTATTTTGGGAAGATATTCGTCGTCCACGGCTTTTTGCTGAGCCTTGGCATACTCTCTGTTGCAATACTTATGGTCGAACTTGGCTTTGCGTATTTCCGCCCGCTGTTCGCGCGCGACTGCGGCGTACTTTTCCTTACATTCGCCTATCCGCGCGTTGCAGGCGGCGTCTATCGCCTGTTTTTCTTCTTGGGTTGCAACGCTCTTTTTTTCTTTCTCGGCTTGCGCTTTTAATTCGGAAATTTGCGCTTTCAGCTCTTTTGCCGCCGCCGCAATCGCTTCCTTGTAGCGGCGTACGCCTGCGGCGATACGCGTTCCCTCGAAATACACGCTGCCGCCCGTGATGTCGTACAGACGAATTATGCTTCGCCCCGTAGTCGTTTTGCCGCAACCGCTTTCGCCCACAAGTCCGAACACCTCGCCCTTGTAGATATCGAACGACACGTCGTTTACCGCTTTCAATTGCCGCCTGCCCATCTTGAAAAACTGTTCGAGGTGGCGAACGCTAAGCAAAACTTCCCGTTCGCCGACAGAATCGGTCGCAGTGATTTGAGCGGCGTCCCGTTCGTTGAGTTGATCGTTGCTCATTTCGCATTCGCCTCCTTCTTTTTCATTCTTTCAATACGGTCGGTCACGATCTTGGGCGGATCGACGTGAGGTGCCTTGGGGTGCAACAACCAAGTCGCCGCATAATGCGTGTCGCTTATACGGAACATAGGCGGTTGCTCCTCGAAATCTATTTCCATTGCGTACTTGTTTCTTGCGGCAAACGCGTCCCCCTTGGGCGGGAAAATCATATTGGGCGGCGTTCCGGGAATGGCTTCCAACTTCTCCTTTGTGTCGAGGTCGGGCATACTGCTCAACAACGCCCAAGTGTAGGGGTGTCTCGGGTCGTAAAATACGTCCTCCGCCGTGCCGTACTCGACAATCTTTCCCGCGTACATAACCGCTATGCGGTCCGCCATATTGGCTACTACGCCCAAATTGTGAGTGATGAATATCACCGACAAATTTCTTTCCGCCTTGATCCTGTTGATAAGTTCCAAGATCTGCGCCTGTATAGTAACGTCCAACGCCGTTGTGGGTTCGTCGCAGATGAGAATGTCGGGATTGGCAGCCAACGCTATCGCTATCACTATCCTCTGCCTCATTCCGCCGCTGAACTCAAACGGATACTGTTTGTAACGAATTGCGGGTTCGGGTATGCCCACCTCTTCCAACAATTTGAGTGCCTTTGCCTTAGCCATCTTGGGGGTGACCTTGTACACAAATGCCGACGCCTGTTCTTTTAGGTAGTCTATCAACGCCACCATACGGTTTTGCGCGTTGTACTCGGCGTCATCGGCTATATCCTTGCGCAAGCTCGCCCTGAGATTGTGCAACACCGCGCGAATGTTTTTTCTGCCCAATTCCAGATCGAACAACGCCGCGGGGACGACTTTCCAATCGGGCGTTTTGCCCTTTGCTATCAATGCGTTTCTCTTGGCGGTTTGCTTGTCGAACCTCGATTGTTCTTTCGGATTGCGCGACAATCCCGCAAAGTACTTGTTGATAGCGGACAGTATACTGCTGCGGAAAGTGTACTGCGTGCTGTTTTTTACCGTTTCAAGACGGTCTATCGCGCCGTCCACCTTTTGGGCGACGGACTTGGCGTATTCCAAGGCTTTCTTTTTGTCTATGGCGTCGTTGCGGAAGTATTCCAAAGCCTCGTCCGTTTCGGCAAGCAATGCTTTCTTGGCGGCAATGCTGTTGTCGTGAGAATACTTCAAGCCCTTTGCGCCCTCGGAGATGAAGTCCAACATAAAGTTTTCGTCCAGATAACGTCTTGTCATATCCGTCAGCTCGTCTATCGGCATATCGTCCAGATTGGCGTCGGGATTTTTCAACATATAGTATCCGAGCGTAAAATAGTTGGGCTTGGGTCGGTTGGTAGCCGCCTCCAACGTTTCGCTCAAACGTTGCAACAGAGGGACGACGGTATTTATCGCCAATTGCGCGCCCGTTTCGTGTTCTTTCAACGCGGGATTGCTTGCCGCCTCCGTCAAACGGTTGAGCAAATCGTTCAGTTCGTCGTTTCTGACAACTATATCGGGGTGAATGACGCCGTTTATCCTGCCGACGAAGTGAGCCGTCCTCGCTTTGACGTCCACGTGTTGCTTTTTCGACAGCAAAAATATGCAATCGTCCACGTCCAATTTGAGTTCTACCGCGGCGCGGTATATCTCGTTGTACGCGCTTTCCAACCTTGTGCTTTTGACGCAAAACGTATCAAACGTCTTGCATTTGTCGTTATTTTCCGTTATTTTGGCGGCGTTGCCCTCCGCAACGGCGTCCATTGCGACGTTAAGACGGCGCAACTTGTCGTTGAACAGTTTGCGCGCGTTGCGCTGACTTGCCCGCCCTTTAAGCAACATTGCTTCGGTAAGCTGTTTGCCCACACGCATAATGGGGTTGAGGCTGGACAACGGGTCCTGAAATATCATTGCGATCTTGTCGCCACGCAGCTTGTGAAAGTCCTCTTCGCTTATCTGCACGAGATCCTGACCGTCGTATATTATCTCGCCGCCCTCTATCATACCGTTACCTGCAAGTATGCCCATTATGGCGCGATTGGTAACGGACTTGCCGCTACCCGATTCGCCGACGATAGCGAGGGTTTCGCCCTTGTACAGGTCGAAACTGATATCGCGTACCGCCTGCACCTTGCCCGAGTCCGTACGGAAAGATATAACCAAGTTTTTTACTTCTAACTTTTTCTCCATAGCCTATCCCTCGCTTCCTCTCAACGTCGGGTTGAACGCGTCGCGCAAACCGTTGCCGAACAGGTTGAAACTGATCTCCAATAACGCCAAAAACAGCGCAGGGAACAAAATTATGTGCGGGAACGTTGTCAACTGCGACTGACCTGCCGACAACATCGCGCCGATAGACGCTTGCGTCGGGCTGTCCAGATTGATAATGCCGAGGTAGGTCAACGAAGTTTCGCTGAAAATAACCCCCGGAATAACCAATACCGAGCTTGTGATTATCGTACCCAAGCTATTGGGGAAGATATGTTTCCACATTACCCGCCAATCGCTTGCGCCCAAAGTTCGTGCAGCCAATACGTATTCCTGATTTTTGAAACGGTAAAACTGCATACGTACGGTACTTGCCATTCCTATCCAACCCGTCAAAACAAACGCGTACAGCAAAGCCATAACGGGGCCCACCGTACCCGATAGGTGCAAATTGAGCAATACGGTGATAACCATTGAGGGCAACGCGCTCAATATGTCGGAGAAACGTTCCATCATCAAGTCGAGAACTCCGCCGTAGTAGCCCTCGATTGCGCCGTAGATGGCTCCGATAAACATATTGATAACGGCAATGGCAAGAGCAAACAGAATGGAGAAACGCGCTCCGCTTGCAAGACGCGTAAATATATCGTAGCCGTGAGCCTCTGTTCCGAAAGCGAAAGCAGGCTCGAAACCGTACTTGTACATAAAGTAGTAGTAGGGGTTGACTCTGATAACGTAGTTATAGTTCGATTCGGAAGAACCCGTACGCTTAGCATAGCTCCAACCGTTCACGGTATCTCCCGCAAGATAGGGATCTCCCGCAACGCGTTTAGAACTCGTGTAGCCGTCAAGCCGCGCCAACGCCGTCGAGTAAGTGATATACGCGGGTACAAGTTCGCCCGAATCGTCGGTGATAGCCTGTCCCTTGCGGTCGCAAACATACCACAAGTTTTTGTTGGCGGTATAGCCTGCCGAAAGGTTGTTGTTTACCGCGGGCAAAATGAGTTGGACGTCGTTTTCGTCTTGCCAAGCCATCATAGCCTGATAGGTTTCCAACAAAACGGTAACTTCCAACACTTCCATTGCGTAGTAGCTGTTTACGTGCAAGTCGTACACCACTTTATCCGTTTCGAAACGGGCGTGTTCGTAGCTCAAAACGTTTTGTCCCCTCTCCTGTTCCATAGAGCGGATTTCGTACAACGTGTTGACGTTTACGCCTGTTCTCTTTTCCGTGCCGTCCCAAAATCCCGTTCCGTCAAACAGTTTGATACGCGGACGCAGATTTTTGTAATAAACAAGTTCCTTGTCGGTTGCGTACGCTTCCGTAAAGGATTTGGGAATAAACAGCGGACCGAATATTGCGTATAAAAACAATATCAACACAATGATAGCCGCGACGACCGAGCCTTTGTTCTTGCAAAAGCGGCTGAACGCGTCCCGCAGATAACTGCGCGGTTTTGTTTCTATCTTGTTGTCGTGCGCGAGATCTCCTCGTTCGGCAAAAACAAATTTTTCCGACGGGATCGATTGATATTTGTCAAATTGTGTATTTTCCATACTATCTCGCCCCCATACGAATTCTCGGATCGATGATACCGTAGCTTATATCCACAATTACACCCGCCACCAAACCTATCAACATATAAAATGACGATAGCAAAATAAAGAAATTGTAGTCGGGAGGAGTGGACTGAACGGAATTGACGTACAACGCTCCTACGCCCGGTATGCCGAACATACCCTCCAATATCAAAGAACCGCCGAGTATACCGATAAATTCGCCAAGTATCATCGGGAAAATAGGTACCATTGCGTTACGCAAAGCGTGTCTGACCGTTGCTTGCGTGCGCGTCAGACCTTTGGTGCGCGCAAGTAGCAGGTATTCGCTTGTAAGCACCTCGGTCAATTCCGCGCGGGTGTATCTGGCAAATCCCGCAATGGAGCCGAAAGACAAGCAAAGCGAAGCGGGTAACATTGTGCTGAAACCCGTCCAACTGAAAGGTCCGTTGGTGGCGTCCATTATCGGAGGAAACCAGCCGAGCTTGAAGCAAAGCAAATACTGTATCAAAAAGCCGTAGATAAAACTCGGCACCGATACAACGATCATTACGCCCGTACTGATCACGTGGTCGATCCAAGTGTTCTTCTTGATAGCGGCAAGAATACCCAAAGCAATACCCAAAGGAATACTGAGAATAATGGAATACACGTTTACAGCCACCGTAAAGGGTACGCGTTGTTTGAAAACGCTCCAAACATCTTGTCCCACAAACAGCTGTTCGCTTACTCCGAAATCCCCCTTAAAGGCGTACTTCAAAAAGTATACATACTGCTCCATAATAGGCGTATCGTAGTATTCGCCCGTTGCCTCGTCGTAGTACATCTGGTGAAGCAACACCCTGCGACGCAGAATAAGTTCGGTATCCTTACCGAACATAGTAGGCGGTGCCGTCGGCAACAGCTTTACCAACACAAAGCATATTGTCATAATTATAAAAAACGTCACTATCAAAAGCAGTAAGCGTTTTAGGATATATTTGAATAAATACATATCGGGTCCTCTGTTTTGTTTCTTTCAGTTAATACATGGCGGGGAATTGTTCCCCGCCATGCCGCTGAAACAGATTAGATATAACTGCTCGGTTTAACCTGCATAGTTTAGCGTACCGCCTTGTTGACGAACAAATGCGTCCCATTCGGCGTCACTCATAGTGTAGGTCATATATTTGATACCGCCGCGACCCATTCCGAAGATGTACTCCTCTGTGTAGTAGTGAAGCCTCATACTCCGCATGCTCGCAGTTGCGTCTGTTTGAACGGGAATCATATCGTATTGATCGAGTACCGCGCCCTCTACCGCCGCAAGTATTTTCAGACGAATAGGAATGATCTCTTCTTCGGCAACTGCTTCACCGTTGATTTCGGGAGCCGTTCCTGCGGAAATAACCATTGTAACGTTATTGCCGTCCTCGTCCTTTTTGGGTTGACCGTTTTCGATAACCGTAGCGCGAATTGCGTTTCCTTGAAGAGCCGCATAACCCCACTCATAAACGCTGTGACGCAACGTTACTTCTTCACCGTTGATAGTAAATGTGATATCCAACGTGGTTGTCGTTGTATCCCAACCCGGATCGTATTGATAGTTGGGAGAAACATACGCTTCCATTAACGAATACGGGTCAAGGGTGGAACCTGTCCAACCTACGCCGAACAGCACGTCTACTTGGTTGTTCTGCAAATAACTTGCAAATGTTGTGCTTCCCAAAGGTTGAGATTGTCTGAATGTCAGGTGACCCTCAAACGGAGTGCCTTTGACAGCTTCCGTCCATACCATTCTGAGCAATTCGTAACCGTTATTGTAGTAGCTCGAACCGCCGTTACCGGGTTGTCCTATCATTATTTGAACTTCCCACTTGCCGCTGCTGATCATATCCTGTGTGATGTAATGTGCTTCAACAGCCTTATTGTAAGCGGTTGTGAACAACTCTTTCGCGCCTGCCAAATCAAGACCTGTGATCGATTCGATAGCTTCGTCCTTGGTTTCATACAGTCTGTTGCCGTTTTCGTCCACTCTCGTTTCCCAATCCGACAAGCCCCAGAACTTCAAAATGACGTCTTTTGCCTCTTCCGTATCTCTGTAAAAGACAGAGTTATCGGGGTCGGAAATGATCATATCGCTGTAAAGAGCTTTCGCAACGCTTGCCGCGGGACTCAAAGTCGCTATGTACGAAGCGCGGTCAAGAGAGAAACTCAATGCCTGACGGAATTCCGTGATACCGAGAACCGTCTTTACAACGGAGTTGCCGCTGTTCACGGGACGTGCGGTAGTCTGCGCATAAACAAGTCCGTCGTGGTCGGGGTTCAACGCCACAAAGAATGTGGAGTCGCCGTCGGTGAAATACGTGTAGGGGCTGTTGGCATATGTGTCCATATCCGACTCTTGCAGACCGTAGCTGTCAAGCTGTCCCGTAAGGAACATATTAAGACGAGTGTTTTCGTTGGAAACTTGGCTTATCTCGATGTTTGTCGTCTGATACAAAACGTCGCCCGCCTCGTTTGTCTTTTCTTTGAAACCGTACCACAGTTCATTCTTTTCCAACGTAACTTTGTTTCCGCTCACAAAACTGCTGATCTTGTACGGACCAAAGCCTACGTACGTTTCCTTAGATGTGGCGTAGCTGTTGGTGTAGGCACCTTGGCTGGAACCGACGCATTGATTGTAGAGTTCGGTGTTGACAAGCCACATCGATCCCGACAGGTTGTAGATAAGATAGAATCCGCTGAGGGGTTTTTCGATGATGAAGTCGAGCGTGTATTCGTCGTGGGCAAGGATACCTACGCCGTCGAAGTCAAACGCGTCGCGTTGTTTTCCGTAGAAGCAGAATTCCTCCCACTCTACCTCTCCGTACGGGATATCTTCGTTGGGTCCCACGGGGTCGCTGTTGCCGTCACGATATTCGATATATGCGTTCCAATCGTAACTGCCGTTGTTGAGATATGCTATCAAGCTGGCAAGATCTTCAACAAGAGCATCGGTCATCTTGACGTAGCCGTTTTCATCTGCCGCGTCAAGCAGGTTTTGATAGTGTTCGTTGTAGGTCGCCACCGCGCTGAGATCGGAAGTGTAGAGATCTCTGGTAACGGATTTGCCCTCTTCGTATGTAAACGAGTACTGAACTCTGCTGCCGTTTTCCTTTACGAATACGGTTCTGCTGACGTCTACATCGTTCTCTTTAACGGTAATTGTCTGTTGAGAAATCTTGTTGCCGTCAACGTCATACCACTGATAGGGGTGGTCAAGTCTTGAAACCATATTGTCAAAGTCAACTCTTTCACCGTTAACGGTTGTATAAGCGTAACCCATAACTTCCGTTCCGTCCTCATTCCAAACGGGAACAAGTTGAACTTCCGTTCCGTCTTTGTCCGTCCAGATGTTTGTCTTGACGATAAGGTTTTCGTCGTCCCAAGCGTCCTCGCCGGAAGCGTTCTTGACATATACGCCCTCTCCTGCTCCCTCTGCGTGGAACTTGTAGCCCAAAAGTGCGTCGTCCTCGTCGTAGATACCTACTCTTTCAACTTCCGTGCCGTCGGGCAGATACCAACTGTATTCAACCCATTGACTGATATCC